>JBGSTS010000200.1:0-19204 GCA_041736435.1 Desulfobacterales bacterium | reverse complement strand
CGACGTATCTGTAATTTTGGTAAATTTGTGATAACGTCAGTTGGTCAGATCGATTCGGCAAGGTATTTTATATAATTGAATTTTTTATTCTTGTTAGACCGGCCTGCGTGAGAAAATATGAAGATTGCCATCATCGGAGCCTCGCGGGGAATAGGCTATGAGTTGCTGAAAACCGCCTTGGAAGAAAGCCACGATGTCACTGCTTTAGTGCGAAACCCAGTCAAGCTGCCCATCAGCAACTCGCGGTTGAAGATCGTAAAAGGCGACATTCTTGACCCGGCGTCCACTGCTGCTGTTACAGCCGAACAGGATGCGGTTTGTGTATGCGTAGGTATTCCACCAACCTTGAAACCGGTCAATGTGTTCTCGCGTGGAACTGAACTAATACTGGCCGCAATGGGGCGAGATTCACACCAAAAACTGATAGCTGTTACCGGCATCGGTGCGGGGGACAGTAAAGGCCACGGCGGTTTTTTCTACGATCGAGTGATTCATCCGCTACTTCTTGGAACAATTTACGCAGATAAAGACCTCCAGGAATCCATTATCAAAGCAAGTAATGTGGAATGGCTAATTGTTCGTCCAGGATTTCTGACAAATGGCCCCCGGACCGGAAAATATCGGGTTATTGAAAACTTGTCCGGAGTTACTGCGGGAAAAATTTCGCGCCTTGATGTTGCTGACTTCATGCTGAAACAGTTGACAACCCCAACGTACTTTGGAAAAACACCGATATTAACATACTAACTCGACGGTCTATCCCTGCTGTCAACCGGACCTGCACGTAAAGTCACGCTGGTCGGATACTTCTACGTTAATCTGTCTATTGATTTCCGAAATATCACAGGAAACTCGTCTCCACCAATATTAGCTCCAATGGCAGCGAAGGGCTAAAGAATGAAAGTTGGAAAAAATTTCAGATATCGACGCCGAGAGGTATATTCACAGATTATCCCTATCCCGGCGATTCGATAAAGGGAGTTGGGTGCAGTGAAGATAATCGTCTTAAACGGAAGCCCCAAGGGTGACGTTAGCATCACTATGCAGTATGTGCACTTTGTCCAGAAGAAGTTCCCGCAGCATGAATTGAAAATCCTAAACATCTCGCAACGAATTAAGGCGATCGAAAAAGAGGATAATGCCTTTCGGGAAATAATTGGTGAAGTCAGGTCTGCAAACGGTGTTTTATGGGCCTTTCCGCTATATTTCCTCTTGGTACCCTCCAACTACAAACGATTCATTGAGCTCATCTGGGAGAGAGGGGCCGAAGATGCGTTCAAGGATAAATACGCAGCGTCTCTAAGCACCTCTATCCATTTCTTTGACCATATCGCTCACAATTACATCAATGCGATTAGCGATGACCTCGATATGAAGTACGCCGGAGGGTTCTCGGCAGCTATGTATGACCTGTTGGAGGAGAGGGAAAGGGAACGGCTGTCGCTGTTCGCCGAACATCTCTTTGACATTATTGAGAGCAACACGCCCAGGCCGAGGAGCTTCCGGCCGTTGATCCACAATTCGTTCGAGTATGTTCCTGGGGATGTTCAGGGCATGATCGGCCTTAGCAACCAAAAAGTGGTGGTTCTGACGGACTTGAAGGATGAGAGGACGAATCTGGGGCGAATGCTTCGCCAATTCACTATGGCATTTTCCGGTGAAGTCGAGGTGATTGATCTGAATGAGGTCGATATCAAGGGGGGATGCCTGGGCTGCATTCAGTGTGCATACGATAACAGTTGCCAATACGGTGATAAGGATGGCTACGTCGAGTTCTTCAATACAAAAATAAAAAATGCCAATATAATCGTTTTGGCTGGATCCATCAAAGACAGGTATTTGTCCTCACGATGGAAGCTGTTTTTTGATAGAAGTTTCTTCAATAACCACGTGCCGGTGATGACGGGCAAACAACTCGGGTTTATTATCTCCGGCCCCTTCAGCCAGATCCCCAATCTCAAGCAGGCGCTGGAGGGCTTTTTTGAAGTTCAGCAGGCCAGCATCGTGGATTTCGTAACGGATGAATGCGGGGATTCAGCCAAAATTGATGCTCTTTTGCAGAGTCTAGCTCAAGGACTTATTCGCTCTGCCAAAGATGGATATACCAAACCTTCCAGTTTTCTCGGTGTGGGCGGCAAGAAAGTTATCAGAGACCACGTATACGGTCGTTTGCGATTCCCCTTCCGGGCGGACCACAATTTTTATAAAAAGAACGGGTTGTACGATTTCCCCCAGAAAGACTACAAATCTCGAATTACAAATTCAATGATGATGCTCCTGAGCCGAATACCGTCGATACGAAAGGAAATCTTTACCAAGCGGATGAAATCTGAGATGATCAAGCCTCTACAAAAAGTGCTCGAAAGAGAAGGAAAGAGATAGCAAACAATACATCTTACATTCACGGATTCTTTCAAAAGATGAGGCTTACAGACTATCAGGTGTCTAATGCATTCTTATTTGGTACCATTCCTTATAGCCAAGGCCGTCTTAGCTCTATAGGTGAAGCCACCCTATAAAACTAATACAGCTGACGCCAAAGGCTGCGCGGCTGATTCATGGTGTTGGCAATATCACTGGAAACTCGACTCGCCAAAAAGCTGCGTTTGTGACAGCGACCTTCACCATATCCGGCTTCCGAAAACGTGAGGTTGACGGCCTGTATCTCCCACCACGACGGTCCAAGGCGGTCCAGTTTGGATTTGACACAGACCGGCCAAGGGAGGTAATGATAAGATACACGGAACCAATCTGTAATGATTTTGGGTCTTTGGATGCCTGACAGATCATCCGACATATCCCCAAGCCGTCAAATCTTTGATTTAGCCTTATAGGGAGAAATTCCTATGTACAGGAAAAGTGCCCGTCAAAATGAGGAGATTTATCTATCGACAACACTATGAAAGCATATTAGTGTAAGCTAACTAATGAAATTATACATTCACCCAGATAATACTAATTAACACTTTCCCACGTTTTTATTTCCGTCGAAATTTGAACTGACACCGGTCTTTCAAGTTGCCTTGAGTCGTAAGTCTCTTTCTTGGTTTCACCTCCGGAGTTTGTGACTATCTATCCAAAAATAAGGAGGTGCCAGATGAGATCTCCATCACGATTTCCTTTAACAATCGCTTGTGTCTTATCACTATGCTTGATTTTTTATAATGTTTTGGGCTGGACTCAGAGTGAAAATCAGAATTCAAACTGTTTAGAAAAATCTGTTGAGCGAATAAGATCTCTGCCTGATCTGAATTATCTGGAGACTTTAGATGGACAACTGGTTTCATTAGAAGAAATTTTTTCTGCATGCGATAGCAATTGGCCGATGTGTTGTTTGTATAGAAAATTCTATCATTGGCAGACAGAAGTTAGAGAAATTATTTCACTTACCCCGAGAGGCAAGATTCGCCATAAGATCCGAATGTACCACAGTTGTTTGACCACCTGCTATCCAGAGCGCTGTAACCCGCGCAAAACCCATGGTGATGTTGCTGAGTTTTATGATGAAAACGGACGCTTTATGGGCATAGCCGTTTATATGGGAGATGGAATGTATTGCTCTTTGCCAGTCGGAAAATCTAAGAATTAGATGATATCATGGTCTATCTTCTACATTTTGAATTTGACATCAACGGACCAACGGACCAACGGAGGTAAGGATAGGGTATACAGGACTAATCTGCAATCATTTTCGATTGTTGGACAGATAAAAGATCATCCGACGTATCACCGAAGCACCGAAGATGTGATATACTCTCGCGGTGAGGTCTTTTAAAGAAACCATCTCATCACTGTTAGACATGCAGGTCACCGTATGAAAATTGACAGCCTTGATCACTTGGTTCTGACCGTCAGAGACATCGATACCGCTGCGTCTTTCTATTCAAAAGTTTTGGGCATGGAAACCATTACTTTCGACGATCAGCGCAAGGCCATGTCTTTTGGCGAACAGAAAATAAACTTACATCAGCACGGAAAAGAATTTGAGCCCAAAGCTCAACAACCAACCCCCGGCTCGGCTGATTTGTGCTTTCTTACTTCGGTTCCATTAACCGAAGTGGTGAGCCACCTGGCCGCATGCGAGGTGGCAGTAATTGAAGGGCCGGTTCAACGCACCGGGGCCTCAGGCCCTATTCTTTCAGTTTATTTTCGCGATCCAGACATGAACCTGATTGAGGTTTCAAATCGTGTGCATCTATAACGCCGCCCGGATAGTTTTTTTATGCGACCGGCGAGTTCATCCAAATCTTGTCGGAATAGGCTCATTTCATTGCGTACCTCCTTTGGTTTGGGTTTGACAAGGGTGGGGCCACGGAGGAAAGGATAGAGTATACGGAACTAATCTGCAATTATTTTCAATTGTTGGATAGCTGACAGATCATCGACTAATCACAAGGTGGGGACTGTTTTTGATATAGGCTCCTCCCCCCGAACGATGTCATTTGATTTCGTGACCACAGGCAAAGATTCTCCCGCCACGCGTGATCTTGGCGATCCGAACACCAACTCTTCGCGCGACTGCAGTTGGATACTAATTTGCTATGAATTTATCCAGTTGATAGAATTTACTTCGAAACCGCAAATCCATTTTGGGACCCACGAAGGTGAGTTTATTATTATTGACAAATCCTTTTAGACAGGAGTATCATTCTTCATAAATGTAGCTCTTTTCCCACTCCACCTGACCTGAAGCGGGCGCTGGTTTTTTAGGCGATCCTTCGGACCTCACTTCAGCAACTCAGTTTTTTATCGTCTGCCAGAGATTTATTTTACTCCTTCTGTTTTGAATTTTTTTCTATGGAGGACTATCAGATAATGAAATCATTTCTTATCAAAGGACGTTTTGCTTTACCTGTAGAAGGCCTCCAAAGACCATAAACTGGTTTTTTGGAGGCCTTCGAATGTCCATCGAGATTTCCACTTAATTTTTTAGATGGTTTTCTGGACTTTTGGAAACTTAATGGAGGTGTTTTATGCCAACATATATCTCCTTAGTTAACTTTACTCAGCAGGGGATAGAAAAAATTAAAGAAAGCCCGGCTCGGCTTGATTCCGTAAAAAAGCTTTATGAAGCAGCAGGTGGAAAATTATTGCAATTCTTTTTGGTTATGGGTAGATACGATGTGGTGGTTATAGGCGAAGCGCCTGATGATAGGGCGGCAGCCAAAATTGCCCTAACCTATGGCTCAAAGGGTGCTGTACGAACTGAAACGCTTAGAACCTTCAGCGAGGATGAGTACAGAAAAATAATAGCTGAGCTTCCGTAGAATCGATATCAGGCATCACATGGCCTTGACCAGGGGGCAGGGCCGAAATGGCCCTGCTTTACAAATACATAAAATTGATATTGGGCAGGCAGATAATTTTCAATTATTTGTTAGAATGAGGGGAGTTTAACAGCGATTTTCGCGCGATTCGATTCGATCGTCAAAGCGGGCAGTAAACAACCCTTAAAAACATAAAATGATATGATTTCAGTTGGTTCCCGATTCACCACACCATCAGACCTTATACCAAGTGACGGCCATACATTAGTAAGCCGTTTGTTTAAATCTATTCCACAAGTTTCAATTTCCAACGACAGCCTGCCACGGATGCCTATCGGAACCACTAAAATAGGGGCTCTACAAGGTTTTAGGTGTGGCGCCGAGCTCTCGCCGTACCCATCAAAAAAACTTTTTAATAATTTATATATTGACAAGTTAACCGTCATATTGTATAAGCTCTCCATGCGCGATGAGAGCTTCTTCCTCCGGCCCGTCCACGAATGGCAACGCCGCTACGAGGCCCTGCGAGCCTCCTTCGTCGAGCGGCTGCCCGCCCGTATCATCGCCGAGCGCTTCGGCTACTCCCTGGCCTATGTGCACCTGCTTCGGCACCTGTTCACCCACCGGAAGATCGACTTCTCCGAACCCGTCCCCGAGGGCAAAACCAACCGCAGAAGGCTCGGTGCGACCCTCAAAGCGAAGATCTGCAGCTGGCGAGAGCAGCGACTGTCGGCCGGAGAGATCACCGCGCTTTTGTCCGAAGAAGGCGTCGAGATCTCGGTGCGCACGATCGAGCGGGTCCTCTCCGAGGAGGGCTTCCCCAAACTGCCTCGGCGAAGCCGCTTGAAGCTCGGGCTGACGGTCAAAGGGGCCCAGGTTCCGGCCGTGGCCGAGAAGCTTGCGCTTGACGAGGTTCCCAAAAGTTCCTGGGAGTCCGAGGCCGCCGGGGTGATGTTGTTTGCCCCCTTCATCGATCAGCTCAACCTGCCCAAGGTCGTGGAGGAGGCGGGACTGCCCGGCACAAAGAGCATCCCCGCGTTGAGCTACTTTCTGTCCTTTCTCGCCTTGAAGCTGATCGGCACCGAGCGCTACGCGCATCTCACCGAGCATGCCTTCGACCCGGGGCTGGGGCTTTTTGCCGGCCTCAATGTGCTGCCCAAGTGTACCGCGATGTCCACCTACTCCTACGGTCTGGATGCGCTACATCTGGTGCGGCTGCAACAGAGCTTCGTCAAGCAGGCCATCCGGCTTGGGCTCTACGAGGCCGATCTGATCAACCTGGACTTCCACACCATCCCCCACTACGGGGAGCAGTCGGTATTGGAGAACCACTGGGCCGGCTCCCGCAACAAGGCCATGAAGGGGGCGCTGACCCTGTTTGCCCAGGACGCGGCCTCCAAGCTCATCCTTTACACCGCGGCCGACATCCAACGTGATGAGGCCAGCGACCAGGTCCTCACTTTTCTCTCCTTCTGGAAAAAGCAGCACCGGGGGCTTCAGCCCACCTTTATCTTTGACTCCAAGTTCACAAGCTACGCTAATCTCTCGGAGCTGAACCGCGCCGGGGTCCACTTCATCACGCTACGGCGCCGCGGCAAGTCCATGGTCGAGGCCCTCGAGGCGCTTTCCCCCTGGCAGCGGATCCACATCCCCCACGGCAAGCGAAAATACCCCAACCCGACCGTACATGAATCGACCATCACGCTGCCCGATTACCGGGGAGAGCTTCGGCAGCTCATCATCCGAGGCAATGGGCGCGAGAAGCCCGCTTTTCTCATCTCCAATGACTTCGTCACACCCACCGAACTTCTCGTGGGCAACTATGCCCGCCGCTGGCGGGTAGAAAACGTGATCGCCGAGGCCGTCAAGTTCTTCAACCTCAATGCGCTCTCTTCCCCCATTCTGGTGAAGGTACACTTTGATGTCATCATGACCATGATCGCTGACACCCTCTACAGCCTCTTGGCCAGGAAACTGCGGGGATTTGAAGCCTGCGATGCGGCCAAGATCTATCGGCTCTTCGTCAAAGGAAAGGCCCGGGTAAGTTTGCGCCGCCAGCAACTTACCGTCACCTTCCCTCGCCGGGCCCACAATCCGATCCTGCGCAGCGTGGCCTGGGATAAAATACCGCAGTGCCTGTCGTGGCTGGATGGAGCCGAGCTGGATCTCCGGTTCAAATGACACCGAAAGCCTCAAAACCTTATATTTGAATGACGCTTAAACGAGCGCGAAAATCGCTGTTAAAATAAAGCGGTTTAAAAATTCAACTGCCTATAAGGTCAAAAAAGACAATGTTGATCGAGTACTTAAATACGCACTCTCTTCCATGGAAGAACACAATGAGGCAGCCTATAAACATCTCAAAGACTCTATCAAAAACAAAAGAGGCGAAATCTGGTATGAGCCTGCCGTAGACGCAGATTGGTACACGGGTTAAAACTCTTCTTGTAAATTAATTAGCTCGGGCATCCGCATCACTCGCCAATGCCTTGTTCTGGTATCATGATCGCTTTATAGCACCCCTCCCTGCCCTTCCGTTTTTTCTACATTCTTTGTCGTAAAACGACAGCTCTTCTCGCCCTCCAAGGTCAAAGGCCATCAGGCCTGTTTCTAAATTCAGCCTTAGGAGGGCTTATTCAATGAGAGCAAAAATCTTTGGTACCAAGGACTGGACGGCCAGCACCGTGAACTGCTGCACGGGCTGCGCCAACAACTGCCGGTATTGTTATGCCAAGGGGATGGCAATCCGGTTCAAGCGACTCACCGCTGAGGAATGGCCGATCGAGCGGGTGCGGCAGAGAGATGTGGACAGAGCCCAGCGGCTTTATGCCGGCCGGATAATGTTCCCCTCTTCGCATGACATCACCCCGGGCAACTTCGAAGCCTGCATGACCGTGCTGGACAAACTGATCGCCGCAGGAAACCAGGTTTTGATCGTGTCGAAACCGCGTGTAGACATTATCCGGGAGATCTGTCTCGAATTCCGTGAGGACAGAGACAAGATAATGTTCCGGTTCACGATCGGAGCGATGAACGATGCGATTCTGAGATTCTGGGAGCCGGGGGCGCCCTCATTCGCGGAAAGACTGGAATCGCTGACCTATGCCTTCTGCTCCGGATACCAGACCTCGGTCAGTATCGAGCCCATGTTGGACTCCGATAATGTCCTTGACTTGATTCTGGCCGTCGATCCCTTTGTGACCGATGCCGTCTGGCTCGGCATGATGAACCACATCAGAAAAAACATCGTGATTGATTCGCCTGAGATGAAGGCAGCCGTGCAGCGGGTCGAAAACGGCCAGACCAAGGAGCGAATCAAGGTCCTCTATGAGGTGCTGAAGGACAACTCCAAGATCAAATGGAAGAGCTGCCTCAAGCATATCATAGGGTTACCCATGAACAACACCCCAGGACTCGACATTTAGCGACAAACCCTGTCGCAAAACGACAAGGATCATAGCCCAGTCAGTTTAGAAGCGGTGGAAGGCGCCGGCGGCAGAGACCCCCGGCCCTTCCAGCCCGCTCAATCCTTCGATGGAGAGAATTGACTGTGGCTGGCGAGAAAAGTATATTGACCCCTGAGGAAACCGCTCAGTACCTGCGAAAAAGCCTGAGTTGGGTCTACAAGAACGCAGGTCTGCTGGGCGGCAGGAAGCTCGGAGGTTCTCTATTTTTCCCCAGCAAGGAGGACCTCTATGAGCGTTTATTTGGTCAAGGGCAAGGGTTACAGGTACGACTTCACACTAAACGGAGTCAGGTATTCGGGAACCTGGTTTCCAAAACGGCAGGACGCCAAACAGGCCGAAGCCCAAAGAAGGGAGGAGCTGAAAAACCCGAAACCGGTTCTGACGGAGGAAGCAACCCCCACCGGCATGGTCTTCTTGGACCTTCTGAACATGAGGCTTGATTACGTAAGAGCTTACAACTCCGAGCGCCATTACACAGACCACCTCTACCTGGCCAAACGCTGGGCCAAGCAGTGGGGTCAAATGGCGTGCCGTGACATCAGGCCGGACATGATTCAGTCCTACCTGCTGAAAAGGCAGGCGGCGGTCTCATCCTTCACCGCCAACAAGGAACTGAGGTGCCTGAGGGCGGTTTTCAACTTCGGGATGCACCCGGCCCGGAACTGGATCACCTCCAACCCTACCCGCGGCATCCAGTTCTTCCCCGTGGATAAGCAGATAAAAAATGTCCCCCCACGGGAGGATGTCCTCAGGGTTATCTTGGCGGCCGAGCCTGACACCCAGGACTATCTCTGGGCGATCGCGCTGACCATGGCCCGGATGAGCGAGATCAACCGCCTGACTTGGCAGGAGGTCAACCTCGAGCAGCGGTACGTTATTCTCTACACCCGCAAAAAGAGAGGCGGACACCGTACGCCCAGGAAGGTCCCGATGTCGGCAAAGCTGTTTGAAGTGATGTCACGCCGTCATAAAAACCGGAAGAAGGCAGTCCCCTGGGTGTTCTGGCACCGGTACTGGAGCCGGCGGCAAAAGAAATGGATCGTTGGGCCTTTCACGGATCGGAACCGGATCATGGAAACGCTCTGTGAAAAAACCGGCGTCCGGTATTTCCGCTTCCATGCCTTACGGCATTTCGGGGCTTCCATGCTCGACCATGCCAATGTACCCATTGGATCGATTCAGCGCATCCTGGGGCACGAGAACCGGTCTACCACCGAGATTTATCTGCATGCCGTCGGTGACTCAGAACGTCGCGCACTAGACATTCTGGACGAGAATTTTGAGAGGTTTTCTCACACAGATTCTCACACAGACAAAAAAGGGGCCACAGACCGAAATCTGTAACCCCTTGATTTAACTGGTGCGCCCGGCAAGATTCGAACTTGCGACCTACGGATTCGTAGTCCGGCGCTCTATCCGGGCTGAGCTACGGGCGCGGAAACTGTTTGAGTAACGCAAATATTTAGGCTAAAGAAGCGCAGCTGTCAACGATTTGTTTGATTTTATGTGCCGAGGTTTATGCCGACTCACGAAGATTTTATGCGGCTGGCCCTGGAGGAAGCGAAGCGGGCCGGGCAGATAGACGAAGTACCGGTGGGGGCCGTGCTGGTATCCGCGAACGGGGAGGTGCTGGCATCTGCCGGCAACCGGACCCTGGCGGTCGCCGACCCCACCGCCCATGCCGAAATCCTAACCCTGCGCGCCGCCGCCTCCAAGGTCCAAAATTACCGGTTGTTGTACACCACCCTCTATGTTACCATCGAGCCTTGCCCGATGTGCATGGGGGCCATCCTGCACGCCCGGGCGGCGCAGCTGGTCTTCGGCGCCGCGGACCCCAAGTGGGGAGCCGCGGGTTCGCTCTACGACCTCGCAAACGATACCCGGCTGAACCACCGCATCGAGGTCATGGCGGGCGTTTTAGAGGTCGAGTGTCGGGAGCTTATTCAAACCTTTTTCCGCAAGAAGAGATCCGAAACCTGAGGAGACAGGCCGTGGCGAATGTGGTCGTGATCGGGACGCAATGGGGCGATGAGGGCAAGGGCAAGATCGTGGACCTGCTGGCGGAATTCGCCGATATCGTAGTGCGATTCCAGGGCGGCGCCAACGCCGGCCACACCATGGTGATAAAAGGGGAGAAAATCATCAACCATCTGGTGCCCTCCGGCATTCTTCAGAACAAGTTCTGCATCCTTGGAAACGGCATGGTGGTGGACCCGGCGGTCCTGCTGAAGGAGATCGACCATCTCGCTTCCAAGGGGATCCAGACCGGACCGGAGCGGATCAGGATCAGCGAGACCGCCCATCTGATCATGCCTTATCACCGCCGCATCGATCTTGCCCGCGAAGAGAAGCAGGGCGCCCAACAGATCGGCACCACGGGCCGCGGCATCGGACCGGCGTATGAGGACAAGGCGGGGCGGCGGGGAATCCGCTTCGTGGACCTGATCGAACCCGACACCTTCAGCGAAAAAGTCCAGGCCGCTCTCGAAGAAAAGAACTTCCTGCTCACGCGCTACTTCGGGGCCGAGGCCCTTGACCCCGGTCCCATCATCGCCGAATACCGCGGCTACGCCGAACGGCTGGCGCCTTACGTAACCAACGTGTCGGTCCTCATCGACGAAGCGGCCCGCCGCAAACGAAAACTGCTTTTCGAGGGCAGCCAGGGCACCCACCTGGACATCGACCACGGCACCTACCCCTACGTCACCTCTTCCAACACGTTGGCCGCAAACGCTTGCTGCGGCGCGGGTTTAGGGCCGAAGCGGCTGACCCACGTGATCGGCATCGTCAAGGCCTACACCACTCGGGTGGGACGCGGCCCCTTCCTGACCGAGCTGACCGACGAGGTCGGCAACCGGCTCCAGGAGAAGGGTGCCGAGTTCGGGTCCACCACCGGACGCCGCCGCCGTTGCGGCTGGCTGGATGCCGTGCTGCTGCGAAACGCCGTGCGCTTGAACGGAGTAACGGGGTTTGCGATCACCAAGCTCGACGTGCTGGACGGTCTCAACTCCGTGAAAATCTGCACCGGGTACGAATGCGCAGGGAAACCCATGGCCGATTTCCCGGCGAGCTTAAAGGTGCTCGAACGATGCCGGCCGGTCTACGAAACGCTGCCGGGCTGGCCCGAGGACATCTCGGGAATCAGATCGTTCCGGCGGCTTCCCAGAAACGTGAAGGGCTATCTCGGCCGCATAGAAGAGCTGACCGAGACCCCCATTGATATCATTTCGGTCGGACCGGACCGGGATCAGACCATCGTTCTGCGCAACCCTTACCTGCCCAAAGGTGCTGCCGCTAAACCACCGCGTTCGAAGAAACGCTGACGGCAAGCACCTTCAGCAGCCCCCCATGGCCAATGCAACTGTGCCATTAGCGGGGTGATCAGGAGCCGGCGATGTCAGAAATCAGGATGACCGCGGAGATCCGCACGGATTACGAGTGCGAGGCGACCGGCCTGCCGGCCGAGCGCTGGGCCGAGGCGGTCTTCAAGCTGAGTGGCGAGGAGATAGTGCTGGAGGTGAGCACGGAGAAGAATGTGATCGTCGCCATCATGGCCGGCGAGGACGCCGTGTGGAAGGGCACGCTCGAGGGTCTGAAGAAACTTCTGCGCAGCGGGATCAAGGCCGACTAGCAAAGGAGCGCGAGCACGCCGCGATCGCCCTCGTCTACCCGGCTGTGGCCTACCGGCGAGTGACAGGGAGAAAAAAACGGTGCGGCGTTTCGCCTCTCCGTGAGGTGCGACCGGCAGCTCCCCCCACCGGCTCAACCTTTGTGCAGCCAAAGCGAACCGCTTTCGGGTTGACATTGGCCGGTAGTTCGCGTAAAAAGCCAATCTCAGTCGGGACGTGGCTCAGCCTGGTAGAGCACAGCGTTCGGGACGCTGGGGTCGGTGGTTCAAATCCACTCGTCCCGACCAAAAAATCAATAAGTCAGAAGGGCCCCGGTCAGCGCGGGGCCCTTCGTTTTTACCCGATTCCGACAGCTGAAATTAGTTGCCAAAACCCAACGTCCCCTTACTCTTTTTACCCCCGGCATGCCACGTTGCGGCTGTTCAGGGTTTAACGCTTATGCCTCTTTCGGGATGAATTCTAGCCTTGCAGCGCTGCGGGCTTATGACAGGAAATAGGTATGCGTTGGACAGAGCAGATGCGGGCGGGCCGTGGTGGGGCGAATCGTTGTGCAGCGGCTGCGTTTTAAGCTTTTTAGCTTGTGGGAGTCAAAAAAATACACCTGTCTATCGCTGATCGCATGCACGATGGACCAATGATCCCACATTCGTCCTCCCACACCGATCAGAACGGCTCTCTTGCTGCCGCCATCGAGAAATGACATCATCTCTGTCCAAAATTCATCCAAAGAAGTGTCGGGACGATGTTTAAACGGCATATTCCGCTCAGGAATCCGGCCATTGGCGACATCCCGGAGAATGCCACCCACAGTGTTCAAACCAATTCCCTCCCCCAATACCCGGCTGAGATCCTTGCCGGTTTCCAGGTAGACCAGAATCCGCTTGAACAGGTTCTTGGACTCTTCCTCGCTGATATCGGCAATGATCCGGGCCGCGTTGACGATACTGTAGATGGCGCACAAGCCGTCCAAGGCCCCCTGAAGGTAGGGTCGCATCTCCTTTCCATTCATATATAGCGACCCTCTCCGTCTCGATGGCCGGGGCGCGCTATGCGGATCGGGGCCTTTATTCATTGTCTCTTCTCCCCCATCTATCTTTCAACTTCCTGATTTGCCGAACCCTATTTTGCAATAAAAACCGGCTGCGCCGACCGGCCACTCCACAGAAAGGAAAAAGGCAGGCCCTTGCGAGGACTGCCTTATTGGGAGGATGTTTCTCGTGATACCGTTGTTTTAATGCCTTCCTGCCTCGATGGAGGCAAAACGGCAGAAAAGATGCACGCGTATCCGAGAGACATCGAGCAGGGCCACCTCCGACCTTCCTTTGTTAAGCGTAGCCTGCGGGGGACTCATGTCACCCCAAGGCTCATTCTGTAAAATGTTGAAGTCGGGTGATCCACTGCAACTAAATATACTATAAGCCGTCTTCACAGGGAATCAAGTCAAATTCCAATTTTGTTATATTTATAATGATATGAATTTGTTGTGCCGGTAGGACCATCGCGGCAAGAAAACCGATCGTCGCAGGAGGGTGTCGCCGCGATGGTAGGGAATTGCAAGATTGCTTCAAATCGAAAATTCAACCCCCTGCGAAAGGGGCAGGTCGCGGGACCAGTTGACGGTGCAGGTCTGCCGCCGCATGTAGGCCTTCCAGACGTCCGACCCTGCTTCTCGACCTCCTCCGGTCTCCTTCTCCCCGCCGAAGGCCCCTCCGATTTCCGCTCCGGAGGTGCCGATGTTGACGTTGGCGATCCCGCAGTCGCTGCCCCGGTGGCTGAGAAACAGCTCCGCCTCCAAGAGGTCTCTTGTGAAGATGGCCGACGAGAGCCCCTGAGGAACCGAGTTCTGCATGGCGAGCGCCTCTTCGATGGCGTCGTACCGGGTCAGATACAGTATCGGGGCAAAGGTTTCTTCCTGCACGATCGGCAGACCCGCGGGGGCCTCTACGAGGCAGGGCGTGACGAAGGTCCCGGTATCATAGATACCGCCGGCGAGCACATCCCCTCCGAAGATGACCCTGCCGCCCTGCCTCTTTGCGGTTTTCAAGGCGGTCTGCATGGCTCGGACTGCGGCCCGGTCGATAAGCGGACCCATGTGGATCCCCTCCTCCAGGGGGCTCCCGATCCGGAGTTTCTGATAGGCGCCGGTCAGGGAACGACAGAACCGCTCGAAGATCTCCCGGTGCACAATAGCCCGCCGTGTGGTGGTGCAGCGCTGGCCGGCGGTCCCCGCGGCCCCGAAGAGGACCGCCCGGAGCGCCAGGTCCAGGTCCGCGCTGGGGGCGACGATGACGGAGTTGTTTCCGCCCAATTCCAGGGTCGTTCTACCCAACCGTGCCGACACCGCTTGCGAGACGCGCCGCCCCATGGCGACGCTTCCCGTGGCCGAAATCAGCGGGACACGCCGGTCGTCGATGAGTCGGTTCCCGACCGTATCTCTCTCGCCGATCACCAGGTTGAGGACTCCCGCCGGAACCCCGTTTTTTTCCAGCACGGGCCAGATGAGTTTCATGGCGGCGACGGCGGAGAGCGCGGCCTTGGACGAGGGCTTCCAGATGACGGTGTCGCCGCAGACCAACGCGATCAAAGCATTCCAGGCCCACACCGCCAGCGGGAAATTGAATGCCGTGATCACCCCGACCGGACCGAGCGGAAGCCACTGCTCGAAGAGCCGGTGCTGCGGCCGTTCGCTGGGCATGGTCGACCCGTAGAGCATGCGCGACTGGCCGACGGCGAAATCGGCCATGTCGATCATCTCCTGAACCTCCCCTTCCGCCTCGGATCGAATCTTTCCGACCTCGATCGCAATAACCTCCGCCAGATCCCTCTTGTGAACACGCAGCACGTCGCCGATTTGGCGCACGACCTCTCCGCGCTTTGGAGCGGGAACCCCTGACCAGGTTTTGAATCCGGCTGCGGCCGCATTTAAAACGGTTTCGTAATCCTCGACGCCCGCCGTGCGGATGAGACCGATGGTCTGCAAGTCGACAGGGGACGCCACCCTCATCTTCTTTCCGCGGCACTTCATTTCCAAGCCGCAGCCGGCCCCCTGCTGTTCTCCGAGCAGACCCAATCTGGCGAGCGCTGGATTCTTGCAGCTGTCCATGGGCACCTCCAGGCAGGTTGAACGAGTTTGAACGGAAAAGGGGCCGGCACGCGTTCAAGTAAGCTAGGCTTTTTCCCGTGGGAGTCCCGCCGTGGCTCTACCGCGATCGGATCGCGGCTGGGAGCCACTCCCACAAATAGGGACTTACTTGCTGACGAACCGCCGGTGAAGGCGGTGCACAACGCTTTAAGTTAAAATCAAAAATCGGGCCGTCAATCGGCATTTATCGTCTGCGCCTTGACCCATCAAGGGAATCCTGTTAAAGCGCATCGCTCCGGCAGCCGATTCCAAACGGCGCCGACCAGGAACTGCCCTATGACCGACCACACCAAGGCCAATGTCCGGGTCCTTTTCGCGCTGACCCTCGTGCACTTCACGGGCGATCTCTACGCCTCCTTTGTCAACCCGCTGCTGCCGGTCTTCGCCGACACCTTTTCCCTGTCGCTCGCCCAGGTGGGGCTGCTGGCCGGCGTCAGCCGGTTTCTCATGTTCATTGTCCAGCCGGTGGCCGGCTATCTGGCGGACCACTACCGCACGCGGCTCTTTGTGCTCGGCGGGCCGATCCTCTCCATGATTTTTATCCCGCTGGTGGGAGTGGCGCCCAGCTTTCTGATCCTGATCCTGTTCATCGTGATCGGCTCGACCGGCCAGGCCATGTTCCACCCACCGGTGGCCGGCATGATATCGACCTATGCCGGTCGCCACTTCAGTTTTGCCATGTCCGTTTTCAATGTGGGCGGCACCCTCGCCTTCGGCGTGGGCCCCATTCTCGTCACCACCCTCGTAGCAGCCTACGGGGTGAAGGCCACCGTGTTCACGGCCGCGATCGGCCTGCCCCTGCTGCCCCTTATCTTTTGGCTGGTCCCGCGTCCGGAGGGAGAAGGCCTTTCCAGCCGAGGATTCTGGGGCTCCCTGCGCGAAGCTCTGGGCGACGCCTGGAAATCGGTGCTCAACGTCTGGGGGATCATGGTGCTGAGGGCCTTCGTCAGTCAGTCCTTCATCACCTTCATCCCGATGCTCTATGCCCAGGCAGGCTATTCGCTGGTGGACATCGGCCTGGTGGTATCGCTGTTCACGCTGGCCGGCTCGGCCAGCGGGCTGTGCGCCGGTCACATGGCCGACCGCATCGGCTATAAACCCGTCTTCCTGGTCTGCAACTTCCTGGCCGCGCCGGTGCTGCTGCTGTCGGTGTTTCTGAGAGGCGGGTGGGTCTATCCGAGCGCTTTCCTGGCGGGGTTCTTTTCGATGGCCACCCTGCCGTTGGGTGTTGCCATGGCACAGGAGCTGGCGCCCAGGGGGCGGTCCATGGTGTCCAGTCTGATGATGGGGCTGGCACTGGGTGCCGGTGGAATCCTTTCCCCGGTGGTGGGAGCCTTGGCCGATGTTTACGGCATCACCGCGGTCCTGGCCTGGCTGCCGGCGATTCCCCTGATTTCGATGACTCTGGTGACACGGCTGCCGAACATCGGCGGATTCGGCCGCCGGGGTTGAATCGGCACCCCTCTCAGCCCCTGATTACCACCACGCCGATGATCAGCACCGCCAGCACCCAGCGGTAGAGGACAAAAACCGTGACAGGGTGCTTCGCCAAAAACCTCAGAAGGTATTTGATGCACAAATAACCGCTGGCGGCCGCCGCCAAAAACCCGAAACCAAACGAAGCGATATCGAAGCTCTCCAGCCCGTTCGCCTGAATGTCCCTCACGATGGTCCAAAGGCTTTTGGCCCCTGCCCCGGCAATGATGGGCGCAGAGAGCAGAAATGAGAACCGGGCAGCGGCCTCGCGCTTGAGCCCGAGTGCCAGTCCGGCCGTAATGGTGGCCCCGGAGCGGGACACTCCCGGGAAAATCGCCAGCGCCTGCGCCAGCCCGATGATGAGAACGTCCTTAAGCGACAACTGGTCCATCGTCCGCATGTGGCCCGTCAGCCGCTCCGCCAGCAGCAGGAACGCCCCCAGCAGCGCCAGGATCACTGCCAGCGCAGCCATGGAGGTGGCCTCGATGGCCACGCCGGGCCGATGAAACAACTCCTCGATCGTGCTTTCGGCCAAAAGGCCGACCACGCCGCCCGGGATCGTGCCGATGATGAGAAACCACGCCATACGACGGTCCGGGTCCCCCCCGATCCGCCGTTCGGAGATGCTGGCCACCCCGGCCTTGATCAGCCGCACCCAGTCCGCGGCAAAATAGGAGAGCACGGCGATCAGGGTGCCCAGATGCAGGGACACATCGAAGGTCAGGCTGTTCAACATGCGCTCCCCCCATCCGAACAGCCATGGCACGACGATTAGATGCGCCGAGCTGGAGATCGGGATGAACTCGGTCAGCCCCTGGATAATTCCCAGGATCACCGATTGCAGAATGTTCACGAAAGTCTCCCTAAAAAATTTCAGAGTCAGAGTTGAGAGTCAGAGTGATGAAGTGTCAAAAAAAGTAACGAGCAACGAGTCGAAAGAGTCGGGGTGCAAAGTCGGAGTTAAAGCTGCACGAAATAAAGCTCTGCAACCGATCTAAAACTTTAATATATCATTAGGCCGGAAAATCGCAAAGAGGTGTTTGACGCCGTGTCGGGATCCGGCGCAATGAATCGCGGCTGGAAGCCGCTCCCACAAATGAAATCGAAGTAGAAAGAAGGAAAGCGTTGAAAAAGTCGGAGTGCAAAGTCGGAGTCGGAGCGAAGGCAAAATTCCTTAAACCCCGACTCTGACTCGGTTCTCCGACTCGGAACTCCGACTTTCAACTGGTTATTCTGAAAGTGCGGGGCGGCGGCGAAACCAGGGCTGAGCGGCTTCCAGCTGGCCGGCCAGCCTGTACAGGTGCGCCTCCGCGCCGAAGGGGGCAACGAACTGAACCCCGATGGGAAGCCCATCGGCAGTCCAGTGCAGCGGAACCGACATGGCGGGCTGGCCGGTGAAATTGGCCAGCATGGTGAACGGGGTGCGAGCCGCGTGCTCGAGCCCCATTTGCATGAGTTTTCCCGACCACCGCAGCAGGCGGGTGAGTTTGAGCGTGTTCACGGTTTTGAGCAGCGCCAGTTCCATCGCGCCGGGCTTGAGTTCGCCGATCCGAGCCGGTGGCTGGGCCACGGTGGGCGTTAGGAAAATGTCATAGGTCTCATGAAACCGCGCCATGGCGCGGGATGCCAAACCCCAGAGTCGCTTGGCGCGCGCAAGCGCCGATGCGGACTCCAGCCGGCCGAACTGCCCTAACGTCCAGCTGAGGGTTTCGACGTCCGCCGCTCCGGCCTTGCGGTGCAACACTGCCCCCAGCTCGTCGAGGGTTGCGGCAGTTTCGGCGTAATACATCGTAAAAAAGCTGCGGATCAGCTCCATGCCGTCGACCTGCGGCTGCGCCTCGCCCACCTCGTGGCCCAGACGGTGCAGGAGCCGGGCGGCCTTCAGCACCGCCTTCTGGCATTCGGGGTGCACGGCGGTGCCGAGGGGGGAATCTGTGCTGTAGGCGATTCGCAAACGCCCTGGCGCCTGTCCGACTTCCTGTAGAAACGGCCGCGCGGGCGGTGCGATGGTGTAAGGGGCCCCTACGTCCGGGGCGCAAACCGCATCAAGCATGGCGGCGCTGTCGCGCACCGAGCGCGTGATCACGTGCTCGACCACCGCCCCCTGCCAGATCTCACCGAAATCCGGCCCGGTCGGAGTGCGGCCGCGGCTCGGCTTTAAGCCGAAAAGCCCGCAATAGGCGGCCGGGATGCGGATGGACCCGCCCCCGTCACCGCCCCCGG
>JBGSTS010000158.1:0-2073 GCA_041736435.1 Desulfobacterales bacterium | reverse complement strand
GGCCACCCTTGCGGGCGCAAGCGCCCGGCAGGCTGTCGATGCAGCCTCGATGGCCCTTCAGAACACCATGGGCCTGGTGTGCGATCCGGTGGCCGGACGCGTGGAAGTTCCGTGTCTGGCCAAAAACGTGCTGGCTGCCGCCAACGCCCTTGCCTGCGCCAACATGGCGCTCGCCGGGTTCGACGCCGTCATCCCCTTGGACGAGGTGATTGCCGCCATGGACCGGACCGGCAAGAGCCTTCCCATGGAGCTGCGCTGCACGGGATTGGGCGGACTTTCCGTCACACCGACTTCGAAGCGGATTGAAGCGAAATTGGCAAATCCGGACTCGGTCGCCTGAAACGGACGCGCGAGCCGGAAGTCGCCTGTTTTCTGTAGGAGTACCGCTGCGGCGGGGTCTTTGCCTGATCGCGGCTGGAAGCCGCTCCCACGATAACAACGTGAAAGGGCCACTCATGAAAAAAGCGATGCGGGTCATGACCGAAAGGCCGCTCAACGCCGAAACGCCGGCCGAGCACCTCACCTCCTGGATCACCCCCAACGCGCTCTTCTTCGACCGCAACCAGGGCGCCGTCCCGCCGCGGCGCATCTCCCTCAAACGCTGGCGGCTGTCGGTGGAGGGGGCGTTGGTGACGCCGCTGACGCTTGATTTTGAAGCCATCCGGCGCATGCCCAAGGCCAGCGCGGCCGACACCCTGGAGTGCTCCGGCAACGGCCGCTCGCTCTTGGCCGAGAAAGCCGCGGGCAACCCCTGGACCATCGGCGGAGTGGGCAACGCCGTCTGGGGCGGAGTCTGGCTGCGGGAGGTCTTGAACGCCGCCGGTCTCGCGCCGGAGGCCCGGCACGTGGCCTTCGAAGGGTTCGATGCGCCCCTGGGTTCCGCCGGCGTGAAGTTCGTGCGCAGCATCCCGATCGAGAAGGCGCTAGCCTCCACCCTGCTCGCCTATGAAATGAACGGCGAGCCGCTGCCGCTCAAGCACGGCTACCCCCTGCGGGCGCTGGCCCTGGGCTGGACCGGCGCCAATTGCGTCAAATGGCTGAGCCGCATTATCGTGCTGGACCGCCCCTATGAGGGCTTCTTCATGGACAAGGTCTACCGCGTCTTCCAAAAAGGGCAGGATTCAACGGCAGGCGAGGTCGTCACGGGCCTCAAGCTGAAGTCCATCATCACGCAGCCGCGCCCCGGCGCAACCCTGCCCGCCGGCCGCGTCGTCGTGCTGGGCGCCGCCTACGGCGGCGAGTCCGATGTCGACCGGGTGGATCTCTCGCTGGACGGAGGCGCGAGCTGGGAGCCGGCCGAATTCATCGGCCCGCATGAACCCTTTGCCTGGCGGCAGTGGCAGTTTCTGTGGACGGTGCGCAAACCCGGCAGCTACACTATGATGGCCCGCGCCGTCGACACGCAAGGGCGCTTGCAGCCGCTGCGCTCCGAGTGGAACGTTTTAGGCTACGGCACCAACGGCGTGCACGAGCACGCCGTCAACGTCGTTATCCTCTGATAGGGTGTTGTTTCGACCTCGACCTGATCGGCCGCCACAGGCCCGAGCCGTCGTTCCACACCCGCGAAAACGGCGCCCCGGCTTCCAGCACGCGGGGTTCCGCAGCCCCGGAGACGATCTCGGACTCCGCCAGCCCGTACTGCGGGTCCCAGGGCATGAGGATGACGGCCCGGGGAGATCCGGGGATCGGCATCAGCCGGGGCATGACCCCGGCGCTCCATGCGCGGGCAGCGGCAGCGGCTTGAAGCGCCGCCAGCGTGGCGTATGGCGCCAGTTCCTGCAGGGTCACCAGACCCGGCGGGGTAAGCGGTACGGAGCCCGCAAGGTTGGCGGCGAGCGCCTCTGGCGGGGTCAGCCAGACTCCTTCCGTTGTTTCACGCAAATCGGGTTGGCAGTGCTGGCCGGGCGGCAAGGCGGCGATGAAAAAGCGGGTGTCGAAACGCCGCGGCATGGCCAGCGGCGTGACCCAGCGCTCCCAGCGCAAGAGCCCGGAGAGGTTCAGCACCCAGCCCTCGGAGTCCACCAACCGCTTGAACCAGCCGCGCTCGGAGCCGTGGGCGGCACGAAAGGCACA
>JBGSTS010000117.1:0-41367 GCA_041736435.1 Desulfobacterales bacterium | reverse complement strand
CGGCCTGGGGCTCGCTGTCGCCGAGCGGCAGCCGGTAGAGGGGCGCCTCGATGCCGAGCGGGGCGGCCGCCATCGGGCAAAAGAGCATTTCATCGGGGCCCTCCCTGCGGCTCATCGATCCGGTGGCGAAGGCCCCCAACTTCAGGTCGAAGATGTAGCCCAGCCAATAGGCGAAGGAGTCCACCCGCGGGGGAGGCGGGTGGTGAGGCCGGTGTGGTGCACCGAAGTCCGGCACCCGCGGTCGCCCGGGAAAGAACGCCTTGAAGCCGTTTTCCAGTATCAGCCGCTGGATTCCGGCCAGGTCGATTCCCCGGCGCCGGAGTGCCTGCGCCATGCGGGCGCTGTTTTCAAGGAGGCTTAGGTAGTGCAGGCACTCCGCCAGGCCGGCGCCCCGTGCAAACGGGCCGTGGCCCATCACGATGGTCAGAGGGCTTTCGCGGAGACGGCGGGGGATGTCCTCCTCCATTTCGCGCGATCCCACCGCCTGGGTGTAGGTCCCCACATTCACCGCACCCAGCAGACCCGCCCCGAAGAGATCCACGGGTTGAAAGACAGGACCGGCCTCGGGGGCTCGCTTGCCGCCGGGTGCGATCAGAAACACCGGCGGCTCCAGGCTGATCAGCGTGGCGGCAGGCGCATGGCAGTGGACGCAGGCCTGCACGCCGGGCAGGCCTAGCACAGCGCGGTGGGTGTTTGTTTCGGAGGAGGGCCGACGGTTCCCGCTCCAGCCCATGTCCGAGAATCTGACTGGGACGATCTCCTCGGGGTCGAGCGCTCCGCACATGGCGCCGGAGGCGGTGATGAAAAAGCGCTCCGGGTCGCCCGGGTCGCGCAGGGACATGTTGCCGCTGTGGGTGTTGTTGAGGTTGGTCCGCATCAGGGCGGCGCCGACCGCCTGGAACTGGTACAGGAGGGCAGAGATGTCGGTAGAGTGGCTCATGCTGGAACAGAAAGCGCAAAAGGAGGGCAACTTTTTGATATTATATAAATTTGGTCGGGGCGGTCAGATTTGAACTGACGGCCCCCTGCTCCCAAAGCAGGTGCGCTACCAGGCTGCGCCACGCCCCGATTCAAACGTTTTTCCGGTGTTTATTTAGAAACAGGCCGGAGCCGCAGCAATTTCGTAACCGGAGGCGTCGTCAACCAACGCCGAGGATTGCGAAGAGCGATAACGCCGGACTGGGCCGAAAGAGGCCGTTTCTGGATGTGCACAACGTAGCATGCATGCCCCGCCAAGGCAAGTAGGGCCCGTCGGCCGATGGGCCTGGCAGGTTATCATTTGGCTGCTTCGGTTGACATCGTTAGGTTTTATCTCTATACTGTTCCCGTATTATCGTAAATCTATTTTTGTAGAATTTTATCCTGCGGTTAGGGTCGATCGGGACCGCCAGCAGGGTTTTGTTTGTTTTTGGGGCGTTAGCGTTCCGTGCGCCCGCGAGAGTGGCGGAACTGGTAGACGCACTGGATTTAGGATCCAGCTCTGGCAACAGAATGGGAGTTCAAGTCTCCCCTCTCGCACCAAAAGGAACTCCACCTTGCGGCACGGCACCACGCATGCCCCGCACGAAAGAAAGGGTCACTCACTCATCATGCAGGTTACGGTAGAAGACATCAGCAGCGTCAAGAAAACCCTCCGGATCGAGATCCCGCAGGAAGAGGTCGCCCGGGAAATTGAGAACGCCTACGACCAGTTAAAGAAAACAGCCAAGATCAAAGGCTTTCGGCCCGGCAAGACCCCGCGTTCGGTTCTGGAAAGAATGTTCAAAAAGGATGTGCTGGCGGATGTCTCCTCCCGCCTGATCCAAACCTCCTTCATCGACGCCATCAAGCAGAAGGACTTGCGGGTGGTGGGTCAGCCCAAGTTCGACCCCCCGGAGCTGAGCGGCCCCAACGCGTATGGCTATGCCGCCACGGTGGAGGTCAGCCCGCACATCGCCGATGTCGATTTCAAGGGCCTTGCGCTCAAGCGGTCCCGCTATGAGGTGAGCGAGGAGGAAGTCGGCGCCCAGTTGCGGCAGCTGCAGAAAAATCTGGCCACGCTGCGGCCGATCCCCGAGACCCGCCCGGTTTGCGACGGGGACCACGTCCTGATCGACTTCGAGGGCTTCAAGGGGGGCAAGGCGTATGCGGAGACCCCCAAAACCGAAAACTTCACCCTTCACGTCGGGTCCGGTGCCGTGCTTCCGGAATTCGGCCGTCAGTGCGTCGGCATGAGCCCCGGCGACAGCAAGGAGTTCCCGCTGAGCTTCCCGGCGGACTATGCCAACAAGACCTTGGCCGGCCAGAGCCTCGATTTCCGGGTGGTCCTGAAGGAGATCCGGGAGGAGATCCTGCCTGAGATCGACGATGCGTTGGCCAAGCGTTCCGGACGCTTCGAAACCCTGGAGGACCTCAAGCGAGAGATCCGCGCAAACCTCACCCAAGGCTACGAAAAGCGGGCCGAGCAGGAGCTCAATGAACAGGTCTTCAAAGCCCTGCTGGAGCGCTCGCAGTTCGAAGTGCCCGACACCCTGGTGGAGATGGAGCTCGACGGCATTGTCGAGGAGGCGGAACGCTCGTTTTCGTACCGCAACACCACCCTCGAGGATGCCGGGCTGAGCCGCGAGACCATTGCCGAAAAATACCGCGAGACCGCCGTCAACCAGGTTCGTCGGCACCTGATTCTGGGGCACCTTATCTTCCAGGAAAAGCTCGCCGTCAGCGATGCCGAGCTCGAGGAGGCCTTCCAGGCAATGGCGTCGAACTTCAAACAGCCCGTCGAGGAGATCCGGCGCTACTACCGGGAAAATGACGACAAGCTCGACTATTACAAACATGCGCTGCTTGAAAAAAAGGCCTTGAAGCTGGTGCTCGACAGCAGCACGATCGAGGACGTCGAGCCGGCGGCTGCTTAACCCTGACAAAAAAATCCGCAAAGGAGACAAAGAGTGCCACTGATTCCCATGGTCATCGAACAGAGCAGCCGCGGCGAGCGCGCCTACGACATTTATTCGCGGCTGCTCAAAGACCGGATCATTTTTCTTGGCTCCGCCATGAACGACGAGGTCGCCAACCTTTTGATCGCGCAGCTTCTCTTTTTGGAGTCCGAGGACCCGGACAAGGACATCAACTTTTACATCAACTCCCCGGGTGGGCTGGTGACGGCGGGCTTGGCCGTTTACGACACCATGCAGTACATCAAGCCGGACATCGCCACGGTCTGCATCGGCCAGGCGGCCAGCATGGGGGCCCTGCTGTTGACGGCCGGGTCCGCGGGCAAGCGCTACTCGCTGCCGAACGCCCGCATCCTGATCCATCAGCCCATGGGCGGGTTCCAGGGCCAGGCCTCGGACGTCGAGATCCAGGCCAAGGAGATGCTGCGCATGAAAGCCTCCTTGAACCAGATCCTGGTCAAGCACACCGGCAAAACCATGGACCAGATCCAGCGGGACACGGACCGGGATTACTTCATGAGCGCCGAGGAGGCGAAGACCTACGGCATCATCGACCACGTCATCGCCAACCGTGAAGACCTGGATCGCATGGAAAAATCGGAGAAATAACCATGGCCAAGAAAAAGGACGACAACGACAACCTTTTCTGCTCTTTCTGTGGGAAGAACCAGTCCGAAGTCCGCAAGCTGATCGCCGGACCGGCGGTGTACATCTGCGATGAGTGCATCCAGCTGTGCAGCGAGATCATCGATGAGGAGACCGAAAAGGACGCCAAGGACTCCACGCACATCCTCACCCCCAAGGAGATCAAGGAGCGCCTGGACGGCTACGTCATCGAACAGGAGCCGGCCAAGAAGATCCTCTCGGTGGCGGTTTACAACCACTACAAGCGGCTGGAGTCCGCCTTCAATGCCGGGGATGTCGAGATCCAGAAGAGCAACATCCTGCTGATCGGGCCCACCGGCTGCGGCAAGACGCTCCTGGCCCAGACTCTGGCGCGCTTCCTCAACGTGCCCTTCACGATCGCCGACGCCACCAGCCTGACCGAGGCCGGGTATGTCGGCGAGGACGTGGAGAACATCATCCTCTCCCTGCTGCAAAACGCCGATTACGACGTTGAGAAGGCCAAGCGGGGCATCGTTTACATCGACGAGATCGACAAGATCGCCGGCAAGTCCGACAACCCCTCCATCACCCGGGACGTCTCGGGCGAGGGCGTGCAGCAGGCCCTGCTCAAAATTTTGGAGGGCACGCTGGCCAGCGTGCCGCCCAAAGGCGGGCGCAAGCACCCGCAGCAGGATTTCATCAAGGTCGACACCACCAACATCCTGTTCGTCTGCGGCGGCACCTTCACGGGCCTGGAGAAGATCATCCAGCGCCGGCTGGGGCCCAAAATCATGGGCTTCGGGGCCAAGATCATGGGGGAGAGCGAGCGCTCCATGAGCGAAACGCTCAAGCTGGTGCAACCGGAGGACCTGATCAAATACGGCCTGATTCCCGAGTTCCTGGGCCGGTTGCCGGTAATCGCCACCCTGCACGAGCTGAACGAGGAGAGCCTGATCCGGATTCTCAAAGAGCCCAAGAACGCCCTGATCAAGCAGTACCAGAAGCTCTTCGAGCTGGAAGGGGTGAACCTGCGCTTCACGGACAGCGCCCTGTCGGCCGTGGCGAAGGGGGCCATCACGCGCAAGTCCGGCGCCCGCGGCCTGCGGGCCATTATGGAGACCTGCATGCTCGACATCATGTACGACCTGCCCTCGCTGGAGAACGTCAAGGAGTGTGTCGTCAGCGACGATGTCGTGCTGAACAAGGAACAACCGATCCTGCTGTTCGAACAAACCAAGAAACAAGCCTAAGCAAATCGGGCGGCGCCCGATTTGCTCAGGCTTGCGAATTCAATCATCCTCATCCGGCCTTGAGCCTTCGGCGTGGGGCCTATTTATAGGTGTGAGCCATGGTCAACATCCCAAAGTTTTTCAAAGAAGGGGAGCCGCATCCGAACCGCCTGGTGCTGCCCCTGCTGCCGCTGCGCGACATCGTCGTCTTCCCGCACATGGTCGCCCCGCTCTTCGTGGGCCGGACCCGTTCCGTCAATGCCCTGACCGAGGCCATGAACGGGGACAAGACCGTCTTTCTGGCCACCCAGCGCCGGGCCAACATCGACAACCCCGGCGCGGAGGACATCAGCGAGATGGGCACCGTCGGCAAGGTGTTGCAGTTGCTGCGCCTGCCCGACGGCACCGTCAAGGCGCTGGTGGAGGGCCGCCACCGGGCGCGGGTCGTGCGGTTCATCACCGAGAAGGAGTTCTTCCGGGTCGAGCTGGAGCGGGTGGTGGAAACCGAGCTCTCCGCCGCGGAGGCGACTGCGCTCATGCGCTCCGTCACCGAATCCTTCGAGGAGTATGCCGGCCTCAACCGCAGCATCTCCAAGGAGCTCATCTCCAGCGTCACCTCCGTCACCGATGCCTCACAGCTGGCCGACACCGTGGCCTCGCACTTTTCCTTCAAGCTGGACGACAAGCAGCGCCTGCTCGACACCATCGACCTGGCCGAGCGGCTCTCGCTCTTGCTCAGCCTGATCAAGATGGAAATCGAAGTCTTCCGCATGGACCAGCGCATCAAGAGCCGCATCAAGGACCAGATGGAGAAGACTCAGAAACAGTACTACCTCAACGAGCAGATGCGCGCGATCAAGAAGGAGATGGGGGCCGAGGACGACCTGAGCGACGAGATCCGGGACATCGAGGAGAAGCTCAAGAACAAGAAAATGCCCAAGGAGGCCATTGAGCGCGTCGAGCACGAGCTGAAAAAGCTCAAGATGATGACGCCCATGTCGGCCGAGGCCACCGTGGTGCGCAACTACGTCGACTGGATCCTGAGCCTGCCCTGGCTGGAGAACTCCGAGGTCGCCAACGACCTGGCGCAGGCCGAGACGATTCTGGAGGAGGACCACTACGGGTTGGAAAAGCCCAAGGAGCGCATTCTCGAGTATCTGGCCGTGCAGGTGCTGGTGGAAAAAATGCGCGGGCCCATCCTGTGCTTCGTCGGGCCGCCCGGCGTCGGCAAGACCTCGCTGGCCAAGTCCATCGCGCGCGCGACCGGCCGCAAGTACGTGCGGCTTTCCCTGGGCGGCGTGCGGGACGAGGCGGAGATCCGCGGCCACCGCCGGACCTACATCGGCGCCCTGCCCGGCAAGATCATCCAGTCGCTGAAAAAGGCCGGGGTCAACAACCCGGTGTTCTGCCTGGACGAGGTCGACAAGATGAGCATGGACTTCCGGGGCGACCCCTCGGCGGCGCTTTTGGAGGTCCTGGACCCGGAGCAGAACTTCGCCTTCAACGACCACTACCTGGACCTGGACTACGATCTGTCCGACGTCATGTTCATCACCACGGCCAACACGCTGCCCGACATCCCGCTGCCGCTGCAGGACCGCATGGAGATCATCCGGCTGCCGGGCTACACCGAGGTGGAGAAGACCCACATCGCCGAGCAGTTCCTGGTGCCCAAACAGCTCAAGGCCAACGGCCTGCAGGGCAAGCAGGTCAGCTTCTCGCGCAACGCGATCCTGGCGGTGATCCGCCGCTACACGCGTGAAGCCGGGGTGCGCAACCTGGAGCGCGAGATTGCCTCTATCTGCCGCAAGCTGGCGCGCGAGGCCGTGAAGGACAAGGAGAAGAGCGAGTTCATCGTCAACGAGAGGTCTATCGCCAAGTACCTTGGCCCCTACCGCTTCCGGCAGGAGCAGGTGGAGCAGGAGGACCAGGTGGGCATGGTGACCGGGCTGGCCTGGACACCGGTGGGGGGCGAGCTGCTCTTCATCGAGACCCTGCTCATGCCCGGCAAGGGACAGCTCACCGTTACCGGCAAGCTCGGCGACGTCATGCAGGAGTCGGCCCGCGCGGCGCTGAGCTACGTGCGCTCCAGGGCCGAGTACCTGCTGATCGACGACAAGTTCCACCGCAAATACGACATCCACATCCACATCCCGGAGGGTGCGATCCCCAAGGATGGGCCTTCGGCGGGGATCTCCATGTGCACCTCGCTGGTGTCGGCGCTGACCCGGCACCCGGTCCGGCGCGACCTGGCCATGACCGGTGAGATCACCCTGCGCGGCCGGGTGCTGCCCATCGGCGGCCTTAAAGAGAAGCTCATCGCCGCGCATCGGGGTGGGGTCAAAAAGGTCATTGTCCCCAAGGAGAACGAGAAGGACCTCAAGGACGTGCCCAAGAGCATCACGAGCCAGATGGAGATCACCTTCGTCGAGCACATGGACGAGGTGCTCTCGCATGCGCTCATCCTGGCCGAGGGGGAGGCTTTGTTCAAGAAGCTGGACATGCCGCTGGCGGTGCCGGCTCCGGCCGAGCCCCGGCAGGATCGGGCCATGAATTAGTGCCCTTCCATAAACGGCCTCTTTCGGCCCAGGCCGGTGTTCTCGCGCTTCGCAATCCTCGGCGTAGACGGACTACGCCTGCGGTTGCGACATCTCTGCGGCCTTGGCCAGAACCGAAATCCACCATTTCTGGATGGGCACTTATTCGCCCGGTGCGCCGGGATGCGGGTGCGGTCGCGGCGCAACCGGCCGAAATTCAGCTTGACAGAAAAGCGGCAAGCTGGTAGCAAAACCACTTTACAGCGATGTTGCTGCGGGCGGATAGCTCAGCCGGGAGAGCGTCGGCCTTACAAGCCGAAGGTCACAGGTTCGATCCCTGTTCCGCCTACCATGTTCAACGGGCGGAAGGGGAGAGGAAGCACGAAATCTGGTTAAAATTGATTCGCGGGGGCGTAGCTCAGCTTGGTTAGAGCGCCGGCCTGTCACGTCGGAGGTCGCGAGTTCGAGTCTCGTCGCTCCCGCCACCATAAAATCAGGGGCTCAGATGATCAATCTGGGCCCCTGATTTTATCAGCGGCAAGTAAATTTCCCACCTTATCTTTCTTGCCCCCCAATTGGTGACGTCCCCACCTACTTGCTAACGGTTTCGAATTTGAATTGACACGTTTTGTAAAACCTCCACTGCTTCTCTTTGCAAAAGAGGGTGGATCCCGCCTTTGGAAAGGTGTGGTAGGAGGGATTTTCGGAGAGGGTCTTGATAATTACGAGACCATTAGTGTGCCGGGCATTTGACCTGCAGTTCCCGGTATGCGGGCCTCGACGGCCGGTGAATAGTGTTGACATAAACCATTTGGAAAAAGTAGACTGCTCGAAATTGTATTTTTTGTGTTCCTGCCATCTTTATACGGATTTCCGGCGCGGGCCAATCAAGAGCCGAAAGGAGTTAACATGAATTCCAAGACAAGGATTGGAATAATCATCTGCGATCGCTACCACTGCTGCGCGGGGGGAAAATGTTTGCGATCGATGCGGAACAAGGAGGGGGCGTTCAGCATTTATACGGATACCGAACTCGAGTTGGTCGGTTTTACCACCTGCGATGGGTGTCCCGGCGGCAACATCGAATATACGGGCGAGGAGATGGTGAAGAATGGCGTTGACGTTATTCATTTAGCCACCGGCATGGTGGTTGGCTACCCGCCCTGTCCTTATATTGATACGTTCAAAGCGTTTCTTGAAAAACGCTATGGGGTCAAGGTCGTTGTGGGGACCCACCCGATCCCCAAAAAGTATCTTGATCTGCACAGCTCGCTGGGGACATGGGAGGACCCTGCTTGGAAGCCGCGCATTGCACCGACTCTGAGCAATGAAGCCACCCGTGCAAGCTACGATTGAACAGGGCCGGCTGGCGTCACGGCACCGCGTTTTGACGGATCTCCGGGGTTTCGCCCGGCTCAAGCGTTGCGTTAGAATTTTTCAGCATCAGTATTTTTTGCCATCGAGAGAATTTAGTCACGCCGACGTGGCGGACCCTCTGTGAATCAGCTTGTTTTTCGGATCACGCCGAGGTGCCGATTCCCATCTTGGACACGGCGCTGCCTGCGTGGCCTGCACCACTTCAACAGCGGAGGTGAACAACAGAAAAACCGTCAATCGATCGAAATTGCAATGGGTGAGTTTTCGGGAACCCGGATTCAATCGTTACTCATGCACGCATAGCTTGCAAGGAGAGAGAAAATGAGCGACACGGATTACGGGATAAAAGTGTTCAGGTCCGACCTTCCTCAGGGTGTGAAAACCCGCAACATCATCTTCTTTATCATCCTCTCGTTGATAATTCTGATTCAGTGCTGTTACTGGTTTTTCGCCAATTCCGTCCAGCCCATTTTAATGGGGATGCCGTTCGGCATGTTTTTTGTTGTGCTGTTCGTCTTTTTAGAGTTTTTAGCCCTTCTTGTTTTGTATCTGCTCGAATCCAAAGAATACAAGGATTGAGGGCGGATGAGATCAACTTACTCTCTTGGACAGCATCAACCCGGAAACAACGCGAGTGGATGAGGAGGTGCTCAGATGGGCTGGATGATATCTCTCACCGTTATCGTTATCTATTTGATCATCGTTCTTGTGATCGGAAGCATGGCCGGCCGGGGCCGGAAGAGCTCCGTCGTTGAATACATCGCCGCCAGCCGGAGCTTAGGGTTCATCGTCATGTACTTCCTGATGGGCGGAGCCATTTTCAGTGCCTTTGCCTATCTGGGCGGCCCTGGATGGGCCTACTCCAAAGGTGCGGCATCCTTTTACATTCTCGGCTACTGTGCCTTGGGGTTGGTGCCCTGGTGGATATGGGGCCCGAGAGCCCTTAGGCTCGGCAGGAAATACAACTACGTGACGATGTTCCAGCTGCTATCCGACCGGTTTCAATCAAACGCACTTTCAGTCATCTGCTCTGTCGTCGCCCTGCTCGCCTTCATTCAGTATGTCACCCTGCAGATGAAAGGCAGCGCCTATGTTTTCGAGGTCGCCTCGGAAGGCAGGATTCCGTTTTGGGCCGGCGCGCTCATTGCCTACCTGGTTGTCTTGATCTACGTGTTCATCGGCGGGGTTCGCGCCGTGGCCTGGACGAACGTTTTCCAAGGCGCTTTCATGGTGGTCACCGCATGGGCGCTGGGGCTCTATTTCGCATACTCGCTGTATGGCGGGCCCACGGCCATGTTCGAAAAAATCGCGGCGGCCAGCCCGACCCACCTCTTGGTGGGACCGGGGGCAAAAATGAGCTATGCCGCCTATTTTTCAGCGGTCCTGGTTTCGGTTCTCGGGTTTGCCATGTGGCCGCATTTGTTCATGAAGTCCTATACCGCCAAGAGCGAAAAGGTGCTGAAGCAGACGATCCTTTTGTATCCGACCTTTGCGATCTTTATGGTGCCGGTGCTTTTCATCGGCTTTGCGGGGATCATGCAAATCACCCCCGACAAGTTGGGGCCGCCGGACAAAATTCTTCCCTGGATGTTTCAGCAGATGCAGTTTCCGCCGGCTGTTATCGGGCTTGTCCTGGCCGCGGCCTTGGCCGCCGCGATGTCAACCCAGGACACCGTCACGCACGGGGCGGCGTCTGTCTTTTCCACGGATATTATCGAACCGCTGCGTAAAGAAAAGCATAGCGACCAACAGGTGGCCAACCTGACCCGGTTCTTCGTGCTGCTATTCGGCGGGATCTCCTATCTCATCGCCGTGCTCGGCGGGCAAACCCTGGTGGCGCTTTTGCTGGGAGCCTACGGTTCCATCGTCCAGTTTCTGCCGCTGGTCGTCGCCACCTTCTTTTGGCCCAGAGCCACCAAAGCCGGGGCTATTTGCGGGCTCCTTGTTGGTGTTCTGTATAACTACGGCATCGTCTTGAAATTTATACCCGAGCTCGGCGGTATCCACGCCGGCATCCAGGGCTTGGTACTCAATTTTGTGGTTTTGATTGTGGTTTCCCTTCTTACGAAACCCATGAATAAAGAGCACGTCCATCGATTCACTGAATAAACCCGGAGCGGGTGCCCGGCATGATGGGCCTCTTTCACGATGCCGGGCGCCCATTCGTCGTTTTTCAAGAAGACGGCCTGCGGAGGATGGTATGGATGACCTGAAACAAATGGTCGCAGATCAAAAGGATCTCGTTGTCAGAACCCGCAGGGAGCTTCACCGCATACCCGAGCCGGCCTACACCGAAACCAAGACCGCGGCCTACGTCGCAGACTATCTAAAAAAAGAGGGACTCGAGGTTCAAACCGGCATTGCGCAGACCGGAGTGGTCGGCCTGCTGAAGAGCGGTGCTGCCGGCAAAACCCTTTTGATCCGGTCGGACATCGATGCACTGTATGTCAAGGAAGACACGGGTCTTCCGTTTGCATCGGAGCATGAGGGACGCATGCACGCATGCGGCCACGATTGTCATATGGCGATGGTGTTGGGCACCGCCACCGTTCTCAACAAGATCAAAGAGCGGTTCAAGGGAAACATCAAGTTTGTGTTCCAGCCGGCCGAAGAGGGGCCCGGTGGGGCCAAACCGATGATCGAAGCCGGCGTGATGGAAAACCCCAAGGTGGATTATTCCATCGGGTGCCACGTCTGGCCGGATTTGCCCGAAGGGACGGTCGGCGTGAAGGCCGGGCCGCTCATGGCGGCCATGGACCGGTTCGACATCAAAATCATCGGCAAGGGGGGGCACGGCGCCATGCCCCACCTTTGCGTCGACGCCCTCGAAGTCGGGACCCAAGTCGTGAGCGCCCTCCAGCGGGTTGTCAGCCGGCACATGAAACCCTTGAACCCGGCGGTCGTCACTGTTGGGAGTTTCCACGCGGGCACGGCGTTCAATGTGATCCCCGGGGAGGCCGAGTTCTGCGGTACGACGAGAACGTTTGACCGCGAGGTGTGGCTTTCGTGGCCGGAGCGGATTGAACGGGTTGTTCGCGGCGTCTGCCAATCCATGGGGGCCGACTACAGTCTGAAATACAGCCAGGGCTATCCTCCGCTGGTCAACAACGAGTTCATGACCGGCATTGTGAGCGAGTGCGCCCGCGAAGTGGTTGGGCCCAAGAATGTCGTCGAGCCCGAGCCCACCATGGGCGGGGAAGATATGGCCTTTTTCCTGGAGCAATCTGAAGGCTGTTTCTTTTTTCTGGGTGTGGGGTTCGAGGGCTGTGCGGGCGTCCACAATCCTAAATTCAACGTGAATGAGAAGAACCTTCTGACCGGCATCGAGATCTTCGCCAATGTGGCATTAAACCTCCTGGGGGCCTGATTTCGGGATTCGTTGTACCCCGTTTTGTCGATTTGTCATGGAAAACCGGATGGCGCCGAAGTCATCCGGTTTTCTGCCTTGTGAAACGGATTACTCAAATCCCGGCCACCAACTTCACATCGCCTGCCTCGGATTTTGCCCCTTTTGCCCCAATAAGTTTTAACTAATTGAAATAGATAATAAATATTTTCTTTCTAATTTTCGTCTCAATTTTTGCATGCTTTTTGCTGCGCAACTTCTTTGAGGATTAAGTAACGCCGCGGCAAGCGGCATGATCTTCTCTATTCGATTCCTGATCCGTTATCGTCATTACCCAGGGAGGTCCGACGTGTCATTTAATGCTGCAGTCGAAAAACAGGGCACCAATCCCGAAGAGCCCAGACTGGCCTTTCGCCCCAAGCCGCCGGTCAAGCCCGAGGATCTCGACATTCCCCAATCGATCGCGGAAGACCTGATGCTGCGCTTCCTCTACAATAAGGGCACCAGCTCCCTGCGCGGGTTGAGCCGCGCCCTCAAGCTCTCCTTCCGGAATCTCTGCCTCGAGGCCGGCGTGGGGGAGCTGCGGGCCTGCTACCCGGCGGATGTGACCGACATTTTGCTGCCCATCAGTGCCTTCGAGGGCACGCCGGCAGAGGTCACCCCGGCCAGCCTGACGCGGGCCGCGAGCATGTATTTCGCCAGGACAAAGGATTGGCTTCTGACCACTTAGCGGAACTATGCAATGCATGAGCAAGTCCATCTGATCGGCGTCAGCCCGAACATCCGCAGGATACGGGACCTGATCGAACGGGTGGCCGAGACCGGCCTGAACGTGCTCGTTTGCGGGGAAACCGGGACCGGCAAGGAGCTGGTGGTTTCAACTCTATACCAGCGCTCCGACCGTTTTGGGAAACCCTTCGTCAAGGTCAACTGCGCCGCGCTTCCGGACACCCTGCTCGAAAGCGAGATGTTCGGCTACGAGCGGGGCGCCTTCACCGGCGCCAACCAGAACCGGCGTGGCAAATTCGAGCAGGCCGGCGGCGGGATGCTCTTCTTGGATGAGATCGGCGACATGTCGCTGCCGCTGCAGTCCAAGCTGCTGCATGTGCTCCAGGGGGGCGACTTCACGCCCCTGGGCTCCGAGAAACCGATGCAGACCGATGTCTGGGTAGTGGCCGCGACCAACCACGATTTGACGCTTGCGGTCGAACGAGGCAGCTTCAGGGACGACCTCTACTACCGGTTGAGCGCCATCGTCATTTTACTGGAACCGCTGCGCAACCGGCCCGAAGACATACCGGTGCTGATCGAGCACTACACCCAAAAGTATGCGGAAGAGCTGCGCCGCAAGCAGGCAGTCACCCTGAGCCGGACGGTCATTGCCAAGCTTGCCGCCTACTCATGGCCGGGCAACGTGCGCGAGCTCCAGAATGTCCTGCAGCGGATGATCGTTTTGGGCGAAGCCGAGGAGACGATCGACGGGATGCTCACGGGCATTGTTCGGGGCCATGGCACCGGAAAAACCCATCAGTGCAACCACCGCCCCGTCAGTTTCATCGGCGCCCTGGCCGCCGGCGGTGAGAAGCTGGACCTCTCCCAGCTGGCCCTCAAGAAAATCCGTAAAAAAGCGTTGGACCAGGTCGAGCGGGAGGTGATCAACCACGTCCTGGTCAAGACCGGTTGGAACCGTAGCAAGGCCTCCCGCATTCTTAAAGTGAGCTACAAGACCCTGCTGCAGAAGATCGGGGAGCTGAACATCGCCCCCCCGCCGGAGCTGGCCTGACAAAGCAACAGGGTGGCGAGAAAATTTAAAAGAGGGGTGATCCCTCCCTTTGGCAAAGGGAGGTCAGCAGGGATTTCCAAAGATTGTCCTGAAAATTCCGAGACAATTATTAACTGTCTCGAAATAGTATCGTCATGCCGGACTTGATCCGGCATCCAGCAGGCCACTGGATTCCGGCTTCCGCCGGAATGACATTGTAAAGACTATTATGCGACGATTAATACCTGGTTATCTACCCGGCTGTCGATGCCTCGGAATGCCTGCGGGATTCGATTACGCGGAGGGGCGATTTTCCCTCAGAGTGCTCATCTTTTTGTGCCTCAGGATCGGTGCTTTTCTCCGGCAGTAAAAATTCATCACCGGTGGTCAGCCCGATCTCCTCGAGTACGTCCACGCCGGTGGCGGTGATCGCGTACCCGCCGGTGTCGGTGCGTACAATCCACCCCTTCTCTTTCAGGTACCAGGTGTGGAATTCGATGGTCTTCTCCGGCCAGCCCAGCAACTTCTCAAGGCGCCAGAGCCCCACGGAGGCCTCGGCCGGGTTGTTCCGGCGCTCGATGTAGAGCACCGACAGAACCGCCTTTCGAATTCCATAATCTTCCTTGCTCCCGTTGGTGGGGGAGACGGCGGCGTTCGCTTTCCATTTCCCGGCCTGGATCTGGTCGTAGCGGGCATCGTAGGCCGCCCGTTTCCGGGGGTCTGAGATCACGTGAAGGGCCTTGGTCACAGCGTCGAACTTGTCCACACACCCGCTGGCGCCGTTGTCGGGGTGGTAGCGCTTCGCCAGCATCCGATAGATGCGCTCAATGGTCTCCTGGTCGGCGTTCGGGCTCACCTGCAGGTCTTCATAGTAGCCTGCCCGGCAAAAACGATGGCCAACTCTTTGAAGAAGTATTCATAGTTTTGGGAAATATCTTATCTGGATTTCAGGAAATACCGGTGGACAGTAAAAGTCAAAGACCTCAACGCCAGATGATGACCTGGCGCTGAAAGTCGATCTTGTAATCCATGCCCCTCAGGAAGTTTATGCCGAGCAGCCCCTGGTAGTCGGCCGAGAACCCCTTGTGGTCTATAATCCCGGCGCGCAGGTTGGCCAACCGGTGCGGGCCGACTTTGATGTAGCTGAGCTCTACAAGGTCAGCATCGATCGCGTTGCCGTCGGCCACGATCAGCTTGCCCCTGCGGGTCTTACCGAACTGAAATTTCTTGACCGCATCGCGGTTGAGAGTGGTGATCGAGGCGCCGGTGTCGAGCACCAGCGTCACCTGAGCTTCCCGTCCGCCGTGGCCGAGTGTGGCCGGCACCAGCACGCGGTTGCCCTTGATGGCCACCGGGGTCTCCTTGCCGGAGGAAAGCGGCGGCTGCCTCCGGCCGGAATCCGTGGCGCCTCCGACCGATCTCTTAGCAGCGTCCACATCGATGTAGAATTTCCGCTTCTCCCCGATCTTTATGTAGGTTCCCCCGCTATCCGTGCCGCGCGTGTAGGTGCCTTTCTCCCCGATCCTGAAATATCTCTGGTTGTCCTTCGGGATGGTCCAGCCGCCGTCGCGGTCGGTCTGAAAGTACATCCCGCCGGCATCCTGATCGACCTGATAGGTGCCGTCGGCCGAGGCAACCGAGGGCAGCAGAAAAGCCAGCAGAGCCACGATCCAAATAATAGAAAGAAAACGCAGTCGCATATATTCCTTTCCGACCCGATTCCAACTGAATCAACTTCCATATTTTACCAGATTTTGGGCCGAGTCTAAATCAAAAATTTTCTAAATACTGCGGACCTGTGGGATCCGGTGTCCACTCAACGCACCGGAGTTTTACACGGCATGGCTCTTTGGACTCAGCAAGTTTCTCTTTCAGCGCATGGCTTCATCAGGCACGATTTGGTGGCTGCCATTTTGTGGGAGCGGCTTCCAGCCGCGATTTTTGCGGCAGGAAGCCGCTCCCACAGGCATAAGGCTTTCTTCCGGGCGCCCAAGGTTAGCCACTGATTCGCCTTCCGTTACAAATCAGGTGATTGCGCATGCTTTCTGCTATGATAATGAATTTGGACAATCCGCTTTTTTCATCGCATACCCTGTACCGTGCACCTTGTACCGTGCACCGTGAACCGTTTTTATCCATGTACCTCGACCATTACGGACTCAAACGTCAGCCCTTCAACCTCTCCTCCGTCCGCGCCTTTCTCTGGGCCGGCGCCAAGCACCGGGCCGCGCTCGACACCCTGAAAGAGGGGATCCTGGAGGGCCAGGGCTTCGTGCTGTTGACCGGAGACGTGGGTACCGGCAAGTCAACGCTCGTCGAAGCCTTTCCGTCACATCCAGCCGCTGGATGCCCGGGAAACCACTCAGTACATCGGCCACCGGCTGGCGGTGGCCGGCACGAAGCGGAGCCTCTTCACCCCGCGCGCCGTCATGCGAGTCCACACGCTGACCGCAGGCTACCCGCGGACCATTAATGTCCTCTGCGACCACTGCCTGCTCAGGGGATTTGCAACCGGCGCCAAGCTGATCGACGTGGACACCGTGGTCGTCTGCGCCAGGGCCCTTCATTTGACCCCCCCGGCCACGCCGCCGCCGGACTATAGCTTTCCCTTCCCGGTGAAATCGGCGGTCGAAAAAAGGGCCCCCTCACACCGGCGGCGGTTCAAGCGCATCGCCAAAAATCTGGCCGGCATCGTCACCCTGCTGCTGGCGGCAGCCCTGATCCTCTATTTCCCCACCATCTCGGTTTCTTCGATCGCCTCTTTCAGCCCCTGTAGGGCTGCATCGTTTCCTTGAATTAATACAGTCGTGATGGTACTTAATGAATACCCTGACCTGCAGCGATCCTTCAGAAAAAAATGTACTCTGGAGTTCGCCCGGGAGAGTATGGCATCGGTCAAGGAGACGATTCAATCGATCCCAACGACCCCTTGGTCCACGAAATAATCAAACACGGCATCCCGTTGATTTGAGCCCATCGCTTGTTTTCCATCAAATTAAGCTTGATAAATAATGAAGGAAAATATATGACAAATAAGTTTTATATCATTGTGTTAAAAAATATTTTCCTTCATAATAAAGGTATTTGTTTTTGATGGAAAACAAGGGCTATTTCCATGAAATGACAGGGGAGCAGCGCCGGATTTTTTTGGACGCAGCTCAACTGTACCAGGCATATCTGGAGGTCTCCGCCAAACACTCTGCTTACCGGGGGGGCATGCACTGGAAAAAAGTCAAGGACAGGGAGTACCTTTTTCGCTCCCGGGATCGCCTTGGCTACGGCAAAAGCCTTGGACCGAGATCGCCCAAGTCGGAGTCGATCTACCAGGAATTTCACGAGAACAAAACGCAGCTTCAGGAAAACCTGCGAGAGCTGCGGGAGCGTTTAAAGGAGCAGTCACGTTTCTGCAAAGCGGCAAGAATAGCCCGGGTACCGCGAATCGTCGGGAGCATCTTGAGACTGCTCGGCACGCAAAAACTGCTGGGCAGCAATCTGAAGGTGATCGGGGCCAATGCATTGTACGCCTATGAGGCGGCCGCCGGCGTCTTCTTCAACAGCAGTCTTATGGCCACACAGGACATGGATATTTTATGGGATGTGCGCGCCCGGCTGCAGCTGCAAGCGAGCCAAAAGATGGACGGCAAGGGGCTGCTGTCCATCCTGCAGCAGGCGGACCCAACGTTTGCACTCATCCGGCAAAGAAGTTTTCGCGCGGTAAACCGGAAAGGTTACATGGTGGACCTGCTGAAGCCGGAACCCAGGCCGCCGCACCTTACGGAAAAGCGCCGAATGGGTCCGAACGGCGACATGGAGGCTGCCGAAATCCGAAACCTGCAATGGCTGGCCTCCGCACCCAAATTCACACATGAGGTTATCGGGGATGACGGCTATCCGGCCGCCATGGTCACTCCCGACCCGCGGGCGTTTGCGCTCCACAAACTGTGGTTGAGCGGCCAGGCCGATCGGGAGCCGATTAAGCGCAAGCGGGACAGGGACCAGTCGCTTGCGCTCTGCAGACTGGTGCTCCAGCACCTGCCGCACCTCGGGTTTCAGCCTGTCGAGTTGAAGATGTTCCCGAAGTCGGTCGTTTCCGCCGCAGCGGCAGCGATGGCGGATATCGATTTGCCTCCGGGATACCGTTGATTCATCGTAAAACAAGCAGGACCAATTTACGACATATCGTAAATTGGTCCTCAATCGAGACGGCTTCGAACACACCACTCCCCTGATTGTTCCAGCCGCTACGTTGTCATCACAGTTGGTTTGAAATACCCGCTGCCGGCTGCGGGCAATAGTCGCTTTCACTGAGTTCGATCGACTGCCAATTCACTTCAGAGTTAACGTAGATGCCGTTGGCGGTAACGGCGTCGCCCACGGCTGCCCGCGCCTCGGTCGGCAGGTTGTCGTAGAGCACCTTGCGCTTGAAGAAGGGCTCCTTTTCAGTGGCATCGTCCGCCTGCAGGTTGTGGCCGATGGTCGAAATCAGGTGACCGACATCGGTACCTAAAATGTGGACCCTGACCTCCTCGCCGCCGCCGGGAACGTAGCCGCAGACGGCAAGCTTCATCCGTCCATCTCGCAACTGCTTTACGGCGCCGACTCGCAGGAGTTCATCGAGCATGGCGCGTGGGGTCATGTCCCCGCTGTAGCGCCGCACCAGTTCGGAGAAGGTGGGGGCCATCCCCCTTGAACTCGAGTCCGGCCGGGGCCCCGCGCTTGTCCCTGAAATCGGTATCCCGCCGCCACCCGGCGATGACCCGCGCGGCGCGGTTGTATTTCTCCGAAGCCTCACGGTCTTGCGGTTTTCGTTGATCCAGCAGGCGCGCGACCTCCATGCGCGTCAAACCGGTGATGACCGAAACGCGCGAGATGGACTGCTTGCGGCCGGCAATATCGAACTCCTCGGCCGCCACATCGGCGTAAAGCCACTTGAGCAAATCGGAGAGAGCCTTGAAGGAGACCCCGCGCTGCAGGAGAATCCTGACCAGGGGCCGCAGCATCCGCGCCAGGGCAGCGGTCAGAGCATTAGATCCGGCATTTGGCATGAATCAGGTCTGTAAGCGGGTACCCGCAATCTCGCAGCAGTGAAAGCGCTCATTCGGTTAAGCCTCACCGAATCTTTCACACCAGTTGCCCGATTTCACGAGCAAAAATAGTGCGGAGATTCGATGGAGCGAGATAACTATTTGATGCTGCGTCAAAATTATATGACTATGATCTTCTTCGGATGGCAACGCCATCTCAACCTTGGGAAATGCTACTCCTGTTGTTAGGAAATTTTCTGCGCTGCGGATGTGATGCGGATGTGATTGACAGAAGACGTACATATATGTATATTTTATACGTCAGGAGGTGAGACCCATGGCAACGAAACTTACTTTAAGGATCGACGAAAGCGTTATCCGGGATGCAAAACGGGCGGCCCGTTTACGGGGCGTTAGTCTGTCAGAAATGGTGTCCGGTTATTTTCAGGCCGTCTGCAAAGGGAAAGCAGTTAAAATAGTTGCAACACCTGTTCTTGCGGAAATTTCCGGCGTGCTCAACCCGAAAGGCGACCCGAAAAAGCTGATTGCGGGATACCAAAAACACATTGAGGAAAAATACCAGTGAAGGCCGTTCTGTGCGATATCAATTTTATTCTGGACATTTTCCTTGAGCGAGAACCCTTCTATGCGCCTGCAGCCCGGATCTTTGCCATGATCGAGGCGAAGCATTTGAAAGGCTACCTCTGCGCGAACAGCTATCCAACCCTTTTCTACATCCTGGCGAAGCAACTCAAGAGAGATAAGGCGCTGAGGGTGCTCGAAAAAGTCCGCATCGTATTCCGTGTCGCTGCCGTGGATGAAAAGGTGATCGATTTGTCGCTCGCGTCTGATTTCAAAGATTTTGAGGATGCGGTGCAGTGCTATTCAGCGGTCAACGCAAAGGTCGACTGCCTAATCACACGAAACAAGGCCGATTATGTCACCGACATCCTGTCGATCATGACGCCGGAAGAGTTCCTTGCTGCTGTCAATCGCAGTCTAACTTGAATTCAAAAGGATGCTATCACCAATGCACCTTCCGAATTTAGAACGCCTAAAGGCGGTTTTCGAGAAGTTCCCGCAAATCCAGTCTGTCTACCTTTTCGGCTCGCGGGCCGCCGGCCGTGCACGCCCTGGCAGCGATCTGGATCTTGCCGTTGTATCGAAAAATACCCCCTCGGCCTCGGAAAAAATAGATATCCTCTCACGGCTGTCCAAAGAGGGGTTCTGCGATGTCGATCTGGTTTTTCTCCCAAAGGATAACATTGTGCTCCAGAATGGACTTGACGCCATTGGGGAACTAAAGCGGCTCTTCGCAGATTTTTAATAGCCCACCGACCCATAATATTATTAGGGGACGGGCATGCTTTTATGCAATTTGTTATTAGGGGACGGGCATGCTTTTATGCAATTTGCACAGACCAGAACTTGCGAATAGATGCCGGCGCTGAACGAGTTCCTACCCAAATGAAATTTCCACCACAGATGCCGGGCAAGCGCAAAGAGGGGGGTGCATAGAGCAAGGGTAGAGAAATGAGTTGCAAAGGGGAAAACTCGAGGTGCCGGCAGGTCCAAACTGTTGCGTGGCCGCATTTGCGAGCTTTCGGCTGAACAATTTGATTTAATATTCGATGTCGGCTTATAATGACGATAATGAAACCCCCTCACCCATCAGATGTGTTCCGCCGGAGGCTCGAGAACTTATGCCGCAGGTTTCGAGTTCAGCTCTTTTACGTCTTCGGCAGCAGAAACAAGGAAGCTCGACGCATCGCGGAGTATGCCGGCAAACTGGACCCGGGCAATCCGTCTGATTTGGACGTTGCGGTGGACTCCAACGGTCCCGCGCCGCTTTCCGCGCGTGAAAAGGCAGAGTTCGCCATCGAGATTGAGGATTTATTCGGCTCCAACCGCGTGGACTTGGTTCTTTTGCGCGACGCCGACCCCTTTATGGCGGTGAACATCATCCGTGGTGAACGGCTCTTTTGCGCCGACGAAACCGCTGCGGATGAATTGGAACTGCTCATCCTGCGACGGGCGGGAGATCTGGAGCGATTTGAGCGCCAGCGAATACGATCCATCCTATCCCCCAAAGAACCGTTGGAGGTCTGATGGCGAGCGGCAAGGCAAACCGGAAGATAATCGCCGATCGGCTCGATTTTATCATGCGCATGGTCGCCGACATCCGCGCACTTCCCTTGGAGAGCCTGGAGCAGTTCGCCCAGGACCGACGCAATTTCGGTACCACAGGGACGCTTTCAAGATTCAATTTTAAAAATAATGGCTTTAGAAATCATGAGTATGAATTTCAAGGTGGTGCTGAAAAGCCTGATAGAGAGGCTATCCGCGGCGGGGGTTGAGGCCGCTCTTTCAGGCGGCTTGGCGCTGAGCACGATGAGCATTTTTCGGTTCACGAAGGACGTGGACTTCGTGATCCCGGAGGAGAGCGTAGAGGCCGTCGATCGCATTATGACGGAAATTGGCTACGAGAAGCAGGCTTTCAGCAGCTCGGAGATCGTATCCTATGTTTCGCCGCTCAAGGTCTTTGGTCAGGTTGACTTTCTTGTGGCCCGCAGAAAATACAGCCGGGCCATGTTGCAGCGGGCGCGCAAATTGCCGGTGCTGGATGGTGAGTTGGCCGTAAGGGTCCTGCTGCCCGAGGATTTGATTGGGTTGAAAATCCAAGCTATTTCGAACGATCCCCAAAATCGATACCCAGTTGACGCGCCGGATATCCAACAGCTGCTCAAGCTGCATCGAAACCACCTGGATATGGGTCTTGTGCGGGAGTATTTCCGCGTTTTTGACAGGGAGGAATTGTTAGATGAGTGGCTCCGTGATCTTGAGTGATGATGAAAAGCGCGAAATGCTGATCGATGCTCGCAACCCGGAGCGAAGGGCGGCCTTCGCGGCTGCGCGGAAACTCAGCCAGGAGGGAAGCCTGGATGACTATATCGATTTTTTGTCAGAGAACATGGCACTCGTACCTCCATCGACCCCACGGAAGCACATGACAAAGGACTTTCGGCTTTAGGTCAACTGGACTGCGGGAGGCTGGAGCATGCAGAGGCCAGCCGGCCGACTGCAGCCAAATAATCTTCGAGCCCATGCAGAAACAGGTTGTTGTGGTCGGCGCCCGGGATGCGGAGAAGATGTTTGCTGGTCGAGGGGCAGGCGTCGAACAGCGCCTGGCCGTCTGAGAAGGGGATGATATGGTCGAACTCGCCATGGATGACCAGCAGCGGCTTTCGCCAGCGGCTGATTTTTTCGATGTGTCGAAAAGTCGATTCTTCATCATCTCTGAAGCCGACTGCCGCCGGGTCGATCCCCAGGCGCCGGAGCAGAGGCGCTACGTTAGCGAACCCGCTCTCTATGATCAAGCCTGAGACCCTGTCTGAATGGGCGTGGACAAGTTCAATAGCGGATGCACTTCCGAGAGATCGACCCATTACGATGAGCGGGCCCTGGAAGCCATGCCGATCCAACCACGCTGTGGCATGGGAAAAGAGCGTGTGGCAATCGCGCATCATGGCGGTTGTTGTGGGGGTGCCGGTTGAGCAGCCGTAGCCACGGTAGTCGGCTGCCAGGAAGTTGATGCCGATCCGATTGTAAATCGGACCAAGCTCGTCATAGTCGGCCGCGATTTCACCGTTGCCGTGGAAAAAGAGAATGTTCGGATGGCCGTGATCTCCAATGTGGAGCCGGACGCCGACCACTACCCCATCGTCGACCGGCACCAGAAGGTCGGTGACGCCGGGGACGCTTGCCGACGTTTCGTTGGGAATCGGCTTTGTTTCGCTGCAATCCCGGCGGGGATGGAACAAAATCATCAACACCTCGGGGCGGTCAAGGGCGGCGATGTCGGTTTTCATGGATCGGGCTCCGGTGAGACTTCTTGCGCCAGCATGCGCCGGTTCACTCCGTATAAAAATTTATGAAAGCTGGTAGCGGTTCTGCTTTGCCAGTGCCTCACCCCTTGAGACCGACTGGCTGACGGCGGTTGCTGAAATTCTTAGCCGTTGCGCGAGAGATGACATGCTCAGGCTAATGTGCCTGACCGCCCAGAAGCAAAGCAGGCTGCGGGCTGCCACCGTTTTACGGTGCTTTCCTGCAATCCACACTTCTTCCACTGGCATTCTCATCAGGGTTGCTACTCTTTGAGCGACCTTGTCCAGGTCAAGCCCCATAGCCTTCAATTGATACCTTCTCTGGAGGTTTTCGTTTGCGGTTCTCAGAACCTCATCCACATAATCGCCATTGCCAAGGATACGCTCATCTCCTTTCATGTAGGCGTTTTGTCTGCGTTGCTTTCTGACCTCATCCCACCCGCCGAGGCTGCGAATCAGCCCCCCGCCGGTCAGCTCAGGGCGCCGTCCGCGTTCGATTCCCTCGCATACAAATGCGCGGTAGTCTCTGCGTGCGCTGCGCTTGCGCCGGCCGAACCGAATCAGAATGGCATCGGTATCCTGCCAATCTGCCGTGTGTTGGCCCATGAGCACGCTATGGCCGCAATAGGGGTAATCATCAAGCTCCTCTGCGCTGTCAATAAGATTGGCTCGCAGCGGATTCAAATGGATGTAGCGCACCAGCTCCAGCAAGTAGGGTTCCTCTTGGCACAGAATGGACTTGTAGCGATTCTGAAAAAGATGTCCCCAACGACGGTGGCGGTGGTTATAGACGACGGCATACCCTGTGAGCAGTCGGCGCATCAGTGCGGCCACCGGGGACACGCCGGTGCGCAGCAGCAAGTGGAAATGGTTGGGCATCAGCGCCCACGCATAACAGGCCGTTTGCGTCTCGGATAAGAGCGATGATAGCCGTTCAAGGAATCGATTCCGATCCAGGTCATCCTGAAAAATCAGATTCCGGTCGATTCCACGGCCAATGATGTGGTGAAGCGCCTCCGGCGCATCGATGCGTGATTTTCGCGGCATAGCGTGATGCGTAAATCAGCTGAAAAATAATGTCAAGTTTAAATGTTGAGAACGTCCCCTTAAGTTCTATTGCGAACGATTCCCAAAACAGATACACAGGTGACGTCCCGGATATTCAACGGCTGCTCAAACTGCACCGAGACCGCATGGATATGGGCCGCGGCATTGTTGGCAGGTAGAAACTGGTAGATGAGTGGCCCCGTAATCTTGAGTGAGAATGAAAAACGCGAAAGGCTGCTCGATGCCCGCGATCCGTTTCGCAGGGTGGCCTTCGCGGCTGCGCGGAAAATCAGCCCGGCGGGGAGCCTGGATGATTATATCGATTTTCTGTCCGAAAACATGAAGCTTGTTTTTCCGTCGCCCTCAAGGAAGCACGTGACGAAGGATTTTCGACTTTAGATTGTCGTTTACCCCCTGTGCCTGACCCTCTCCACCCATTCCGTGGAGGAGGGAAGGGTGAGAGGGTGCCGGCCTGCATACGAATACGAAACTCTCAATAGGATTGAAGCCGATGGATCTCAGCCCCCTGCAGGCCATCTCGCCGGTGGACGGCCGCTACCGCCGTCAGACCGCCCGGCTGGCCGATTACTTTTCTGAAGGCGCCCTGATCAAGTACCGGATCCAGATCGAGGTGGAGTATTTCATCGCTCTGTGCAAGCTGCCGCTTCCCCCGCTTAAAGGGTTCGATGCGGGGCGCTTCGAGGCGTTGCGGGGGATTTACCGGAATTTTTCCCAGCAGGTGGCGCAGCGCGTCAAGGACGTGGAGCGGATCACCAACCACGACGTCAAGGCCGTGGAGTACATCCTCAAGGAGGAGTTCGAAGCGCTGGGCATGAAGGAGTTCAAGGAGTACATCCACTTCGGGCTGACCTCCCAGGACATCAACAATACCGCACTTCCGCTGTCGATGAAGGAGGCCTGGCGGAACGTGCTCGAGCCCGAGCTGAACACCGTGTTGGCCGATCTCGAGGACAAGGCCCGCACCTGGAAGACGGTGCCGATGCTGGCGCGCACCCACGGCCAGCCGGCATCGCCCACGAGCCTGGGCAAGGAGCTGTTCGTGTTTGTCGAGCGGATCAAGGCCCAGTTGGATCAGATGCGGCGGGTGCCGTTTTCGGCCAAGTTCGGGGGCGCCACCGGCAACTTCAACGCCCATGCGGCTGCCTTCCCGCAAGTGGACTGGCCGGCGTTTGCCGATCGGCTGGTCAACGAGGTCCTAGGCCTTTCCCGGTCGCGCACCACGACCCAGATCGAGCATTACGACAACCTGGCCGCCTTCTGCGACAATCTGCGCCGGATCAACACGATTCTGATCGACCTGGACCGGGATATCTGGGCCTACGTCTCGATGGACTACTTCAAGCAGAAGATCAAGGCCGGCGAGGTCGGCTCTTCCACCATGCCCCACAAGGTGAACCCGATTGATTTCGAGAACTCCGAGGGCAACCTGGGCGTGGCCAACGCCCTGCTCGAGCACCTGGCCGCGAAGCTCCCCATCTCCCGCCTGCAGCGGGACCTCACCGACTCCACGGTGAGCCGCAACGTCGGGATGCCCTTCGCCCACACCCTGATCGCGCTCATATCTTTGCAGAAAGGCTTGGGCAAACTGATTCTGAACGCAGAGGCGCTTCGGTGCGATTTAGAGGCCAACTGGGCAGTCGTGGCGGAGGCGATCCAGACCATCCTGCGCCGGGAAGGCTATCCCCGTCCCTACGAGGCGCTCAAGAATTTTACCCGGACCCACGCGAAGATCGACCGGCAGGCCATCACGGAGTTCATCGAGTCGCTGGACGTCCCGCGGCCCTTGAAAGACGAGCTTCTGAGGATCACGCCGGAGAGCTATACCGGGATCATTTCCTTTTGATTCGCGATGGCCGCGTAAGCAACCCACTGTCGGTGCTGCAACTCATGGGGCACCCTTCAGCAGCGCCGCCGACACCCGGTTGACCAAGGCCCAGATGGCGTCGGCGGCGAGCACATTTTCGATCGAACGCTCGAAGAGGATGGTGAGGCGCGGCGCAAACTCCGCGTCGCCTTCCCAGAGCAGATAATAAAGGTGGACTCGCGGAAACGGCCTCAGCCGGAAGGCGGTGTCGGCCATGTCGACCGGCTCGCCGCCCAGTGCTGCCGCCGTCCGCCTGAATCCCGCCGGGTCGCCGCCGTATCGATCCAAAAGCGGCGCGATCGTAAATTCGTGCGGACCCCTGAAGAAGTGCCCCTCCTTCAAATCCTTCGGGCCGACGATGTCCCGGCCGAGCGGATAGAGATCCTTCACGTTGATCAGGTAGAGCACGACCGCAAGTTCGAGCAGGGGGTCCTCGAACGCCTCCCAGTGCCCGTCCTTTGGTCGGCAAAGGCGGCGGGCTTTCGGGTCCACCATGACATCCCGGTCCAGGAACCGGAACACCAGGCTGCCGGTGGGTTCCGGCAGAAATTGGGTGCGGGCGGCAAGCAGCAGCGGGTCGAGGGTCTCGAGGCGCTGCCAATAGTGCGCCGCCACCCGCAGGTGGGACCCGTCCGGGGCGTAGTCCGGCTCCGGTTTCTGTGGGTGTCCTTCAGGCATGTTAAAAATCCGATGGGTTGGCATAATGTTGGTTTCACTGTGGCAGCGGCCTCCAGCCGCGATCGCTTCCATGTAAAAATCGCGTCTGGAAGCCGCTGCCACACGGGAGATTAAATTTTCATGTGTCCGGCCCCTTTTGCCGGGACCCCTGCGTGCGTTCTTTCTGACACCGTGGGCACAGGTGCGTGCTGCGCTGCCCCACGACGATGCGCCGGATCTCACTGCCGCAGCGGGGGCAGGGCTCGCCGGTGCGCCGGAAGACCTTGAGTTCGTCGCGGTTGCGGCCGCGGCGGCGCGACACGGAATAGAAGTTGGCCTTGCCCGTGCCGAGCGAGGTCCCCAGGTTTTTGATCCCGCGGCGCAGCACCAGGCGGATGGCCGCGTGCAGGGATTTCGCCTCAACCGCCGAAAGGGTATCCGAACGCCGCTGCGGGTGGATCCGCGCCTCCCACAGGGCCTCGTCGACATAGATGTTGCCCAGGCCCGCCAGAAAGGACTGGTCCAGGAGCAGCGGCTTCAGACGCCGGCTGCGTGCCGTGAGCATTCCTGCCAAGCGCTTTGCAGTGAACTCGGACTCCAGCGGTTCGGGCCCGAGCCGGCCGAGGATTTTTTCGGCGTGGTCCAGCAGGTAGATGCGGCCGAATTTGCGCGTGTCGTGGAAGCGCAGTTCGCTGCCGTCCTCGAAGCCTATAACGACATGCTCGTGAGCCGATCGCGGGGCTTCCATCGGGACCTGATGCAGCCTGCCCGACATCCGCAGGTGCAGGAGCATGCTTTGACCACCCGCGAGCCGAAAGACCAAAAATTTCCCGCGCCGGCCGATCGCCGTGATTTCCCTGCTCTCCATCAGCCGGCAAAATTCGGCGGCGGAGGGCGCAGCGATCGATCGCGGCCAGTAGACCCGCGCGCAGGACACGGTCTTGCCGATAAGGCCTGCAGCGTTCAAATCCCTGGCGATGGTTTCTACTTCGGGCAGCTCAGGCATGGGTCTTCATCACCGGCGAAGTGGGCTTCAGCATCGCGGCTGGAAGCCGCTCCCACAGGAGAGATACTAAACGGAACGGCATCGTAACACTCTCGCAACGCTTTAATTTAGTTACTGAACCAAGTTTAGCTCATTGACATCGGTTACGTTTCTTTATATGGAAACCACACCGACACGTTGACGTTCATCCACTTACCAGTTTTGACTTCCTGTGCCAAGGGCGGTCAGCAGAAGGAGCGGTCATGGATTTCAGTCTATCCTCGGAGCACGAGATTCTTAGAGAATCGGTCCGCAGTTTTGCTGAAAATGAGATCCAGCCCGTTGCCCGGGAGCTCGACGAGAAGGAGGAGTTCTCCTACGAGACCCTGCGGAAGATGGCCGAGCTCGGGTTGTTCGGGGTTTTCGTCTCCGAGACATACGGCGGCCAGGCCATGGACTACCTCTCCTACATCATCGCCGTGGAGGAGATCTCGCGCGTGGACGGTTCTCACGGCGCCACGGTGGCGGCGGAAAATTCGCTCGGGATCGGCCCGCTCTATTATTTCGGCAGCGAGGAGCAGAAAAAGAGATACCTGCCCAAGCTTTGCAAGGGCGAGACCCTCTGGGGCTTTGGCCTCACCGAACCCAACGCCGGCTCGGATGCCTCCAACTCGAAAACCTCGGCGGTGCTGGACGGAAACGAGTGGGTCATCAACGGCAGCAAGATTTTCATCACCAATGCCGCCACCACGATCACCAGCGGGGTGACCGTTCTGGCCAAGACCGGCTCCCGCGCGGACGGCAAACCCGAGCTCTCCTGCATCCTGGTGGAATCCGGCACTCCGGGGTTTACCGCACGGGCCATGCACGGCAAGATGATGTGGCGCTCCTCGAACACCGCCGAGCTTTACTTCGAGGAGTGCCGGGTTCCCAAGGAGAATCTGCTGGGGCCCAGAGGCAACGGGTTCCACCAGATGATGCAGACCCTGGACGGCGGCCGGCTGTCGATCGCCGCCATGGGCTTAGGCGGCGCCCAGGGCTGCTTCGACCGGGCGGTGCGCTATGCCAACGAGCGCGAGCAGTTCGGCCGCCCCATCGCCACCTTCCAGACCAACGCCTTCAAGCTGGCCGATATGGCCATGGAGATCGAGTGCGCGCGCCTGCTGCTCTACAAGGCCTGCTGGCTGCGCGACACCGATGCGGCCTTTTCCAAAGAGGCGGCCATGGCCAAGCTCTATTGCTCCGAGGTGATGTACCGCTGCGCCAACCATGCCGTGCAGCTTCACGGGGGCTACGGCCTCATGAAGGAATATGATATCGAGCGCTTCTACCGCGACCAGAAGCTGCTCGAGATCGGCGAGGGCACCTCCGAGGTGCAGCGGATCGTCATTGCGCGGCACATCGGGGCGAAGTGCTTGTAACTGTGTCCATCCATAAACGGCGTCTTTCGGCCCAGGCCGGCGTTCTCGCTCTTCGCAATCCTCGGCGTAGATGGACTGCGCCTCCGGTTGCGAAATCGCTGCGGCCTTGGCCTGAATTGAAATCCACCATTTCTGGATAGGCACTAACCAAAATAAGGGTTCCGGGTGCAAGATTCACGGTTCAAGGGTACCGCACTCGTGATAGGAAACCTGGATTCCCACCCCATGCAACCCTCCTATCGGGAAGGGAGCTTACAAGGAGCCGAACCATGACAGGCAAAGGCAAATCATCGCTGCTGGACGTGGATTTCTTCGAGAATCTCACCGCCGACATCGCCGCTCCCGCCGGCCGGGAGGTGGAGGCGATCGGCGCCCGCATCCGCGCCTTGCGCCAGGAGAACGGCACAACCCTCGAGGAGCTCTCCAAGCTGACCGGCTTCGAGGTCGACTTCCTCTCCGCCATCGAAAACAACGAGGCCCAGCCGCAGTTAGGGACCCTGATCAAGCTCTCCAAGGCGCTCCACAGCGCCTTCGGCCGGCTGGTCTCCGGCAGCGGGGACAAGCTCTATTCGATCACCCGCAAGAGCGAGCGCCGGGCGGCGGTGCGGTCGACGACCAAGGCAGGCAAGGAGCATCTCTACTCGTTCAAAACCCTCACCCCGGGGGTCAAGGGCCATCATATGGAAGCCCTCGTGGTCCAGCTTCTCACCAGTTCCGAAAAGGACATGTCGGTGCACGAGGGGGAGGAGTTTATCTTCGTGCTGAACGGCACGGTGCTGCTCGAGATCGGGGGGGAGCGATTCGAGCTCGAGCCCGGCGACAGCGCCTACTATCTTTCCACCACGCCGCACTATATCGGCGCCAAAGAGGACAAGGCCACCATCCTGGCCGTCATCTACGGCGGTTGAGAGAGTGTTACCCCGAGGGGTCATTCCGCCGTTCGCCTTGCGCAACGCCGCGTTGGGCCATTCCCTGCCTCGGGTGGCGGTTGCCGGCAGCATGCCGGGGCCTTCGCTGTCGCCTCCGAATTCCGCTGCCTGCCGATAGGGCCATCGGTTTTCCCCTGCAAGTCATCCTGCCAAAAATGGCGAACAAAATCTATTCTTGACATCCAATTAGTATAACTGTAGGTCTTCATACAAATATACAAATATGAGCCACGTTTCCTGGTCATGGTTGAAGCCCTATCCGCTGTTTGCAGGGGGCTGTTTGGTTGAGAGGGCCATGCCCAGCGAGGGTTAGCAGGCGCCATGGAACAGCCGGGCGTTCCCATGTATCTCAAGGTGTCGGCCACCATCAAAAGCCGGATCCTCAGCCGGGCCTACCCGCCGGACGGGTGGATCCCTGCGGCCAAGGACCTGGCGCAGGAATTCGGTGTCAGCACCATCACCATCCGCAAGGCCGTGGAGCTGCTGACCCGGGAAGGTTATTTGGCCGCCCGTCAGGGCGCCGGCACGCTGGTGACGCTGCCCGAGCTGAAAAAGATGGAGATCCAGATCAGCGGGGACTTCCGCGGCTGGCTGGACTCCGCCTCGGGCATCCACCCCCGGCTCGAAGTTGAAATCCTGGACCTCAGCCCCTTCCTGCCGCCCGAGAGCATCCGCACGCTTTTGGGAATCGACCGGGATGAGCCGGTGGGGCGCCTGCGCCGCCTGCGCCGGCACCAGGGGCAGATCGTATCCTACTTCATCAATTACTTCGGCCGGGAGCACCTCCAACGCCTCTCGCAGGGCAAACTCAAGCGGCGCTCCTTCATCGAGGTTTTTCAGGAAGCGACCCATACCCGCTTCAAATGCCTGGAGCAGCGGGTCGAGGCCGTCATCGCCGAAATGGACTTAGCCGAGGTGCTCGACACCGGCTACGGGTCGCCCCTGTTTTTTGTCGAAAACATCTATTATTCGCATCACGACCAACCGCTGGTGGTGACGCACATGTACTACCGGGGGGATCGGTATGCGTACCGAGCCTCCATTGCCCTGAATGCGAAGGACCGCGCCTTGCACCCCACCTGCGTTGCAAAGAAGACCCACGCCGCCTGACCGGAGATCCGTTATGCCGATGACCATCAGTGAAAAAATCCTGGCCGCCCACTGCGACCGGACCCACGTTACGCCCGGGGAGCTGATCGAGGCGCGCCTGGACTTTGTTTTCGCCAACGACATCACCGGGCCCATGGCGTTCCGGGTGTTCAAAGAGGCGGGCGGAGAGCGGGTCTTCGACCCGCAGCGCGTGGCCATGATCCCCGACCACTTCGTGCCCAACAAGGACATCGCCTCCGCAATCCAGGCCAAGGAGCTGCGGGAATTCGCGCTGGCCCAGCAGCTGCCCCACTACTTCGAAGTGGGGCGCATGGGCATCGAACACGTGCTGCTGCCCGAGCAGGGGCTGGTGCTGCCGGGGGATGTGATCATCGGCGCAGACAGCCACACCTGCACCTACGGCGCCCTGGGCGCCTTCGCCACCGGCGTGGGGTCCACCGATCTGGGCGCCGCCCTGGTCACGGGCAAGACCTGGTTTCGCGTGCCCGAATCGATCCGGTTCGTCTACCGCGGCGAGCCGGGGGCCTGGATCGGGGGCAAGGACCTGATTCTCTACACCATCGGCCGGATCGGCGTGGACGGGGCGCGCTACAAGGCGATGGAGTTCACCGGTCCGCTGATCGAGCACCTGCCCATGAGCGACCGGTTCACCATGTCCAACATGGCGATCGAGGCCGGGGCCAAGGTGGGGATCATCGCACCCGATGCGGTGACCGAGGCCTATGTCCGCGGCCGCGCCAAGCGCGCCTACACGTTCCACCGGTCCGACGAGGATGCGGCCTACGAGGCGGTGCACGAATGGGACCTCTCCGGTCTGGAGCCCCAGGTGGCCTGCCCCCATTTGCCGGAAAACGTAAAGGGCGTGAGCGAACTGCGGGAAATCCGCATCGACCAGTCCGTCATCGGCTCCTGCACCAACGGCCGGCTGGAGGACCTGCGCGTCGCGGCGAGTATCCTCAAAGGCCGCAAGGTGGCGCCGCACGTGCGCTGCATCGTCATCCCCGGCACGCCCGAGGTCTGCCGCCGGGCCCTGGACGAAGGGTTGTACCAGGTCTTCATGGACGCGGAGGCGGTCATCTCCACCCCGACCTGCGGGCCCTGCCTGGGCGGTTACATGGGGATCCTGGCGGCCGGCGAGCGGGCGGTCTCCACCACCAACCGCAATTTTGTCGGCCGGATGGGCCACGCGGAGAGCGAGGTTTATCTGGCCTCCCCGGCGGTTGCCGCCGCCAGCGCCGTGGCCGGGCGCATTGCCCACCCGGACGAGATTTAGACAAAGCATCTGATGAGGTCGGACATGACAATCCGTGGAACCATCTGGAAGTTCGGCAACGATGTCGACACCGATGTTATTATCCCCGCGCGCTATCTGAACACCTCCGACCCGGAGGAGCTGGCGCGCCACTGCATGGAGGATGCCGACCCGGCCTTCGTCGGCAAGGTCAAGCCCGGGGACATCCTCCTTGCGGGCAAGAACTTCGGCTGCGGCTCTTCGCGCGAGCACGCCCCGGTCGCCATCAAGGGGGCCCGGGTCGGCCTGGTGATCGCCGAATCCTTCGCGCGGATCTTTTACCGCAACGCCTTCAACATCGGCCTGCCCATTCTCGAATCGGCCGAGGCCGCGGCGCAGATCGGGGAAGGGGACGACGTGGAGGTCGACATCGAGACCGGGGTGATCGTCGACCACACCACCGGGAAACGCTACCAGGCCACGGCCATCCCGCCGTTCATGCGGGAGCTGCTGGCGGCCGGCGGCCTGGTCCCCTACGTGCGCCGCCAGCGCCAACAGGCCGCTGGTTAATTCTGAGACAAGAAAGCGAGCTCCATCATGGCCCACTCCGCATCGCATCGCATCGCCGTCATCCCCGGGGACGGGACCGGCCCGGAGGTCGTCCGGGAAGCGCTCAAGGCGCTGGAGGCCGCCGCGTCCCGCGAAAACCTCAAACTCGACCTGCTGCCCTACGACCTCGGCGGGGAGCGCTACCTCAAAACCGGGGAGATCCTGCCGGAAACCGTATTCGCCGAGCTCGAGAAGGTGGACGCCATCTTCCTGGGCGCGATCGGCCATCCGGAGGTCAAGCCCGGGATCCTGGAAAAGGGGCTGCTGCTGGAATTGCGCTTCCGCCTGGACCAGTACATCAACCTGAGGCCGGTAATACTTCTGCCCGGCGTGGAAACACCCCTTAAAGACAAGGGCCCGGCGGAAATCGACTTCGTGGTCGTGCGGGAGAACACCGAGGGGCTCTACACCGGCGGAGGCGGTTTCCTCAGAAAGGGAACGGCCCAGGAGGTGGCGATCCAGGAGTCGATCAACACCCGCCACGGGGTCGAGCGCTGCGTGCGTTTTGCCTTCGAGTACTGCCGGCGCCGCAACCAGCGCAAAAAGCTCACCCTGTGCGGCAAGACCAATGTCCTGACCTACGCCTCCGACCTCTGGGAGCGGGCCTTCCGCCAGGTGGCCGCCGAATACCCGGACGTCACGACCGACTACGGCCACGTGGACGCGGTCAGCATGTGGATGATCAAGAATCCCGAGTGGTTCGACGTGATCGTCACCGACAACCTGTTCGGGGACATCATCTCGGACATCGGCGCCATCATCCAGGGCGGGCTCGGCATCGCCGCCGGCGGCAACATCAACCCGGAGGGGGTCTCGATGTTCGAGCCCATGGGGGGCTCGGCGCCCAAGTACACCGGCCAGAACGTCATCAACCCCCTGGCCTGCATCGGTGCGGCGGCCATGATGCTCGACCACCTGGGGCAGCCCGCGGCCGCGGCGCGCATCGAAGCGGCGGTCAGAAAGGTCGTGGCGCAGGATATCCGCAGCCTGGCCTCCGGCAAGATGGGCAAGAGCACCACCGAGGTGGGGGACCTGGTCGCCGAGTACATCGCCGCAGGATGATCCGATAATAAGAGCCCTGAAACGGCAATGAGGAGGTTTTGAGAATGGCGGCAGCAAAAAGGATCCGGATCCGGGAGGTGGCGCCGCGCGACGGGTTCCAGTCCTGGCCGGAATTCGTCCCCACGGACCAGAAGCTGGAGGTGATCCGCCTGCTGGTGGCGGCCGGGGTCCAGGAGATGGAAACCACCTCGTTTGTCAGCCCGAAGGCCATCCCCCAGATGCGGGATGCGGCCGAGGTGCTGGCCGGGGTGCCGCGGAGCGGCTGCATCCACGGCCCGCTGGTGCCCAACCTCAAAGGGGCGACCCTCGCGCTGGACAGCGGTGCGGACCAGCTGGTGGTGGTGATCTCCGTGAGCGATGCCCACAACCTGGCCAACGTCCGGCGCACCGTCAAGGAGTCGTTGTCCGATCTGCGGGCCATTTTCGAGCTCGCCCGCGAGCGGGGCAAGCCCGTGGCGGGCGCCATGGCCGTGGCCTTCGGGTGCCCCTACCAGGGCGACGTGCCCGAGGACGATGTCTACCGGCTGGCGGAGGCCTACATCTCCGGCGGTGCCGCCTCGGTCGTCCTGGCGGACACCACCGGCATGGCAACGCCCCCCCGGGTGGTTCGGCTGGTCCAGGGCTTCGCACGGCGGTTTCCGGGCACGCCCTATTCACTGCATCTTCACAACAACCGCGGCACGGCCATGGCCAATCTCTATGCCGCCCTGGAGGCAGGCGCCGGCACCTTTGATACTGCGCTGGGCGGCATCGGCGGCTGTCCGAACGTGCCCCAGGCCGCCGGGAACCTCGCCACCGAAGATGTGGTCTTCATGTTGGAAGACATGGGCTGCGACACCGGCATCGATTTGATGAAGCTCATCGCCGCCGCCCTCCGGCTGGAGGCCATTCTCGGCCGCACCCTTCCCGGGCAGGTCATGAAGAGCGGCCCCCGGGACCCGAAGCTGGCGGCCGCGGTTTGCGCCCAGACCCACTGACACCCAAACCTCGCCTGCGGGCGAAGAGGAGCACCCGTTATGCCTTTGAGCGGATTGAAGGTGCTGGACTTGAGCCGGGTCGTTTCAGGACCTTTCTGCACCATGCTGTTGGCGGATTTGGGGGCGGACGTCGTCAAGGTCGAAGCGCCCGACGGAGACCCCTCGCGGGTCACCGGGATCGTGGGGGCGGGAGAGAACCCCTATTTCGTCAACCTCAATCGCAACAAGCGGACCATCACGATCGACATGAAGCAGGAACACGGCAAGGAGATCGTGCGCCGCATGGCCAAGGTCTCCGACGTGCTGGTGGAGAATTTTCGGCCCGGGGTCATGGAGCGGCTGGGGCTTGGCTACCCGGCGCTCAGCGCCGTGAACCCCTCCCTGATCTATGCGGCCGTAACCGGGTTCGGCAAAACCGGACCTTACAAGGGCCGGCCCGCCTTCGATTTCATCGCCCAGGCGATGTCCGGCTTCATGAGCCTGAACGGCGACCGCAGCATGCCCTACCTGAGGGTGGGGATCCCCATCAGCGACACGATCGCCGGCTTGTACGCGGCCTTCGGGATCCTGGCCGCCCTGCGGGCGCGGGAAAAATCCGGGCGGGGCCAGGAGATCCAGACCGCGATGGTCGACGGGCTGATCAGCATGTTCACGTTTGCCGCCGGGGCCTATTTCAGCACGGGGGAGCTGCCGCCGCGCAACGGCAACGATCACATGGTGGTCGCCCCCTACGGGTTGTTCAACGCCAGCGACGGACCGATTGCCATCGCCCCCAGCACCGAAAAGAACTGGCAGCAGCTGTGCGGAGCGCTGAAGCTCGAACACCTGATGTCCGATCCCCGTTTCGACAGCGCTGAAAAGCGCCGGGAGCACCGGCCCGAGATCAATGCGATCGTGGAAGCGGTGATCGGCAGCCGCACCCGGCAGGAGTGGATCACGCTGCTCAACCAGGCGGGAGTCCCCTGCGGGCCGGTGAACAACCTGGCCCAGGCCTTTTCCGACCCCCAGGTGCTGCACCAGGAAATGGTCATCGAGTCGGCCCAGCCCAGCGGGCCGGTCAAAATGCCGGGGTTTCCCCTCAAGCTCTCGCAGACCCCGGCCCGGCTTTATAAACACTCCCCCCAGGCCGGCGAACACACCGTCGAGGTGTTGCATGAACTCGGATATCATGGAAAAGAGATTCAACGCCTGATCCGCGACCGCGTGGTTGCGGCTTCAGGCCAAACCCAGGGGTAGCATCGGCCGAGACGGCCGGTGCTTCAAGGCCGAAAGGACCTTGTCATCCAAAACCGTACGGAGGAAGCCATGAAGACAAAACGTTGGGGATGCGCTCTGATCGGCGCGGCGCTGCTGGTGTTTTTTTCCTTGCCGGTGATCGCAGCCGAGATCAACATCGATGTCAACAACACCATGAAACCCGGGGGGGCGGAAGAGGCGGCCATCAAAAAATTCAAGGAAGTGATCGAGGCCAAATCCAAGGGACGCATGCAGGTGAAAGAGTTCATGAGCGGTCAGCTCGGGGGCGAACAGGCCGTGCTGGAGCTGATGAAAATCGGCCAGACCCAGATGTCGCTGACCGGCGGGATTTTCCGCTCCATGTTTTCAAAGGAATACGACCCGATCAGCATCCCCTTCTACCTGCCGACCTGGGCCGCGTGCAGGGCATTCTTCGACGGCCCGATGGGTCAGAAGATCAAGGACCTGGCCGCGGAGAAGGGCGGCATCATCGATTTCGGGCCCCAGAAGCGCGCGGCCCGGCACATGACCTCCAACCGCAAGATCGAAAAAGTGGACGACCTCAAGGGGCTCAAAATGCGGGTGCCCTCCGTTCCCATCTGGGTGGATGTCTGGAAGGAGCTCGGCACCCTGCCGACCATCATCCCGGCGCCGGAAATCTACCTGGCGATGAAAACAGGCCAGGTGGAGGCCCATGAAAATACCCTGGTCGGTCCCTATTCGCGCAAAATGTGGGAGGTGCAGAAGTACATCATCCTGACCAGCCATGTCTTTTTCCCCTGGCACTGGACGGCCAGCAAGGTGTGGTTCGACAAGCTCTCCCCGGCGGACCAGAAGCTGATTCGGGAGGCCGTGGCCGAGGCGATCGCGGTCGGTGAAAAGGCCGAGGACGACATGGACAAGTTCTACGCGGAGGAGCTGAAGAAAAACGGCATGGAACTCATCACCCCGGATCTGGCGGGCATCCGGCAGAAGGCCAAGCCGGCCATCGATCGGGCCCTCAAGGATTTGGCGCCGGAAGTCGACGCGGAAGTCAAACGCGTTTCCGGGCTCAAATAGCGCGATTTCCAATTCTCCCTCACGCACGTCTCTCCCCCCGCGTCAGGGCAGAGAGGCGGCGTGAGGGGGCCGCTTCCCGGCCGCTGCTATTTTGCGACAACTCATATCGGAGCCATCATCAACTGCGGATGGCGAAAAGAGGGCGGGCCCATGCTCTGGTTGGTGCGATCCTACGATGCCGGCGCATTGCTGTGCTTTGCGGCCATGATGGCATGCGTGCTCCTGGAGGTGGTGGCCCGCAACATCATCCACTTCCCGACGACCTGGGCCGAGGAGCTTTCGCGGTTCATGTGCGTGTGGACGGTGTTCCTGGGTTCGGCATCCGCCTGGTATCGAGGGGCCCACATCGTGGTCAATGTTCTGCCGCGGCGGCTCAAGAACCTGCCCAAGAAGGCCCTGATGCTGCTGATCCACGCCTTGAGCGGGCTGTTTCTGCTCTGCGTTTGGGTCGGGTCCATTCAAATCATGTTTTCGCAACACCACGTCAAAACATCCGCCATGGAAATCAGCATCAGCTGGTTTTACCTGGGCCTGTTCATGGGATCTTCCGGGATGCTGATTTTTCACGCCCAGCAGCTGCTGCAAACCATCCGAACGGACGCGGCCGCCGGATTTCCCAAAGGTGCCTGAGGTGAGCTCATGCTGACCCTGATATTTTTCATCGGAGTGCTGATGGCCCTGTTCATCCTGGGGGTCCCGGTGGTTGCCTCGATCGGTCTCACCTGCCTGGCGGTGCTGTGGTATGAAAACGGACTGGCTGCCATCCCGCTCTCGTTGCTGCCGCTCAAAATGATGCACGGGGTCAACAACTTCGCCCTGCTGGCGGTGCCGTTTTTCATCCTGGCGGCCAACATCATGAACAAGGGCAGCGTGACCACGCGGATTTTCGATTTCGCCAACTCCCTGGTGGGGCACCTGCGGGGCGGTTTGGGACACGTCAACGTCCTGGCCAGCATGATTTTTGCCGGCATGTCCGGCACGGCGGTGGCCGATGCGGCCGGATTGGGCGCCCTCGAGATCCGCGCCATGCGGGACCAGGGTTACCCCTTGAAATTCAGCACGGGCATCACCGGCGCCTCCTCGGTGATCGGCCCGATCATCCCCCCCAGCGTGGCCATGGTGGTCTACGGCTGGCTGAGCGACGTCAGCGTGGGGGCTCTCTTCATCGGCGGGTTGATTCCCGGGGTCCTGCTGGGGGTGGCCTTGATGATCATGACGGTCGTCCTCTCGTTTCGAATTCCCATGCCGCGGCAGCCCCGGCCGCCTGTTTCCGAGATCGTGCGTTTGTCCAAAAGCGCGGGATTGTCTCTGCTGACGCCCATCATCATCGTGGGCGGGATCTGGTCCGGGATCTTCACCCCCACGGAGTCCGGGGCGGTCGCCAGCGCCTATGCGCTGGTGCTGGGCACGGTCGTCTACCGCGAAGTCGGCTGGAGGGACCTGCTCGAGGTCTTCAAGAACACGGTGGAGTTCACGGCGGTCATCCTCTTCATCATCTCCGTGGCGGGCCTTTACGGCTGGCTGCTGGTCCGGCTGCAGATCCCCATGACCCTCGCCGAGGGCGTGGTTCACCTGACCAGCGACCCCATCGTGCTGCTGCTGATCTTGGCCGGATTTTTCATCATCGTGGGCTGTTTCATGTCCGTCATCGAATCGGTGCTGATTTTCACCCCCATCATGGTTCCGATGATCAAAGTGCTGGGCATCGACCCGCTCTTTTTCGGGGTGCTCATGGTCATCACCCTCTCGGTCGGCGTCATCACCCCGCCTTTCGGCAACGTTCTTTTTGTTCTCGTGGGGATCACCGGGCAAAGCTTCGAAACCGTCGTCAGGGCGCACATGCCTTTTCTCATCCCTATTTTGGCGACGATTGTGGTCCTGATTCTGTTCCCCTGGATTGTCACCTTCCTGCCCGCCCAATTCATGGGGGGATAGCGGGGGTCGCCGGCCGCCGGAAATCAAGCGCTTTGTGGAGGCCGGTGCCGTTTTGTGCGGTATCCATCGGTCGTGTCATCCAAAGCATCCCCGTCGCCCGGACTTGAATTATTGACTCCCGGACACAATATTGTGGGACCTAAAAAAATGCAGCTGCCCGGGAGGGATGTCTGTGACATTTCGACTTAAAATGGCCATTGGATTCGTTGTCGCGTCTCTGCTTTCAGTTTCCGCCGCGGCAGCGGCGGAAACTGCGCTGAACATCCATCTGGATGTCAAACAGTTCCAGCTCAAGAACGGAATGCTGTTTCTTGTTGTGGAGCGGCCGGCCACCCCCCAGGTGGCGGTGCGGCTTGCCGTCCGTGCGGGGTCGGCCCTGGAGGAGACCGGCCGGACCGGGATCGCCCACATGCTCGAGCACATGATGTTCAAGGGCACCCAGAACTTCGGTTCGACCGACCCCCGCAGAGACGAGGAACTTCAAAAAAAGATCGATGCCGCCTATGCCGCCGTGCGGGACGAGCAGGCCAAGCGCACGCCCGATCCGGAGCTGATCCGGGCCAAGCTTGCCGAGATGGAGACCCTGCGGCTCGAGGCCCAGGCGCTCTACGTGCCCCAGGCCTTCTCCTCCCAGCTCGGCCGCAACGGGGCCGTGGGGGTGAACGCCTTCACCAGCCACGACCAGACCCAGTATCTGGCCTCCGTGCCCTCCGACATGCTGGAGCAGTGGTTTTCGATTATCAGCGAGCAGCTCTTCGAACCCTCCTGGCGCGAGTTCTACGTCGAAAAGGAGGTGGTCCAGCGCGAGTGGGCCTTCCGCTATGTAAACAACCCGCAGGGGGCGGCCTGGCTGGATCTTTACGCGACGGCCTACACCGCCCACCCCTACCGCAACCCCGTCATCGGCTGGAAGTCCGACATGGAGCGCTACAGCACAGCCGATGCCATGGAGTTTCACCGCCGCTTTTACAACCCGGCCAACGCTGTCTGCGTCCTGGTGGGGGACCTGACGCTCGCCCAGGCGAAACAACTGGCCGAGACCTACTTCGAGCGCTACCCGGCCGGCCGTCGTTCGCCCGAAACCGTCACGGCCGAGCCGGCCCAGCAGGGACCGCGCAAGAGCGTGCGATTTTTAGAAGGGGCCCGCACCCCGGTGGTCAGAATCGGGTTTCACGGCGCGCCGATGAACACGCCGGACTTCTTTGCGCTCGATGCGCTCTCCATGGTGCTCAGCCAGGGCCGCAGCGCCTGGCTCACGCGCAACATCGTCAATCAGGGCCTGGCCGTGGAGGCGTGGGCCGGCAACCCCGACAGCCGCTACGGCGGCCTGTTCGTCCTGGGGGGCTCGCCCAACGAACCGGACGCCGCCCGGCAGCCCGGGCTGAGCGAGGCCGAAAAACGCACGGCCTACCGCGAGGCGTGCGAGGGGCTGGAGAATCTTCTCCTGGCTGAAATCGGCCGCCTGCAGACCGAGCTGGTTTCCGATACGGAGCTGGCGCGCATCAAAAAACTCAACCGACGTGATTTTATCGATCGGCTGCGCGGCAACGAGAGCGTCGCCGGCACGCTGGCCAGCCTTGAGGTTCAGGTGGGGTGGCGCTACCTGACCGAATATTTGGACCGCATCGACGCCGTCACGGCCGAGGAGATCCGGCGGGCGGCAGTGACCTATCTGCAGCCGGAGAAACGGACCTCGGTCTACATCCTGCCGGGCGGCGAGTCGCGCCGGCCCGTCGAAGCCTACAGCGAGGTGCGCTCGATCGGCGGGTCGGCCGCCGGCCGGGCCGACCTGAGTGGGGCAAACCTGGAAAACGTCTCCGCCTACCCGACCCCCAAGGGCTGGAAGCATCCGTTGTCCTTCCACCGCGAACCGCGCCGCATCGAGTACCCGGCGGCCGAAACGTTCTCCGCTGCGGGGGCCCCGGTCTATTTTCTCCCGGACCCGGAGCTGCCTCTGATCGAGATGACCCTTTTCATCAAGGCCGGTGCGGTCGATCTGAAGGATTCCGAAGCGGGGTTGACCGACATCCTGAGTGCGGCCATCATTCGCGGGGGCACCGAGTCCCATTCGCCCGACGAACTGGCCGTTCTCATCGACGACAACGCAATCCAGGTGAGCGTCCACGCCGTGGAGGAGGAGACCGCGGTGCGGCTCTCCGTGCTCAGCCCGGACTGGCGCCAAGGGCTCGACATTCTCGGGGATCTCCTCACCCGGCCGCGCTTCGATCCGCGGGTGCTCGAGGTGGCCAAGCAGCAGGAGATCGTCTCCCTCAAGCGGGAGGGTGAGAACGCGCAGGCGGTGGCCATGCGCGAGGCCCGGATCTGGCATTTCAAGGGGCACCCCTATGGCCGCGACCCGCTGGCCGCCGCAGCCACCATCCCGGCCGTCACGCGCGAAGATCTCAGGCGGTTCATCTCCGCCTATTTCGTGCCGGCCAACATGGTCGTGGCCGTCGCGGGCGACATCGACCGCGATCGGGCGGCGGCCGACCTCGAGCGGTTTTTCGGCCGTTTTCCCGCGGCGCC
>JBGSTS010000102.1:0-5741 GCA_041736435.1 Desulfobacterales bacterium | reverse complement strand
CGCTGCACGGCGGCGACGTCGCGGGCCCGGTTCAGCAGATGGACCGTGCGGCCGTAGCGCCCTGCGCGTTTCACGCACTCTTTGGATTCCAGCGCCTTCAAGGTACGGGCCACGGCCGCATGGCTCACCCGCAGGTCCCCTGCGGCCTCGCGCAGGCTGGGAGCCCGGCTGTCGGACGCGATTTTCCGCCGCAGGTAGTCCAGCAGGCGCTGCTGGGTAGGGGTCAGCTGGTTTGGCATGGGGTTGTTCTCCTAGAAGAGTCTAAAGAACGCCCCTGGCGAGGGACGCTCATTCCACCCACAGTGTATAGAAGCAAAATGTAAATGTCAATGTAAACATTTATGTAAATATATTGGCTGCCGGCGGGCTGGTGGTTTGGTCACCCACTGGCGGTCAATGGAGAGGATTGGATCCCGGATTTACGGGTGACGGGCAGACCGGTCGGACGGGTCGACCGGTCTCAGGTGTGGATCTGGGACAGCCGCTTTTGCCCGAAGCGCAGCGGCAGGACGACGGCGAGGATGCTCAGTACGAAGGTCAGGCCGAACGAGGCGACGGTCCAGGCCCAGAGGGCTGCAGACAGCGGCCGGCCGCGGAGGCCGGCCATGAAAATGCGATAGACCGGGCCGGCTTCGAGCAGCAGCACCAGCCCGATGTAGGCGGCGCAGGCGATCATGAAAACGAGGCCCCCGAAGCTCGTTACGGTCTGGGCCGGGTTTTCGGCCTTGAAATCCGGGTAGGCGGCGCCGAGGCCAATGCCCAGGGCGACGATTCCCGGCACCAGAAAGAACACCGTGACGGTCGAGAGCGTCATCATGAACGGCGTCACGTCGAGCAGGATATTGGTGCCGACGATGAGGCCCTCGGTCAGCACCAGCAGCGGCACGCAGTAGATGAAAAACTTGATCAGCAGAAAGGCCCGTAGGGAAAGCGGCGAGGTTTTCACCAGCCAGAAGGCCTCCCGTTCCAGGCTCACAGCCGGGTATGCAAACCGGGCCGTGACGGCCGTCAGCACGAAGAGGGCCAGGGCCATGTTCAGGAAGGAAAAAAGGTTTTGCAGATAAGCGGTCTGGATGGGGGAGCGCTCCAGCGGCAGCGCCTCGAAATTGTAAATGTAGATGACCACCAGGGCGGCGACGAGGAACAGCTGGGACCACTGGGTCTGGTCCCGCATAAAACTCTTGATTTCCTTGACGGTGAAGGCCCGGGCTGGGCCGGGCATGAAGCGGAAGATGCGGTCGCTGATCCCGCGGCCGCGGAAAATCCGTGCCGAGGCGATCTGGGTCCGCGAAAACCCTTTAAAATAAAGGGCGTCGGCGCTCAGGGCCAGGAGGCAGACCAGGGCGCAGCCGCCGCTGGCGGATAGTGCGGTGTGGAAGAGGCTGGACCCGACGGAGCCCGCCAGCGCCGCGCGGATGCTGTCGAAGGCCCAGGTGCTGGGCAGCAGCGGTGACACGGGTGCTTGGAGGGATGCGATGTAGGCCAGCACTGTTTCGAACACCTCCGGGTTGACCAGTTGCTCCGGCCGCGAGAGGCGAATGGCCACGTACAGTACCACAAAAAGCAGAACCCCCAGGACGACCACAACGCTGCGCATGCGCCCGGCCGGCACCAGGATCACCCCGATCATCACCGCGAGCGCGCTCAGGGCCGATGCGATCAGCGCCAAGGCCGTCAAGGAAAACAGCGTCGCCCCGTAGTAGGCCGGGCCCGCCTCGAAAACGATGCCGTAGGCCAGAAAGACCGGCAGGGTGAAGAGGACCACCATCCAGCCGCTGTCGACCGTGCTGTCGAGCCAGCGGGCCAGGAACAGCCGGTGGCGGAGGACCGGCAGCGAGTGCACCCAGAGCAGGTCGCGGGAGAGATAGAGTTTGGAGAGGCAGGTCAGAATGCTGCTGAACAGCAGCAGTGCGAAGCAGACGATCAACATCATCGACAGCAGCTTGAGGGCCAGGATGTCGCCGATGTCCTCGATGCCGCGGAAATAGACAAGCACACGCCAAGCGACGGCAAAAAGCCCGCACCAGAAGGCGGCACCCGCAGCGCCCAGCAAAAGAAGGCGGGATCTTCCCCCGTGCATGCTGCGCGTCAGGCCGCGTTTGAACACAGGCATGACCCGCGGCCGCAGCAACACCCCGATAACCGCTATCCCAGAGGTTTTACGAAGCGTTTTCAGCATCCGACGTTATCGACACCCCCGCATCGTTATTAACTGTCTCGAAATAGTATCGTCATGCCGGACTTGATCCGGCATCCAGCAGGCCACTGGATTCCGGCTTCCGCCGGAATGACATTGTAAAGACTATTATGCGACGATTAATATCTCTTCGGCAAGCAGGGGGTTCATGGGAACCCCGGTTCAATCGCGGTCAGGTTCAAAAAGGCGGCTTCCAGGTCCGAGGTGTCGACGTGCGCCTCCCTCTGAAGGTCGGCGGTCGTCCCGGAGGCGATGAGGCGGCCGTGGGCGATAACGCCGATGCGGTCGCAGATGTCCTCGGCCACCTTCAGTGTGTGGGTCGACATGAAGATGCTGGTGCCCCGGTCGGCCAGTTCCCGAAACAGCTTCTTGACCATTATAACGGCAAGAGGGTCGAGCCCCACCATGGGTTCATCCACGATCAGCACCTCCGGGTCATGCAGGATGGCCGCTGCCATGATGAGGCGCTGCTTCATGCCGTGGGAGTAGGACTCGATCAACTCGTCCGCCCAGTCGGTCAGCGCGAACTGCCGCAGCATGGCCGCCGCTTTGTCGGGAAAAACCGGGGCGGGCACGTCGTAGATGTCCGCAGTGAACTTTAGGAACTCCATCCCCGTGAGCTTTTCGTAGAGGTAGGGCCGGTCGGGGATGAAGCCGATCCGGCGCTTGGCGTCCTCCGGCTGCGCCTGCATGTCTATTCCGCAGACGGCGACCGCCCCCGCCGTGGGGGCGAGGACCCCGCCCATCATCTTGATGGTGGTGGTCTTGCCGGCGCCGTTGGGACCGATAAAGCCGAAAATTTCACCCGGGTTGACGTTCAGGTTGATACGATCCACCGCAGTGAACCCGCCGTAGGCTTTCGTGAGATCGGTCAGTTCAATCATCTTCCACCATTTCGATTTGCAGCTGCCCCATGACACCCACCAGGTCGAACTGCTGCTGCATCGAACCGGTCACCAGGCGGATGTGCGTGACATCGGCCGGAAGCTGGTCAAAGAGCGGGTCGGCCGTGACCCAGCTGCCTAAAAACAACACGTTCCAGGCATGGTAGTAGAATTTGCCCCGCAGGTAGACAAGGCCGGCTTCCACGCGGGCCGGAATTCCGGCCGCCCGGGCCAGGGCGGCATAGAGCATGGCGTGCTCGTTGCAATCGCCCATGCGGTTTTCGAGAGTGGAGATCGCGTCCGGCATGGACAGGACCGGGCGCTTTTCGATGTTGCGCTGGATCCAGCCCATCAGGCGGCGGGCTTGCTCGAGAGGGGACAGTCCCGGGTTTTCGCCCAGCACCGAGTGAACGACGGCCCGAATCTTTTCGTGATCGGATTGGATCAACGGCTCCGCGCGCAGGTATATTTTTTCGAGAGCGTTCAGCTTCTGGGGGTCGATGGACCCCGGCAGGTCCTCGATCGATTCCAGGCGAATGGCGAGGACCCCGTCGGCATAGCTCTGGCGGCCGCCGTGCAGCCGCAGCTCCTCCGAAACTGGACCCCGCAGGCGCAGCCGCAGCAGCGCTGCCTCTCGATGGTTGGGAATCGGCCGGTCGGGGATGATGGCGGCCGCCTCGGTCAGGTCCGGGACGGCCTCGAGGCCCAGCGGTGCCAGGGCCTGGTCGCGGGTGGTTTTTTCCAGGCGCATGCCCAGCAGCCCCCGTTCGCGGAGCAGTTCGCCGCTGCGGTCGATCCATGCGGTTTGGATCATCCCGCGGAAGTTTAGGGTGATCCGCGTGGCGATCACCGTTTCGTCGAGCAGCTGGAGATCGTCCGGCCCGATGACTTCCGCCTGAACCGTCACCCGCGCCAGCGAGGCGGGATCGAACGCGTCCAATTCGTAACGCGTCCCGGGCGTCAGGTCGGCATGGGCCAGGACCTCGGAAAGGGCCGCCACGGGCCGGATCTCTTTTGTGGCCGGGATGTCGATGCGGCTCTGAGCCCCGGCGGATTCGGTGTCGACCGAAAGAATGCCACCCAAAACCCTCCCTCGGGCCCTGAACCGGAAACGTCCGGATTCGATTTCGAACTCGAAATGCTCCAGCGCGAGGCCACGGTCCAGCCCGAAGCGGCTCTTCAGCCGAAGATCCTGGATCATGCCCATCGTGTTGATCCGCATGGCGACGATCTCTTCCAGATCATAGCCGGTGTCCACCGGCTGCAGCCGGCGGTGGGAGAAACCGACCTTCCGGTTGTTCTGGAAGATGCTCATCCAGGATTCCCGGGTCGGATAGGTGAAGGTCGCATCGCCATGCAAGCCCTTGGGCCGTGATGCCACTGTGTTCCAGAGGTCCAACCGGATTCCGAGCAGAACGGCGAAGGTGACGGCGGCGAGCATGCCGGTGGTCCTAAACCAGTTCAGGGAAGAAGACGCCATGCCGTAGTCTACCACGGTTGCGGCTCAAAGTAGAAATCCTGTGAATTTTTTGTTGACATTCCGGTCTTTTTTAGAAATATTGCCTGCGAAACTTTTAGTAGGTATTTGCTGCCTGTGACCATGGTGTGCTGTAAGATCCATCGATTTGCCTTCCTCACCGTTCATTCGTGTTGAGGCGTGTCAAGCAGGGCCGTTTTGGGCTCTGTTTTTTTTTGTCGGTTCCATGAGATCGATTTCGTGCACCCAGGCGTGAGGGGCAGGGTTCCAGCGCACTGCCTTTTTGGCTACCCGTCCACGACTGCATGGACGGTCAACACCAGAACCGTAAGGAGGAGGACAGCATGGCGGAAGGGGTTGTCAAGTGGTTCAACGAGAAAAAAGGCTACGGGTTCATCAAAAAAGAGGATGGACAGGATATCTTTGTCCATTACTCGGCCATCAAGGGCAAAGGCTTCAAGTCGTTGGTGGAAGGAGACAGCGTGCGCTTTGAGGTTCAACAGGGTGCCAAGGGGCCGGCGGCAACGGACGTCGAGAAGATTGAGGCGTAGCGCTTTATTTGCAGCAAAAGCGATTTTTTGGGGATCCCCCATTCGCGCTCACGCCGGATGGGGGATTTTAGTTTCAGCGCAACACCGGGGGGCGGCCTCAGTCCCCGTTTTTAGTCACCCGGCCAAGCAGTTCCCGTGCATGCTCCAGGGTGACCCGGGTGATGTTTTCACCCCCCAGCATCCGCGCGATCTCCCGTGTGCGTTCGTCGTCCGACAGCGGCGCGATGGTGGTCCGGGTGCGGCCGGAGACCACCTGTTTGGATATCTTGAAATGGTGATCGGCGAACTTGGCAATCTGCGGCAGGTGGGTGATGCACAGCACCTGGTGGCGGCAGGCCAGGGCGGCCAGCGTGCGGCCGACCACTTCGGCCACGGCGCCGCCGATTCCCGCGTCGACCTCGTCGAAGACGATGGTGGCCACAGAGTCGGAGGCGGCCAGGATTGACTTCAGCGCTAAGACCACACGCGACAATTCACCGCCGGAGGCGATCGCGGACAGGGGTTTGAGCGCCTCCCCGACGTTGGGTGCAAGGGTGAACACCGCGCGGTCGACGCCGCTGTCGGTCATGGCGCTTTCACCGATCACCAGGTTCGGGTCCGTGCCGGCCGTGGCGCTGACGGGGGCCAGCGCC
>JBGSTS010000025.1:0-27328 GCA_041736435.1 Desulfobacterales bacterium | reverse complement strand
CGCCGGTCTCAGCGCCGCGGCCGGACGCTCGAACGGAGGGGCTGCCGCCGGAAACCGCGCCGGGGCAGCCGAAACCGTACAAGGCCCTGGGGCAGTGGTACCAGCCCATCCCGGATGCGAGCGGGTTCCGTCAGCAGGGGATCGCCTCCTGGTATGGACCGGATTTCCATGGCAAGCGCACCTCCGGCGGCGACGTATACGACATGCATGCCATGACCGCTGCGCACAAGACGCTTCCGCTGGGGACCCTGGTCCGCGTGCGGCATCTGAAAAACCACCGTACCATCGAGGTCCGCATCAACGACCGCGGGCCCTTCGTCGGCGACCGGATCATCGACCTTTCCTACGAGGCGGCCCGCCAGCTCGACGTGGTCCGGCCCGGCACGGCGCCGGTGGAGGTGGTGGCGGTGGGGGCCGTCCCGGGCAGCCCGGTGGACCTGTACTCGGGAAATTTCACCTTTCAGGTGGGCTCCTTCACCAGCCGCGTGAACGCTGAAAACCTGGGGGCGGAGTTGAATCCGCGCTTCGGCAACGCCCACATCGTCGAGTTCGAACAGGGCGGCCGGGTGTTTTACCGGCTGCGGGTCGGCAAAGCCGGGTCGCTGGATGAGGCGATCGCCTATGAATCCAGGCTTAAAGAAAGCGGCTTCAGGGACGCGTTTGTCGTGGCCGAGTAGAGCCCATGGTGGAATCCGCCAAGCTGCACCATGTTGTTTTTCTGGATCGCGACGGCGTGATCAACCGCGATTCGCCGGACTACATCAAGAGCGTGGAGGAGTTCGAGTTCCTGCCCGGCAGCCGCGAGGCCCTGCGCCGGCTGGCCGAACACGGTTTCATTGCGATGATCGTGACCAATCAATCCGCAGTGGGCCGAGGATGGTTGACGGCGGATGCGCTGGCGGCGATCCACCAGCGGTTGTGCGCCGATGTGCGGGATGCAGGCGGGCTGATCCACGATATCCTGGTTTGTCCCCACCGGCCCGAGGAAGCCTGTGGCTGCCGCAAACCCCGCCCCGGACTGATCCTTGAGGCCCAGCACCGGCATGGCGTCGACCTGGCGTCCGCGGTGATGGTCGGCGACAGCGCCAAGGACATCGCGTGTGCGGTGAGCGCCGGTGTCGGCGCCAGCGTGCTGGTGCGAACCGGTAATGGCCGGCAGACCGAGGTGGGGCTGCGCCGAAGCGGGATCCTGCCGGACTGCATCGCTGATGATCTGCAGTCAGCCGTGGACTGGATACTTCATCACGCTTACGCAATTAGCTGTTGTTGGGGTGCGGGCGCGGAAACCAAATAAAAGCCTTGAGTCGATGGTTGCGTAAGAAGGCCAAGGTCCCCGCTGGAGCGGGGCCGGCACGGCGCGCGAATCTCGCGGCGCGAGGCGTACTACAGGTACGCCGCGGCGACAGCGAGATGAATCCCGCCAACGGCGGGAAGAGATTGGCCTTCTTACGCAACCATCCATCAGGAGTCGGAATCGGGCGGCGAGGGCAGGGGTACCTTGAAGAACTGAACGCCCTCCTGTTTAAGAACCTTTTCTTCGGTTTCGGTGCTGACGCCGCGGATGTTGCGCGGTTCGCTGACGCCGTAGTGGATCTTCAGGGCCTCCCGGGCGAAGTTGCAGCCGACGTTGTCGAAGTTCTGCTCGACGAATTCTCCTATCTGCTTGCCGAGCTTTTCCAACATTTTTTCGGAGGGTGCTTCGGTTTCGATCGGCACGGTGTTCTGCGATGCGCGGATGGCGAATTTCGACGGCAGCTGCACGATGCCGGTGTCATCGCAGACCGGGCAGGAAATCAGCCCTCGTTTTTTTTGGCTGAGAAACGCCCTGCGGTCTTCGAACCAACCCTCGAACGCATGCCCGTTGGCACATTTTAGATCGTAAGCGATCATGACCGGTCTTCCTCCGGGAGCGTGTCGAAACGGCCTCAGCGGACGGCGCCTTCGATCCGGGGGAACTTCATGATGGATTAATCGAAAGAACTGATGTAATTAAAGAATAAACTATGCCAATCGTTTCGTCAAACCGTTCGTGTCAGCAATGACGCTTGGCCGGCCTGCAGGCCGGCCAAGCGATCCGGGGGATGTGTTCATGGCGTGGAAGTCCGCATGGTGTGGTGCCCTTGTCCTGGGCCTGCTGGGGAGTGCCGGCGGTGCATGGTCTCAATCCGTGTATGTGTCCGATGTGATCCGCGTGGCCGTGCGATCGGGTCCGGGCAGCGAACATAAATCGCTGGCCGTGACCGAGAGCGGACAGCCGCTGGAGATGCTGAAACCCGGTGCCGAGTGGTCGCTGGTGCGGTTGCCCGACGGTACGGAGGGCTATATTCTGTCGCGCTTCCTAACGGAGGCTCAACCCGGCCGGCACCAGCTCGTCCGGCTGGAGGAAAAAATCAAGACGCTGACGACCCAGGCCGCCGCCCTGCTCGAAGAAAATAATCGCCTCAAGGCCGAAAAGGAAAAGATGGCCGCTGCGGCGGCCGACGGCCAGCAGGCGCTTGACACGCTGCGCGCCGAATTTGAACGCTTCCGGAGCGATACCGCTGATGGCGTTGCCTTGAAAGCGAGGGCCGACGCCCTGGCGGAGGAACTCGAGCAGAAAACACGGCAGATCGCCGAGTTGAGCGCCCAGCCGGAGGACCTCTTCCCGGTGGCCACGCTTTATTGGTTCCTGGCCGGCGCCGGTGTGCTCCTGGCCGGGTTTCTGACCGGCTATAGCGTCAAGCGCCAGCGGCGATGGCCGTCTCTCTCTTGAGAGCCATGTCGATGCCCGTAGATACCATGGTTTCCCTGCTCGCGCTGATCGCGCTGTCGGGGTTCTTTTCCGCCGCGGAAACCGCCCTGTTTTCGATTTCACCGGCCGAGGCCATTGTCCTCGGCAACCAGCCGGGCCGCGCCAATGCCCTCATCCACCGGATGAAACAGGATCCCGACCGGCTCCTGAATACGATTCTGATCGGGAACACCCTGGTGAACATGGCGGCCGCCGCACAGGCCACGGCGTTCGCCCTGCAGGTGATCAGCGCTCATGCGGTCGCCATTGCCACCGGGGCCATGACCCTGCTGGTGCTCGTTTTCGGCGAAGTCTTCCCCAAGTCGGTCGCCATTGCGAACGCCATCCCCATCGCCCGGATCGTCATCGTGCCGATCTACTGGCTGTCGAAACTGCTTGTCCCCCTGGTGCTCGTGTTGAATGTCATCCCCCGCATGGCGGCCCGGATGCGAACCCCGCCGAAAGTCACCGAGGCGGATCTGCTCTCCATCGTGGAGGCGGAGGGTGGCGAGGGGCAGTTCCGGGAGGAGGAGAAAGAGCTGATCCACAACATCTTCGAATTCGACGACACCAGCGCCTCGGAGATCATGACCCCCCGGGCGGACATGTTCGTTGTCGATGTGAACGAACCGTTGGATCTGCCGGAGCTCTTTAAATCCGGCTTTACCCGCATTCCCGTCACCGAGGGCGACATCGACCGCATCATCGGCATTCTGAACATCAAGGACCTGCTGCTCTACCAGTCCGCCGGTGGTCCGCCGGTCCATGTGCGCCGGATCATGCGCCAGCCTTACTTCGTTCCGGAGCACAAAAAGCTCAACCGTCTCCTTCAGGGGTTCAAGCGGCGCAAACAGCACATGGCCATCGTGGTGGATGAGCATGGGGGCGTGTCGGGGTTGGTCACGCTGGAAGACGCCCTGGAGGAACTCGTCGGTGAGATCGTCGACGAAACCGATGACATCGAGGAGCCGTCCATCATCCCGGTAAGCGGCAATGAGTGGAGGGTGTTGGGCAAGACGGAAATCGACGAGGTCAACGACACCCTGCAAATGCATATCCCCGACACCGGGGAATACGACACGTTTTCCGGCTATATCTTGAAGCGCATCGGGCGCATCCCCAAGGTTTCGGAAGAGATTGAAATCGGCGAATTCACCGCGATCGTCAAGGAGCGGGAGGGCAACCGCATCATCGCCTACCTGGTCCGCCGCAATGCACCGCCGGCGCTCTCGGATGCTCCTTCGCCTGTCTGAACTTCCGCCGCGGTCTTATTGCGGAAGCGGTTCCAGCGCCCCGGGATCCCGTCCGGTGCCGGGGCGTTGAAACCGTTTGAGTCGGGTCGTCCCGCCGTGAAGGGAACCCATCAGAGGCACTTTGAAAATGGGTCCTAGTTAACGGCCTCTTTTAGGCCCTTTCCAGCCACAAATTTGGGCGCCTTCGACGCGTTGATCTTGATCTCTTCGCCGGTCTGCGGGTTGCGGCCCTTGCGCGCTTTGCGTTTGGTGACCTTAAAGGTACCGAAACCCACCAGGGTGACCACATCGCCCTTTTTCAGCGCCTTGGTAATGGAGTCTAAAATGCAGTCCACCGCGGCCTGGGCTTCCTTTTTGGTGCTGACGACACTTGCAACCTCATTAACCAGATCTGCCTTGTTCATCGATGTCCCCTTTCGTTGCATGATGGTTTCATGGTGATTCCGAGCCAATGCCGCCGACGGTTAGATACTGTCTCGGCAGCTTTGACAATATTTTCGCGGTGTGCCCCGGCCGATCCAGTGAAAATTCATTATATGTTTTTTCCCGCATTTCGGGCAGATGCACTCGACCTTGCTCTTGTCGTGGTCGATGCCGCTGTCGGTTTCCTCCGCGGGGGTCTCCCGGGATGGTTTGGCTGCGCTGCGTTTGGGGGATGCCATATTCCAAAACTCCGTTGGTGCCCGTGATCATCCGCGCACCGGTGTCTCGGTTTCTTGGCGCGTGGCGGGGGTGTTTCAAGGGACCGGGTGACGTGGAGAACCGATCAGGTGCCGGTCAGTTTTTCCATGGTCTCGATTTGGGTTTTGCACCGGATGCAGTGGCGGGTGACAGGACGCGCCTTCAGCCGTTCGATCGAGATGTCTTCACCGCAGGATTCGCAGGTCCCGTAAACCCCTTCCTCGATGTCCTCCAAGGACTTGCGGATTTTGTTGATCAGCATGCTTTCACGGTCGCGGATCCGCAGGGTAAAGTTGCGCTCCGAGTCGAACACGGCACGGTCCAAGGGGTCCGGCAGCGCTTCGTCGGCTTCTCTCAACCCGGTCATGGTGCTGTCGGCGTGGCTGAGCAGTTCCTCCAACCAGCGGGTGAGGAGCTTCTTGAAATATTTAAGGTCTTTTTCTTTCATGGCGGCATCCCACGTCGAATTCGGCACCGGGCATCTTTATCAGATCTTATCTACACCGTCAATGGCTTCGAACGGAATACCACTTATTCCTGAAGCCCTCATTTTTTTCAAGACTTTTTTACAACGGGGCCCAGGTTGACATTAGTGCGGGCCTCGCCTACAATTCAACTATCTGCCGGGAACCCGGCGTTCTTCCTCCTTCTCTTCAGTCGGACGGCGTATCATCGTTGCGGCGGTGTCCTCTGCCGGGCGTTGCCGTGGCGGATCGCGACCCGATGGTCGCACCCGCAGTTACCGGGCGCATCACTCCGGACGTGCCGAAAGGGCGCCTGCCATGGGCGAGGAACTCGAAAAGCGAAGCGAAGACCGGAGCCACTGCGATGCCGATATCGAGTGGGCCTATTTCAACAAATCGGACGCCCATGCGGCGCGGTTGTTGAATGTCAGCAAGAGCGGCGGCTACTTCGAATGCAAGCATCCGATCATTCCGGGGGCCACCATTTTGATTCGGGTTTACAAACGCGTGTCCGGCAGCCCGGCCGAGCCTGCGGAAACCCAGCTGCGCACCGCAGCCCTCGGGGAAGTCAAGTGGTGCTGCGAGCTGGCCGGCCGTCGATCGCCTGTTTTCGGCATCGGTATCCGCTACCACCTGCCGGTCTGAGTTCCGCACGGCGCTTGTCTCAGCCGGCGGGAGTGACGGGCAGACGGAGACACCGAACTTTTGTTCCCCTGCGCGCTGGGGTAAAAAACGGTTGATCTGTTGCGGCAACACCTTTGACTGCAACGGTCCTCATCGGGGGCCGGATGCGGCGCCTGGGGTTGCCGCAATTTGTTATGGGTCCGGGACGAGCGGACCGACACATGCTAAAGGGGCAGGAACGCAATGAAACCCAACACGGTCTGGAACATTATTTGGAATCTGGCGTTGATCACCATCGGCAGTGCGCTCTGCGCGGTGGCCATCAACGGAATTCTTATCCCCCGCCAGTTCCTGGCGGGCGGCATCGGGGGAATGGCCATCTTCATTCACTACATGGCGTCGGCGCTGCCGGTGGGTGTGCTCTATTTTCTGCTGAACATCCCCCTGTTCGTGCTGGGTTGGCTTTATGTGGGCCGGCGATTTTTCGTATACAGCTTGGTGGGCATGACCATTTTTTCATTGCTGGTGCTGGTGCCGGTTCCCACCCTGCCGATCCATGAGCCCATGCTCAACGCGCTGGCCGCCGGCATCATCTCCGGTATCGGCAGCGGCATCATTCTCAAGTCCGTCGGGTCGGCGGGGGGCTTGGACATCCTGTCGGTCATTCTTCTCAAGAAGGTGTCGATTCGGGTCGGCACCACCGTAATGGGGTTCAACCTGGCGCTTTTGCTGGCGGGCCTGTTTCAGTTCAATGTGGAGATCATCCTTTACACCCTGGTTTACATGTTCGTCACATCCCAGTTGATCAATCTGGTGGTCACCGGGCTGAACCAGCGTAAAATGGTCATGGTCGTTTCCCGCAATGCGGAGGAGATCGCACAGGAGATCATGCAGCAGCTGCAGCGGGGGGTGACCATCGTCAATGGGGAAGGTGGCTTCACGGGCCAGAAGCTCCGCGTCCTCTACTCGGTCATCACCTTTCAAGAGCTTTCACGCTTTAAAGAGATGATCCGCAGCCACGATCCCGCGGCCTTCATGGTGGTGACGGAAACGCTTGAGGTGATGGGCAAGGGCATCGGCAACCAGCCCCACTGGTGAGGCCCTTGGAGGGCGTCACCCGCCGGTTCAACTCATAAGAGCCGTTTCTGCTCTTTTCTCGAACCCTTGATCCCCCGACCCCTTAACCCCTTGTCAGTCGACGGCGTCAGCCGGCGTTTGACAGCATCTTGGCGTAGGTGACTTTGCTGTCGCCGGGGGCGTAAAAGTCCTCCAGCACGGAGGCGACTCGAAATCCCATGCGTTCGTAAAAAATCCGGGTACTCTCGTACTGGAGCCGTCCCGAGGTTTCCGCATAGACCATCGCCCCCCCTGCCTGGCGGATCAACCGCTCGGTTTCCAACAGGATCAGCCGGCCGATTCCCTTGCCCTGGCTTTCGGGTGCCACCACAATCCAGTACAGGTCGAACGCGGAAGCCGTCATGGGAACGGGCCCGTAGCAGGCATACCCGCTTGTTTGTCCGTTCACGTCCACAAAGACGAAATGGTACCCGCTGGGCGCCCCCTTGGTGATCCGCTCCACCACGAGCTCTTCCGCGACGTTGATCTCGGCCCGGCTGAAGAAGCCCGTGGACTCCACCAACCGGCGCACCCGCCGCGGGTCCTGGGGTTCCACGTGATGCCGAACCCGATGGCCCGAGGGGGCCGGCCGCGCCGAGCGCCGCCGAGGGGCGGACGCGCAGTGGGCGGCCGAAAGGCCTTCGAAGAAGGTGCGGGCATGGATCCCCAGCGTGCGCGTGCGGTATCCCCCCTCCTGCACTACCAGCACGGGGATCCCGAGCTCCCCGATCATCCGTCCATTGGAGTTGAAGTCTTGGCGGGTCAACGACCACGAGCCCGTGGGGTCCCCCTTGGCGGTGTCCAGTCCGAGCGCCACCACCAGAAAATCCGGTTCGAACTCGGTGATCCGTCGCAGGGCGCTTGCCAGACTCCTGCGGTATCGGTCCCCGTCGACAGCTTCCGGCAACGGCAGGTTCAGGTTGAACCCGGCACCTTCCCCGATGCCGATTTCATCCCGAAAGCCGGAAAAATACGGATACGCAAAGGAGGGGTCGCCGTGAATCGAGACCGTCAGTACGTCCGGTCGGTCATAGAAAATGTCCTGCTGGCCGTTGCCGTGGTGGTAATCGATGTCCAGAATGGCAACCCGTCCATTGCGCCTCAAGAATTGGGCGGCCAGCGCCGCGTTGTTGAAATAGCAGAAGCCCCCGAACGCCCTGCGCTCGGCATGGTGCCCCGGCGGTCGCACCAGGGCATAGGCCATCCGGCGCCCCTTTAGGAGTTCCTGCGCGGCGGTGAGGGTGCAGTTGACGGCCCCCCGCGCGGCGGCATAGGCGTGGCGGGTGATGGGTGTGAACGTATCGATGCAGAAGTAACCGGCGAGCAGCGAGCGTTCTTTCGGGAGGCGGGCCTTGTTGCGTATCGGAAAGACGTAAGGGTAGATGGGGTGGTCGTCCTGGAGGTCGGCGCAGGACCGGCGAAAAAAATTGATGAAATCCACGTCGTGAACGCTGGTCAGGAGCTTTTCCGGGAAGGTCGCTGCCGGCAGGATTTCAAACAGCGGGGCGTGCGCAATTTCCGTCAGGATGCTGCGCACCCTCACCGGGGCCTCCACATACCCCCGATCGTGCACATGGTGAATCGCATGCTGATCGTGAAACACCAGCGCGATCTTTTCGCAGGTGTCTCCGGGAACAGCCGCCGTCACCGCGGCTGGCTTCACGTATCGGAACTCCCGCAGCCGAACCGGATCCTCCGTGATGGAGCCGACCACTTTCTCCACGTAATCCGCGGGAACGGTCCCGGCGTATTTCCTCTCGAGAATCGTGCGGACCACCTCGCGCAGAAATTCGCGTTCGGGTCGGGCGGTCCGGCTCAGCCCATCGAACACCAGGTACGGCATGCAGGTCTGGCCGGGTTTGTAGGGCGTTTCGTAGGCGGTGCCGACAACCGGCCGGGCGCCGTAGCGTTCGTAGAACCGGAGGCGCGCACGGTTTTCGGACAGAAGGTCCTCCCGCGGGCACAGGGCCGGGTCATCCGGTAGGCATTCGAAAAAGAGCGCCTTCGCACCGAATGTCGCGGCCTCGTTGCGCACCCGCTCGTAGAGCGCCCCGCCGACCCCGCCGCTGGCCTTGCCGACCTGAGTGGCGATCCAGTCCAGGTAGCAGAAGCGGATCCGAGGCTCGTGCAGGAGGAAGGCAAACCCCAAAACGCGCCGGCGACCGTTTTCGGCAACGGAGAGCGTTGTGCGGAAGCGCTTGAGAAAGGGGTCGCGGAGATGGCGGCCGAGTTGGTCGATTTCCTCCAGCGGGACGGTCGAAAACCGGCTGCGCATGATGGCCTTGACCTGTTCGAGCGCGGCCTGGTTCACCGGCAATTCGTCGTCATAGATGCGGCGGATGCGGAACATGGTTCATGCCGTCCTGCGGTGGGCATCGGCGAGAATGCGCGCCACCGCGCCGGTGAAAGAAAGGCCGGAGGCGTCGAGGGCGGCGGCAAACCCGGCATCCGCCGACAGGCAGGGGTTGGCATTGATCTCAAGGATCCAGGGGTGCCCGCCGGCGTCGACCCGGAAGTCCACACGGGCATAGCCGTTCAGGCCGAACAGGCGCCAGCACTGCAGCGCCAGGGCGCAAAGCTCCGCTATCAGCGCCGCGTCCTCCGGCGGGAAATCGAACCGGCGCGGGGTATGGTTGAACTCGAAAGAGGCGGTGTCCCACTTGGCCCGGTACCCGACAATCCGGAGCCGGTTTTCGGCATACCCCTCGAAAAGAATTTCCGCTGGGCCCAAAACCCGCGGCCCGGCCGACGAAGCGAGCAGCGCGAGGTTGAACTCCCGTCCATCGATGAAGCGCTCGGCAAAACAGGTCCCACCCAGCCGGGCGGCGCGCTGCTGCAATTGCGCGGCGGCCGTATCGGTGCTGTCACAGAGCGTCACACGTTCCTCCTCTAAACCGATCGATGCGTGCTCCCATACCGATTTGACGATCCACGGTCCCTCGGCCGAATCGGCCCGTGCTGCGGGGGTGGGAGGCAGGCCCGGGCCGCCGGCCGGGAAAGGGCCGACCCAGGCCGGCGTCGGCAGGCCCGCCGCTGCGAGACACTGCTTGGCGAGGATCTTGTTGGAAGTGAAAAACATGGCCTCCGCGCACGCCCCGGTGTAGGCTACCGCGAGTGCGTCCAGCAGCGAGGGAATCACGTGAATCAGGCGTCCCGTTCCGTCCAGGGATTCCACGATATTAAATACCAGATCAGGCCGCAGCTCCGCCAGTCGGTATTTGAGTTCGGAGAGATCCAGGGAGCAGGGTAGAATGCGGGGATCGTGGCCGAGCGCGTGCAGCGCCGCCTGGACCGTTTCGGCCTGGGCCAGAACATCGCGTTCGTCCGGAGCATCCCCTTCGTCGACGGCGTTGTGGGCAATGACTACGCGCATGGGCTGGACCGCTGCCCGTGAGGGCGGATCCGCTTCTCGGCGGAGGCGACAATCCGGGCGATCAGCTGATCGAAGCCGATGCCGGCCAGGCCGCAGATGATCGGCAGATCGGAGTGCGCGGGGTGAAGCCCGGCCAGCGGGTTCACTTCGATGAACTGCGGCCGGCCACGCCGGTCGCAGCGCAGGTCGAGTCGGCCGGCGTCCCGGCAGCCGAGAACTCGCCAGGCGCGCAGGGCGATCTGCTCGACGTCGGCCGCCAGCGGGTCGTCGGCCGGGCGCAACAGCCGGTAGCGCACCAGGTCTTCGAAGTTTTCCTTGTTGTGGTAAGAGTAAACCTGCTGTTCGGCGGCGGCCAGAAGCAGAACCTCCATCGTGCCCAGCACCTCCGCCTGCCGGCCGGTTCCGATCACGGCGGTCGTGAACTCCCGGCCGGGCAGAAACCTCTCCACCAGCACCGGTTGCCGATACGCGTCGAGCAGGGTCCGGCAGGCCTCCGGCAGGTCTTGACGGCGGCGGACGATGGATTTCGGAGAAACCCCCTTGCCGGTGCCCTCGGCCACGGGTTTGACGAAGTAAGGCGGGCCAAAACCGATTTGCTCCGCCTCCATCGGTTCATCCACGACGCCGAAGTCAGACGTCGGGACCCCGGCGTCCCGGATCACTCGCTTGGTCATACCCTTGTGCAGGGTCAGGCTCATGACCAGCGGGTCCGAGAAGGTGTAGGGAATGCCGTAGGTGTCGAGGATTGCCGGAACCTGCGCCTCGCGGCCGATCCCGATCATTCCCTCGGCGATGTTGAAAACCAAATCCCAGCGGTTTCCCGCCGCGAGCCGATCCACCAGGTTCCTAGCGTTGCCGACCCGGTCGGTGTGGTGACCCATGCGGGTGAGCGCAGCGTCGATGGCCGCGATCGTCTCCTCGCGGTCGAACTCGGCGGTCTCGTCCTCCGTATACCCCTGAGCAAGGTACTCGCTGCGCAAATCATAGGTCAGGCCGATCCGCATGAAGGCGATCTCCGGGTTATGCCTGGATCACGTCCGGGTAGCGGTACTGACGGTCGCAGTAGTTGCGCAGCAGCAGCATGTCCCCGTCGCGGCCCTCTACGTAATTCGGCATCAACGGGATTTTGCCTCCGCCGCCGGGGGCGTCGATGACATAGGTGGGGACGGCGTAGCCGCTGGTAAACCCCCGCAGGCCGCGGATGATCTCGAGGCCGGTCTCGACGGGGGTGCGGAAGTGGCTGGATCCCGTAATCGGATCGCATTGGTAAATGTAGTAGGGCCGCACTCGCATGCGCAGCAGGTGATGACAGAGCGACCTCATCGTTTCGACCGTGTCGTTGATCCCCTTGAGCAGCACCGTTTGGGAACCTAACGGGATGCCCGCGTTGGCCAACCGTTCGCACGCCCGGTAGGCTTCCGGCGTGCACTCGGCCGGGTGCGTGAAATGCAGGCTCATCCACAGAGGGTGATAGCGCCGCAGCACGCGCACCAGGTTCGGGGTGATGCGCTGGGGCAGTACGGCCGGGACCTTGGTGCCGATCCTCAGGATTTCCACGTGGGGGATCTCCCGCAGCCGGGACAGCAGCCATCCGAGGCGTTCGTCGTTCAGCGTCAAGGGGTCGCCGCCGGAGATCAGCACATCCCGCACCGCGGGGGTGGAACGGATGTAATCGATGGCGCGCTCCAGACGCGAACGGCTGGGGTAGATGGCGCCATGGCCCACGACGCGCGAGCGCGTGCAATAGCGGCAATAGGTGGAGCAGAAATCCAGCACCAGCAGCAGGACACGATCCGGATAGCGGTGCACCAGGCCCGGCACCGGGCACATCGAGTCCTCGCCCAGAGGATCTTCGGCTTCTTCCGGCGTGGTGATGAACTCGGACGCGGTCGGAACCACCGTTCGGCGCAGGGGGTCCTCCGGGTCGTCCGTGGAGAGCAGGCTCATGAAGTACGGCGTGATGCCGACCGGCAATCGGGATTGAATCCTCTCGACCGCCGTGCGCTCCGGGTCGGAGAGCCTCAGCATGCGTTCGAGCTGTTCCGTGTGGCGGATCCGATGGCGGATCTGCCATTGCCAATCATTCCATTCTTTGTCGGTGACCGATGGGAAAAAAACCCGGCGGAAGGCGGTCGTCTTGGGGTTAGAGGCGGGGCGCGACCGGGATGCCGGGAAAAGCGATATCTTGCCTCTTAGGCGCGGCGCAATTTCCTGTATGGGGACAACATTTTGCAGACAGGCTGTAGAACCGGGAGGTTCGTCCTCGTTTTCACCTGCCAACTCTCCACCTGAGCCTGTCACGGACGGGCCGGCAGGTTCATGAAAACTTGCCGCATCTGGTTTCATTGGGTTACTATGGCTCCTTTCTGCACGGCGATTGCCGCCCCTCTTGTATTCGCTCGAGTTTCGGAGTATGGTGTTGACAACCGTCAGCCCAAAATAAGCAGTCGCTTCGATTTAGTTGAACCGCCTGAATTCGGTTTCGGCTCCACCGGGCCGGGACGTTAATGTCTCACTCCCCCCGATATGGTATTGTTATGCGGCTCGTAATACAAAATGATGGGTATGTCAACACATTATTTCCTCTCGCAATGCCCGGTTTTTTCAATGTCGCAGCTTGATTATACATCAGTAATCTACGGATTTCAATTTTAACTTTTTGCGAGTCAAAGGAGGCCGGCGATGGTTCGAGCCCAGAAACGCCAGAAAAAAAAAGGCCCTGCGCGGCGAAGGATCGAATTCGTCCTGGACAGCCCCCAGGCCCAGCAGGTGATACTGATGGGTGATTTCAATCACTGGGACCCCAAGGTTCATCCGATGAAAAAGGACAACGACGGGATTTGGCGCAAAGTGGTCATGATCCATCCCGGCCGCTACGAATACCGGTTCTGGGTGGACGGCGAGTGGGTGAACGACCCTTTCAACACCCAGCACTGCCTGAATTGCTTCGGAAGCGAGAACAACATCATCGAGGTGGCCGCCCAGGCGCCGCCGGCATGAAGGGATGCGACCCGGACCTGGTCTGAGCGCATGCCGCTGTGCGGGGCCGATCGGCCCCGCAACGGAGACCCGCATGTTCAGCTTCCTGTTCAAGAAGGAAAAGCAGCTCGAGTCCCTGATTTACCAATACCTGGAAAACCTCGGCAAGACCCAGGAGCATTTCCTCAAGGCCATGGACACCTGCCTGGACGATGGCATCTGCGGCGAGTTCGGGTTTCTCATCGAGCAGACCCACAAGTTCGAATCCAAGGCGGACGAAATCCGCGACGAGATCAACTATCTCATGTACAGCCGCGCGCTGATTCCCGAATCGCGCGAGGACATCATGAACCTGATCGAACAGGTGGAGATCATCCCGCGCATCTTCGAGCTGATCCTGCACATGATCCGCACCCAGAAATTGAAGATCCCCGATGCGTTCATGCTCGAGGTCAAGGACCTGATCCGCATTTCGGTGGAGAGCTGCGAGCTGATGATCCGGCAGATCGACTTGATGCTCAAGAAGCGCCATGGAATCCGGGCGCTGCTCTCCACCATTGACCACAACGAGAGCCACTGCGACCACATCGAACGCAGCCTCATGTTCAAGGTGTTCGATTCCGACCTCGACATGGTGCACAAGCTCCAGCTCAAGGAGCTGATCGTGGCCATGGGCGAAATCTCGGATCAGGCCGACCGCGTGTCACGCCGGGTCAACATCCTGACGCTCAAGAGGCGGGTCTGATGCTGCCGCTTTTGGGCGGGGTTTTCCTGGGCTGGTCGTTGGGGGCCAACGACGCCGCCAACTGCTTCGGCGCGGCGGTGGCCTCCCGCATGGTCAAATTTCGGCTGGCGGCAGGGTTGTGTGCGCTGTTTGTGGTGGTCGGTGCGCTGGCGGAAGGCCGCGCCGGCATCGAGACCCTGAAGGACCTGACGGCGGTCAATCTGGAGCAGGCCGTGGCGATCACGGTGGCCGCCGCTCTGACCGTGAGCATCCTGACCGTGCTCGGCCTGCCGGCATCGACCTCCCAGGCGGCGGTGGGAGCCATCCTGGGCATCGGCTTTTTCAACCAGGAGATCAACCTGGCGGGCTTGGGCAAGGTCTTGGCCTGCTGGTTCGGGACCCCGCTCGGGGCGGTGCTGGCCGCGCTGGTGCTGTACCGGATTCTCGGTGCGCTCTACAACCGGCTGCCGATCTCCCTGTTTCAAAGCGATATGCTGCTGCGGGCCGGCCTTGTTGCGGCCGGCTCGTACGCATCCTACACCTTGGGTGCGAACAACGTGGCCAACGCCACGGCGGTTTTCGTCGGAGCGGGAACGCTCTCGGTGTTCGCGGCCGCCTTAATCGGCGGGCTGAGCATCGCGCTCGGGGTTCTGACTTACAGCCGCGGGGTCATGGAGACGGTGGGGCGCAAACTGGTCCGGCTGGACCCGTTTTCAGCTTTGGTGGTGGTTCTGGCCGGCGGGGTGACAGTGCATTTCTACACCGTGCTGGGGGTGCCGGTCTCCACCTCCCAGGCGGTGATCGGGGCGGTGCTGGGCATCGGCATCATCAAAGGGGCACAAACCATCGAGCGTGCCACGCTTTACGGGATCCTTTCGGGTTGGTTTCTCACGCCGCCGATCGCCTGCTTCATCGCCATGTGCCTACACTTCGCCATGCACCTCAAGTACATCCCGCATTAATCGTGTCCATCCATTACTTCTCAAGCGCCAGCTTGAGAACATCCGTCATCTTGTCGACAAAATGAAACCGGATTTCCTTTTGCACCTTTTTGGGGATGTCCTCCAGGTCCTTCTGGTTTTCCTTGGGCAGGAGGATGGTCCGGATGCCCGCGCGATGGGCGGCCAGGACCTTCTCCTTGATCCCGCCCACCGGGAGCACCTGGCCCCTGAGGGTGATCTCGCCGGTCATGGCCAGGTCCCGGACGACGCGCCGCTTGGTGAGAAACGACACCAGCGCCGTCAGCATCGTGACCCCGGCGGACGGGCCGTCTTTGGGGATGGCCCCGGCCGGTATGTGGATATGGATATCCATGGTTTCGAAGGTGTCCGCCGCCAGTCCGAGTTTGGAGGCTTTGGTGCGAATGAAGCTCAGTGCGGCCTGCGCGGACTCTTTCATCACGTCGCCGAGCTGGCCGGTCAGAATCAGACGGTCCTTGCCCTTCATGCCGGTGGCCTCAACGAAGAGGATGTCGCCGCCGAACTGAGTCCAGGCAAGTCCGGTCGCCACCCCGGGCGTGGATGTGCGCGCCTTGGCCTCGGCCGTGAAGCGCACGGGGCCGAGGTATTTGGCGATGGTCTGGGTCTTGACCGATTCGGATTTGATGGTGCCCTCGGCGATCTTGCTGGCCACGCCGCGGCAGATGGTGCCGATTTCCCGCTCCAAGTTGCGCAGGCCCGCCTCCCGCGTGTAGCCGGAGATGACGTGCCGCAGGGCGCCGCGGGAGAAACGGATCTGCCCGGCCTTGAGCCCGTTGGCCTCCCGCTGCCGTAAGATGAGGTGGCGCTCGGCGATGTGGACTTTTTCGTCTTCGGTATAGCCCAGCAGCTGCAGGACTTCCATGCGGTCGCGCAGGGCCGGTGGGACGGTGTCCAGGATGTTGGCCGTGGCGATGAACATCACCTTCGACAGGTCGAAGGGCACATCGAGGTAGTGGTCTTGGAAGGAGTGGTTCTGCTCCGGGTCGAGCACCTCCAGCAGGGCCGAGGAGGGGTCGCCGCGGAAGTCCGCCCCCAGCTTGTCGATTTCGTCCAGCATGAACACGGGGTTGTTGGACTCCGCCCGCCGGATGCCCTGAATGACACGGCCTGGAAGCGCGCCGACGTAGGTGCGCCGGTGGCCGCGGATCTCGGCCTCATCCCGCACTCCGCCGAGCGACATGCGGTAGAACTTTCTGCCCAACGCGCGTGCGATCGACTGGCCCAGGGAGGTCTTGCCGGTTCCGGGCGGGCCGGCGAAGCATAGGATCGGACCCTTCGAGTCCGGTTTCAGTTTACGCACGGCCAGGTATTCGATGATCCGGCGCTTCGGTTTCTCCAGGCCGTAGTGGTCGTCGTCCAAGACCTTGCGGGCCTTTTTGATGTCGAGGTTGTCCGCGGTGTGCTGGTGCCAGGGCAGCGAGGTCAGCCAGTCAAGGAAAGTGGTGGCCACGGTGTATTCGGCCGATGAGGGATGCATGCGCGCGAGGCGCTCCAGTTCGCGTTCGGCCTCCTTGGCCGCCTCCGGCGGAAGGTCCTTTTCCTTGATTTTAGCCCGGTATTCCTCGACTTCCACCGAGCCCTCGTCCTTGTCCCCCAGCTCGGTCCGGATGGCCTTCAGCTGCTCGCGCAGGTAGTACTCGCGCTGCTTCTTGTCCATGTCCTCCTTGACCTGGTCGTGAATCTTCTTGCCGAGTTCGAGGATCTCCAGCTGCTTGTTGAGAATGCGGCTGACCAGCTTCAGCCGGTCGCCGACCGGCAGCGTTTCGAGCACCTTCTGCTTTTCTTCCGATGTGGCGTTGAGGGAGGAGGCGATCATGTCGGCCAGCGTTCCCGGCTCTTTGATGGACTGCGCCATGTAAACCACTTCGGCCGGCAGGGTCGGGGAGTGCTCCACCACCCGGGCAAAGTGGTTGACGATGTTGGTCATCAGCGCTTCGATCTCGGTGTTGCGCGAGGTGTCTTCCGCAATGTGTTCGACGACGGCTTGCTGGAACGGCTTGCCCGCGGCCTGGGAGACCTCTTTGATGCGAAAGCGGTCCAACCCCTGCACGAGCAGCTGGGTGCGGTTCTCGGGGGTTTTGGCCATTTTCAGAATCATGGCGCTGGTGCCGATGGGCGCATAGCGATCGGGCGGCGGCATGGCTTCGGGATTCTCCGCCGCACGGGCCGACACCACCGCCAGCATGCGGTCCTTGGACATGGCCTCGTCGATCAGCTGCACTGAGTCCGGGTGCACGATCATCAGCGGAAACACCATCTTCGGGAACAGCACATTGTCGGTGATCGGCAGGATGGGCAGGATGTCGGGCATCTTGGCCGAGGTCGGCTGCTCCGGCTGTTTTTCGTCAGTCATTTTCGTCTCCCTGTTCTGCGATCGGCATGGCACGCCCCGGACACGCAACGGCGGGTGCCGGACACGGCCGGCTCCCTGCAAGCGGCGCCTTCGTCATTCATCTGAAACGGACACCTTGTAGGTTTGATCAATGGGCCGTTTGACCAGGCGGATTTCCAGGAACCCGTTTTTGGTGGCGGCCGACACCTTCTCCGGATCGATCGGGCAGGGCAGGAACAAAATGCGTTCAAAACGGCCGTGCTGGATCTCCGCCAGCCGGTAGGTGTACTCCGGGCCGCAGGCCGGTGCCATGCGCTGGCCTTGGATGCGAACGGCCTTGCTGCTGATCTCCACTTCGATGTCCTGTTTTTCCACTCCCCCGATTTCCGCCATGATCACCACCTGTTCCGCTGTTTCGTACATGTCCATCGGCGGCCTCCAGGTGCGTTCGGACAGCATGAAGGAGGGGCCCATCGAGCCCAGCATGTCCTCCAGTGTCTTCTCGAAGCGGGAGCTGAGCTCATCGAAGTTGTCTCCGAATCGAATTTTGAAGAATTCCATGGTCAGTTCCTTGCAGGTTGTGGTTCCTCGGTACCGAAACAAATTGAGTGTTCTGCTATCACATGTCAACGGGCAAGTAAACCTGAGCCCGGGGCTGCGGGCCGGCGGGACACCTTTCCCGGTTGCCATCGGACCGGTTACAGGTCCTCGGGTACGAAGGCCACGACCTCATCGATCGAGGCCGCATCGCAGAACAGCATGGCCAGCCGATCGATGCCCAGTGCGTTCCCGGCGCATGCGGGCATATCGGCCAGAGCGGCGAGAAATTTTTCCGGAAGCGGATGGACGGGCTTGCCCGCCGCCCGCATGCGCTCCTGCTCGGCCTGAAAGCGCTGCCGCTGCTCGGCCGGGTCGTTCAGCTCGCTGAACCCGTTGCACAGCTCAAGGCCGCCGATGTAAAGCTCGAAGCGCTCGGCCACGTTGGGATCATCCGGCTTCAGACGGGCCAGAGACGCATGTTCGGCCGGAAATTCGGTCAGGAAGACCGGCCGGTCCTGGCCAAGCTTCGGCTCGATCATCAGCCCCATCATTTCGTCGAAGCGGTTCTGCGCAAGGGCCGCTTCGACGGGGATGGGCGCAAAGCGGCCGAAGGCCTCGCCCACGGTCAACCTCTCCCAGGGCGGGGAGAGGTCGATGCCCAGGCCCTGGTAGGAGAGCACCTCGCCGGTGCCAAGCGTGCGGGCGATCCGCTGCACCAGGGTTTCGCAGCAGGCCATGAGGTCGGCATGGGTCTCGCCGGCCGCATACCACTCGAGCAGGGTCATCTCCGGCAGGTGCCGCCGTCCGCGCTCCGCCTTTCGGAAGCACTTGCAGATCTGGAAAATGCTTGCGGCGCCGGCTGCCAGCAGCCGCTTCATACAGGTTTCCGGTGATGGCTGCAGCACCCATCCCTCCGAAGCGAAGAGTTCGATATGGGCCTCGGGCAGCGGAACCGGCAGGCGCAGCGGTGTCTCGACCTCGAGATAGCCGTTTTCGGCGAAGAAGCTGCGGGTGGCTCCGACCATGGCCGCGCGGCGCCTGAGGTTCGTATGCTTGGGAGTGGGCATGGTTCGGAGGATGGAACCCGGTTCGTGTTTCCCCAGCTTGTTGCAGGGCCGTCCGAATACTGATATGGTAGCATACTAAATCATGAAATTTATCCGAGTCAAGTCCGGGCTGAAAGCGTTGGGGCAAGAGGGGGGCATGAGACCATCGCGAATAACCGTCGCTTACGGAGACGGCATCGGTCCGGAAATCATGCGTGCGACCCTCGATATCCTCACCGCCGCCGGCGCGCCGGTCGCCTGGGATGTCATCGAGATCGGCGAGACCGTCTATCGCAAAGGGGTTGCCTCCGGGATCCCGACTGACGCCTGGAGCGTGCTGCGCGCCAATCGCTGCTTTCTCAAGGCACCGGTCACCACCCCGCAGGGGAAAGGGTTCAAGAGCGTCAACGTTACCATCCGCACCTCGCTGAACCTTTTTGCCAACGTTCGCCCCTGTAAATCCTACAGCCCCTATGTGGCGTCCCATCACCCCGCTATGAATCTCGTCATCATCCGGGAGAACGAGGAGGATTTGTATGCGGGGATCGAATACCGACAGACCCCGGAAGTCGTCCAGGCGCTGAAGCTGGTGACCTGGCCCGGGTGCGAGCGGATCGTCCGCTACGCCTTCGAGTATGCCGGCGTCCACGGCCGAAAAAAGGTCACCTGCATGACGAAAGACAACATCCTGAAACTGACCGACGGGCTTTTCCACCGGGTGTTCGACCATGTGGCCGCCGAGTACCCGGGCGTGCAAACCGAGCACCAGATCGTCGACATCGGCGCGGCCCGCCTGGCCGTGCGGCCGGAGGCGCTGGACGTCATTGTGACGCTGAATCTCTATGGGGACATCCTTTCGGACATCGCCTCCGAGGTGGCCGGATCGGTCGGGCTGGGAGGTTCCGCCAATATCGGGGCATCGGCGGCCATGTTCGAGGCCGTGCACGGCTCGGCACCCGATATCGCCGGCCGGGATTGCGCCAACCCCTCCGGCCTGCTGGCAGCGGCAGTTCAAATGCTGGTCCACCTCGGCCACGGCCAACCAGCCGCGCGCATCCAGAACGCGTGGCTGTGCACCCTGGAGGACGGCTTTCACACCGCGGACATCTTCCGGCAGGGTGTGAGTCGCCAGCGGGTGGGAACGAGAGGCTTTGCCGATGCCGTGATCGCCCGGTTGGGACGAACCCCGAACCGGTTGGAGCCCGTCACGTATCGGGCCGAAGCGATCGCGATTGCGGCGACATGTCCGGCAGCCGTGTCGAAGACCCTGGTGGGAGTCGATCTTTTTTTAGAGTGGACGGACAGTGGCCGGGACCCCTCGGTGTTGGGGCTCCGCCTCGCGGAGTTGGTTTCGGCGCCGTGGCGGTTGGTCATGATCACCAACCGTGGGGTGAACGTCTATCCGGGCGGGTTGCCGGAAACGTATTGCACGGACCACTGGCGCTGCCGGTTTCTGGCAGAGCCGGCCCCGGTCACACATCCCGACGTGATCCGCCTGCAGCAGCGGCTGGTCGACGCCGGCCTGGACCTGATCAAAACCGAGAACCTCTTCACGTTCGACGGAGTCCCCGGATATTCTCTCGGGCAGGGGGACGAACAACGTCAAGAAAGGGGATTTCAGATGGCCAAATCGCAGGACGTTAAAAAAGATGCCAAAAAGCAGCCCAAGAAGACCCTCAAGGAAAAACGCCAGGAAAAAAAGCTGAAGAAAAAACAGTAGCCATGTCCCCTGCGCCGCCGGCGGTGCAGGGGACATGCAATCAGTTGGGAAGCAACGGCGCAAAGCCCCGGGGCCTCATTGAAGAGGGTGGAAAAAAGACGGCGGCCTCCGCCGTGATACGGTGGGGCGCAGCTCTTATAGTGCTCGCATCCAATGTGTCGGAAGCGGACCTCCTTCCCGGCTAGTAGCGCCGGCCACCCCGGCCGCCGCCCCCGCCCGGGCCGCGGGAGAAACCGGATCCGGAACGGTCCCCTCCTCCTCGGCCGCCGCCGAAACCGCCTTCGCGTTCCTTGCGTTCGCGGGCCTCGCTGACGGTGATTTTTTTACCCCGCAATTCTCCGCCATTGAACTGCGCAATAGCCTTCTGGGCCTCCTCTTCGCTTTCCATTTCCACAAAACCGAAGCCCTTGCTCTGGTTTGAAAATCGGTCTTTGATGATGGCGACCGTCGCCACCTTGCCCACGGATGAAAAATTGTGCGTCAGATCCTGCTCCGTAACGTCGCTGGAGAGGTTGCCGATGTAGAGTCGTTTGTTCATGGTGTGATCCTTTCCGGGAAGGGGGGCTTTGACCGCAGCGCCTGCGAACAAGGGTCAAAGCGAAGCAACGCAGAGGCACTCCGCCGATGACGCAGCGGAGTGCCCGCTTCAGGGTGTCAGGTTACAGCGGTTGGACGTTGACTGCCGACAGACCCTTCGGCCCGCTCTGAACTTCAAAGCTGACCGACTGGCCTTCGCCCAGAGTCTTGAAACCACTGCCCTGGATGGCGCTGAAGTGCACAAACACATCCGTACCGTCTTCGGCGGCAATAAAGCCGAAACCTTTTGCCTCGTTGAACCACTTGACTTGGCCTTGCATCGCTTGCATCCTCCTTTCATCGGAATTTTCAAAGGCGGACGCGAACACTGGCAGAAAAAAACCACCACACGTTGGAGAGTGTGGTGGTCTCATCCGACACTTCAATATGGTTCATCCAACCTTGACGCCCGGCGTGCTCATCAGGGAGCCAACGCCGAACAGACGCAATACTAACTCTGAACAGCCGGTCGGTCAAGGCTTTATTCATCTTTAGCGCCCCCCTTGAAAGGCTCCGGGAATTTCGATAGATTCGGGCACGGGGATCGGGAGGTCGATCGTGAAAAGCCGCTTGCTTCTATCGGCATTCGTGCTCCTGGTGATCGGCGTCGGTGTGCTGGTCGTCTGGGGTCAGCACACCCGGCGCAGCGCAGAGCTTTACTACTCCGGCACCATTGAAGCGACTCAGTCCAACATCGCCTTTCAGGTCAGCGGGCGGGTGCAGGCGGTTCTGGCCGACGAGGGCCGGGCGGTGCAATTCGCAGAACTTCTGGCCGTTCTGGATCGCAAAGAGCTCGATGCCCAGCGCGAACAGGCGCGCGCCGGGTTGCAGCGGGCCGAGGAGTTGGTGAAACAAGCCGAGGTTGCCCTGGAGATCAACCGCCGGGTGCTGCCGGCGGAAGTCGACCGGGCCGAGGCCGCCGTCGAGGCACTGCAGGCGCAGTTGGCGCAGACCGAGTCCGGGTTCCGCGTTCAGGAGGTCGAACGGGCGCGGCTGGCGGTGGAATCCGCCCAGGCGTCTCTTGAAAACGCCCGCCGGGAAAAGGCGCGCAACGACGCGCTTTTCTTGAAAGGGGTTGTTTCCGAACGCACCCGGGACAACGCCGATCTGGCTTTTCAGACCGCGCTCAAGGAGCACGGCCGGGCGCTGGAGGCCTACCGCCTGGCTCGGGAAGGCTCGCGGCGCGAAGAGATCGACACCGCCCGATCGCGGTTGGCCGAGGGGCAGGCGGTTCTGCGCCTGGCTCGAAGCAACCTCCAGAAAATCCAGGCCTTCGAACAAGAAGTCGAAGCCGCGCGCGCCCAGGCGGCTTCCTCCCGCGCGGCCCTCAACCTGGCCGACATCCTGGTCGCCCACACCGAACTGCGGGCGCCGTTTGCCGGGGTGGTCGTCAGCCGCAACGTCGAGCCGGGAGAAGTGGTGGCGCCCGGCCGCGAAGTGCTCTCCCTCGCCGACCTCAGCGTGGTGGACCTCAAGGTGTTCGTGGGGGAACCCGAGATCGGCAAGGTTCGCCCCGGCCAGCCGGTGGATGTAAAAATCGACTCCTTCCCCGACAAAACCTACCCGGGGCAGGTGGCGTATATATCGCCGCAGGCCGAGTTCACGCCCAAGATCATTCAGACCCACAAGGAACGAGTCAAGCTCGTCTACCTGGTGAAAATCTCCGTCCCGAACCCGAACTCCGAGCTCAAATCCGGGATGCCCGCCGATGCCTGGTTCCGCTGATCATTGCCTGGCCGACGTGCGGGCCCCTGCCGGGATGATCGTCGCATCCGAGGTCACCCGGAGCTTCGGTGCGCTCAGGGCGGTGTCCGATGTGTCCTTTTGCCTGCCCTCCGGTCGCATGGCCGGTTTGGTGGGATCGGACGGCGCCGGCAAGACCACCCTGCTGCGCATGGTGGCCACCATGATCCGGCCCGACACCGGCACGATCACGGTGGGCGGTCTCGATGCGGTCCGCGAACGCCGGCACGTCAAGCGCATGACAGGCTACATGCCCCAGCGTTTCGGCCTTTACCAGGACTTGACCGTCGCTGAAAACCTCAATTTCTTCATGGACGTCTACGGCATCATCGGCCGCGAACGCCGGGCGCGCCGCGAGCGCTACCTCGGTTTTTCCAATCTGCTGCCGTTCACCGAGCGCAAGGCCGGTGATCTTTCCGGTGGAATGAAACAGAAACTGGGACTCGCCTGCGTTCTGGTCCACGAGCCGAAAGTGCTCATCCTCGACGAGCCCACCAACGGGGTCGACCCGGTGTCGCGGCAGGAATTCTGGCGGATATTGGAGGAAATGCGGCAGGCCGGCATGACCATCCTGGTGTCGACTGCCTACCTCGACGAGGGTGAACGCTGCGACCGGCTGCTCGTGATGCACACGGGACGCATTCTCGCCGATGCCGTTCCCGCCGAATTCCGTGCAGGCTCACGCAATCTGGAGGATGCGATGGTCGAGTGCATTCAGGCCGCGGACGCCGCGCTGGGTGAGAATCGCTATGGAGGCTGAGGCCGTCCGCGTGACCGACCTGGTGAAGCGTTTCGGCCGGTTCACGGCCGTCGACCGGATTTCCTTTTCCGTCGCCCGCGGCGAAATTTTCGGGTTCCTCGGTCCGAACGGCGCGGGCAAATCCACCACTATCCGCATGCTCTGCGGCATCATTTCGCCCACGAGCGGTGCCGGCCGCGTGGCCGGCTTCGACCTCGTCACCGAGCCCGAGCGCATCAAACAGGCCATCGGGTACATGTCCCAGAAGTTTTCTCTCTACCTCGACCTGACGCCCTTTGAAAACGTGCGCTTCTACCTCGGGATCTACAACGTGCCCGATACGCAGTGGCCGGAGCGCATCGCCTGGGTGTTTGAGCTGATGCGCCTCGCCGATGCCCGCAGCCGGCTCACCCGGGATCTTCCGCCCGGCTGGCGTCAGCGCCTCGCCCTCGGCTGCGCCCTGCTGCACCGGCCGCCGCTGCTTTTTCTCGACGAGCCGACGTCGGGGGTCGATCCCATCACCCGTCGGCATTTCTGGGGGTTCATCCGGCGGCTCACGGCGGAGGGGGTCACGGTCTTCGTCACCACCCATTACATGGACGAGGCCCGGAACTGCAACCGGGTGGTGATGATCAACTCCGGCCGCATCGTTGCCGCCGGCGCGCCCGGCGAAATCGTGGCTGCGGTGCTCCCGGACCAGCCGCAGGCGGACCTGAACGACGCCTTCGTCGCGTTGATGAGCCGGAGCGGCCCGTGAACCTGCGAACGGTCAGCGCTATCGCCCGTAAGGAAACCTACCACCTGATCCGGGACTTTCGCAGCCTTTACCTGGCGTTTTTCATTCCCCTGCTTCTGATCCTGCTCTTCGGCTATGCGCTCAGCCTGGACGTCGAGCACATCCCGACGGCCGTGGTCGACCAGGACAGAACCGCCGAAAGCCGTAATTTCATCCAACGGCTGGAGGCATCGATCTACTTCGACATCCACGCCCATCCGGCCTCCTCCGCCGAGTTGACGGAGCTGTTCGACCGCAACCGCATCCTTCTCGGCATCGTGATTCCGCCCGGTTGGACGGCGGACCTGCGGGCGGATCGCGCAAGTCCGCTTCAGGTCATCATCGACGGCAGCGATCCCAACACCGCCGGAAACACCCGGGCCTTCGTGAGCGCCTTCATTTCGCGTCTGAACGAACAGCAGCACATCGACTACCTGAACCGCCAGGGCCTCGAGCGGATTCATCCGCCCGTCGAGGGTCGCATCCGGGTTTGGTTCAACGAGGACTTGGAAAGCCGCAATTTCATCATCCCCGGAATCATCGCCATCATCATCATGATCGTGGGGGCGCTGCTGACCTCGCTCGTCATCGCCCGGGAGTATGAAAACGGCACCATGGAGACCATCCGGTCGCTGCCGGTAAAGGGGGCCGAGTTTTTCCTGGGCAAGGCCATTCCCTATTGGTTCATTGCGCTGGTGGATGTCCTGATCGCGATCCTCATGGGGCAGCTGCTCTTCGGGGTGGTCATGAAATCGAACTTCTGGGTGATGATCCTGGCCTCGACGATCTACATCTGGGTGGCGCTCAGCCTCGGGTTGTTGATCTCGGCCCTGACCAAGGTCCAGCTGGTTGCGAACCAGGCGGCGGTCCTGGCCACCTACCTGCCCTCGCTCCTGCTCTCGGATTTCGTTTTCCCCCAGGAGAACATGCCGGCCGTGCTCAGGATGCTCTCGCGCGTTGTTCCGGCGACCTATTACATCGACATCCTGAACGGCCTCTACCTCCGGAGCCTTTCATTGAGCCAGCTCTGGCCGGACGTGGTTGTTTTAAGCCTGATGGCGCTGGTGCTGGCGGCGGCAAACATCGCCGCATTAAAAAAGGAGGGGCTCTGAGATGAACTGGCGCCGCGTGCGGGAGCTGGTGCGCAAGGAGTTCATCCAGCTTTTCCGCGACAAAAAGAACCGGCCGCTGCTGGTGATCTCGCCGCTTGTCCAGCTGATCGTCTTCGGCTATGTCGTCACCACCGACGTGCGCGATATCCGGGTCGCACTGGTCGACCCGTCACGCTCGGCCGAAAGCCGGAGGTTGGTGGAGGCCTTCGACGGCAATCCCACCTTTCGCATCACCCACGCCTTCGAGGACCCCCGGGACCTCGACCGGCTGCTGCTCCGACGCGGGGCGGATATCGGGCTCAGGATCCCACCGGATTTCAGCGCCCGCATCCGCCGCGGCGAGACATCCGAGGTTCAAATCCTGGTGGACGGCAGCATGAGCAACATGGCCGCCGTGCGGATCTCCTACACGGTGAGCGTCTTAGACGGTTTCAACACCGCTCTCATCCGCGAACTCAACCGGCGGCGCATCGATTTCGGGGAGATCGACGGTCGCATCCGCACCTGGTACAATCCCAACTTGGACAGCCGCTATTTTTACGTGCCCGGGATCGTCGCCTTCCTCGTCATGCTGCTCTCGCTGCTGCTCACCTCGATGGCCATCGTGCGCGAAAAGGAGGCGGGCACGATGGAGCAGCTGATCGTGACCCCCCTCACGGCCACGGAGCTGATCCTGGGCAAGACCATCCCCTTCATCCTGATCGCTCAGGCCCAGATGGTGATGGTGATCCTCTTCGCACGGCTGTATTTCGAGATCCCCATGGTCGGCAGCGCCTTTCTGCTGCTGGCGGCAAGCTCGATCTTCCTGCTGAGCACGCTCGGCATCGGGCTTTTGATCTCAACCGTTTCCCGCACCCAGCAGCAGGCGATGATGAGCAACTTCTTCTTCATCGTCCCTTTTTTCATGCTGAGCGGGTTTGTCTTTCCGATCGCCAACATGCCGACCGTGGTGCAATGGCTGACGCACCTGAACCCGCTCAGCCATTTTCTGATCATCATCCGCGGTGTTTTCCTCAAGGGCACCGGGCTTGCAATCCTCTGGCCGCAGTTTCTGGAACTGGCGGTCCTGGGGGGCGTTGTGTTTGCGGCCGCCGTGAATCGCTTTCAGAAGCGGTTGGATTAGGCGTGTTTCGTTTTCGGGTTTTGTGATTATCATCGCAGAGCAGTCGATGGATCGAAAGATCTCAAGCGCTTCGTGCCGGAGAGCAGACGACATGACGGAGTTGGACCTGGAGAAGTTGCGCATCCGAAAACCCGGGCGGCAGCCGGGAGTCCGCCGCCGCAGGCTCTGGGGATGGGTGTTTGCCGCCCTTGTCCTGATAGTGGCAGCGGGGCTGGCCTACCGCCAGGGGCTCCTGACCCCGGCGGTCGAGGTCCAGGCGGCCCTCGTACAGAATGTCTATACGTCCCAATCCCTCACGCTTCTGAACGCGAGCGGCTACGTTGTGGCAAACCGCAAATCGGCGGTTGCCTCCAAGTTGACCGGCCGCCTGGTCTACCTTGGCGTCGAGGAGGGCAGCATGGTTCAAGAAGGTCAGGTGATCGCCCGCCTGGAAAACCGGGACGCTCTTGCTGCCCGGGAGCGGGCGGTCCAGAACGTGGCGGTCGCACGTCACAACCTGGAGCAGGCGCAGGCCGAGTTGAACAACGCGACCTTGGATTACGGCCGTAAAAAGGCCCTGGTCGAAAATGGCACTATCGCCCGCTCGCTCTTCGATGCAGCCGAAGCCCGCCATTTTTCGGCCGCGGCGGCCGTCGCGGCCCTGGACTCGGCGCGGGGC
>JBGSTS010000007.1:0-21154 GCA_041736435.1 Desulfobacterales bacterium | reverse complement strand
AGCGCCTCCGTTGCCAATCTGACGAAGAGGCTGAAAAGCACAGGTTTTCTATTGACAAAAATATCGATAACGGATCACTTATGGACCCAGTGTCACAGTTTCTTGCCGCCAGCTGTCTCAATTTTCCTCCGCCCTCCACACACTGGCCCTTATGCGCTGAAGTGATTGAAGCGTTTGAAAAGGATAGTACCAGCTATTCACGAGTCTGAACCTTAAACAGGTGCTTGTCATGAAGTTACGTAAATCGGCGATTGATATGGCAACCCTTCCTAAAACTGCACCTTCGTACAGCTAATCCCAACGCCCTGTAGAAACCGTAGGCGGCGGCCACGATACGCATCGCAGCGCACCCCATCTGCTCAGTGCTCCTACACCAAGACACCGTTGTACTTGGTCAAGCCGCGGTATGGCCATCCGGTTCAGTATTTGATAGGTTGATAAAAAATCTACCTGACGTTGAGGTGCCAATGGCCATCATATCCGCCTGCTCACAGATGAGCCCGGAGACCTGCTCCCTGGTGGTGGAAACATCTCCCTCGGGGGAAGTGCGCATCATGGGCAACCCGAATTCCCCCTTCACGGCCGGATTCTGCTGCACTCGAGATGAAGTCTCGGCATCGCCACCTGGGCAGCCCACACCGGATCTCTGCCCCTTTGCTGCGAGAAGGGGTCGGCGGGTGGAAAACTCTGGCCACAGGGAGTGAGGCTAAGTAATTGCTAATCATGGGAGGCAACGCAAGATGGAGGGCCTGAATGTGGTCATCGCCGGTGCGGCCGGCGAAGGTGTGCAGACCGTCGGGGAAGTGCTTTCAAGAACCATCGTAGGGCACGGCTATGCCGTATTCGCCTGGCAGGAATTCGAATCCAGAATCCGGGGAGGCCAGAACAGCTATTCCATCCGCATCAGCGAAAAACCGGACAACGCGCCGGCCATGAAAGCGGATATTCTTCTGGCGTTGAATGACGGCGCGGCCATGAAATACGAACCGCTGATTCAAACGGACGGCATTCTCATCGCGGAGAAAAAGATTCGGGAGCGGATGATTCCCATTGCATTTTCGGATATTGCCCAGAAGGAACTGGGCAATAAGAGATACGCCAACACGATAGCCATCGGCGCACTGGCTGCGGCGATCGGCATGAATCTTGAGATTCTCCATGCGGTTCTTGCTCAAAAATTCGCCGCAAAAGGGGATCCTGTGGTGGCGGCCAATCGTGTTGCGGCCGAGAAAGGCTATCTCCTCGCCCAAGAAGGCTGCCAGGGCATCTGTCCCTGGCGGCTGCCTGAACGGGACGCGCGGTACCAACTCGTCTCCGGAACGGAAGCCCTCGCCATGGCGGCGGCATTGGCCGGATGCCGCTTTTTGGCGGCGTATCCCATGTCGCCGGCGACCGATATCATCACCTTTCTGGCCGAACACGAGACGGAATTCGAAGTGTTTACCGAACAGGCGGAAGACGAGATCTCGGCCGTCAACATGGCAATCGGCGCCAGTTTTGCCGGAGCACGGTCCATGACGGTCACCTCAGGCGGTGGCTTCGCTTTGATGGCGGAAGCCGTCAGTCTGGCCGGGATGATCGAAACACCCCTGGTCATTGTTCTGGGGCAGCGGCCAGGACCTGCCACCGGGCTTCCGACCCGCACCGCTCAGGGCGACCTCTTGTTCGCCGTCCATGCCGGACATGGAGAATTTTCCAAACTGGTGCTGGCGCCTGCCGATGCAAAAGACATCTTTAGGCAAATCGCAAGGGCCTTCAATCTGGCCGACCGCTATCAGATACCGGCCATCGTGCTCACCGATCAGTTCCTGCTGGACTCTCTCTTTTCAGAGGAAAGCATCCCTCTGGGGCAATATGCACCCGAATTTCATCTGGCGGACCCGTCCATGATAGATGATTACCATCGCTATCGGGTGACGGAAACCGGTATATCTCCGCGCCTGTATCCGGGTCAAAGCCTGCATCTGGTGACTGCGGACAGCGATGAACACGATTCCCGGGGCCACATAACCGAAGATTTGGCCGAAACCGTGCCGGCGATGGTGGAAAAACGTCTTACGAAGCAGCGGGAGCTGAAAACCGCCATCCGCCCACCCGAGGAGGTTGATGTCGAAGAAGCGGAGCGGATTCTGGTGGGATGGGGATCCTCGCGCCCGGCGTTGTTGGACGCCATTGAACGGCTTCACACACGTGGAATCCGGGCGGGCCTGATCCATTTCACGGAAATGTGGCCTCTGCCGGTGTACCGATTTCCGGAAGGCAAGGAGTACTGGAACGTCGAAACCAATGCCACGGGCCAGCTGGCGAGGTTGTTGCGCTCCGAATATGGAATTACGTTTGCAGGGCAGGTCCATCGGAATGACGGCCTGCCGTTGACCGGGCCCTACATTCAGAAAGTGCTGCCATGGTGAAAATTGACGACTACAAGAACGATGTGCCCGCACAGTGGTGCCCTGGATGTCCGAATTTCGGAATCCTGAACGCTCTCAAGGCAGCGTTGACGGATTTGAAAAAACGGCCCCACGAGTGCTGCCTCGTCTCCGGCATTGGGCAAGCCGCTAAATTGCCTCACTATCTCAAATGCAATTTTTTTAATGGATTGCACGGAAGAGCCATTCCGGCGGCCCTGGGCATCCACGTGGCCAATCCGCTTCTGACAACCATCGTGGTCACCGGGGAAGGCGACTGTTACGGAGAAGGGGGCAACCATTTCCTCCATGCGCTGCGTCGTAATCCAGATATCACGGTAGTGATCCATAACAACGGGTTTTATGCCCTGACCAAAGGCCAGGCGTCCCCGACAACGAGGATTGGAGAGAAGCGAAGCCTCCAGATGCACGGTGTGGAAATCGCTCCTCTGAACATGCTGGCCATCGCCATCGTCCATGACTGTACGTTTGTGGCCCGGGGTTTTGCAGGGGACGGTGATCACTTGAAATCACTTCTGATGCAAGCCATCGGCCAACCCGGATTGTCCGTTGTGGAAGTGATCCAGCCGTGCATCACCTGGGGGGCCCATCCGGTGAGTTGGTACCGGGAGAGGGTCTACCTTCTGGGCGACGATTATGACCCGACCGACCGAAAAGCGGCCCTTGAAAAAGCCATGGAAACGGGGGAAAAGGTCGCTACCGGCATTCTGTTCAGCACCTTGCCGCGCAAACCCTTCGCCGACCGGTTCCGGAAAGAAATTACGACTCGGGCCTTTGCGGAGTTAAAATCGGTTTCTCCGGAAAAGCTAGCGGGTTTTCTGTCTTTACATACCAAACCTCGCTGAGACCGCACTGTCCTGCGCGCAATCAAAAAGGAAAATCATTGCCGCCCAAGAACTCACAAAAAATGCAGCGAAGAGGGGACTGGAATAGAGGATACCCGCTATTGCGCATCTGCCGTGCAGCAGGTATGCATTGGTTGCGACAGCGATAGGCGCAGAAAGGAACAGGAACGTGGCCGATCACACGAAAAAAACCATGCGGGAAAGGTACAACTGTTGGCATGGCTCCCTCTGGTTTCATCTGAGAACATGGATTTTACTTGCTTGGGCACTCACCGTAACGCCTATTTTTTCGCCCCTTGCCGCCGTTTCAGCAACGCAGACCGTCGACCACGCGCTGTTCGATGAGCTTTTGGCGAAGCACGTCAAAGAGGGAAGGGTGGACTACGCCGGTTTCAAGGCGGAAGAGAGAAAACTGGAACAGTACCTTTCTGTGCTCGAGAAGACGGACCCAGGAACTCTCGGCCGGGCTGAGCAGTTCGCTTTCTATATCAATGCCTATAATGCCTGGACCATCAAACTGGTTTTGACCGGCTTTCCTGGGTTGAAATCAATCAAGGACCTGGGGTCGATATTCCAGTCGCCCTGGAAAAAGGAAATTGCTCGCATCAATGGAAAAACATTGACCCTTGATGATATCGAGCACAAGATTCTGAGGCCCGCCTTCAAAGACCCGCGCGTTCATTTTGCCATCAACTGTGCCGCTAAAAGCTGCCCGCCGCTCGTTTCCGAGCCCTTCCGGGGAGCCACGCTTGACTCCCAGCTGGACAAGGCCACCCGCGATTTTATAAACGCTTCGGGCAGCTACCGCCTGGATGGAGACACCCTTTGGGTCAGTTCGATATTCAAATGGTTTTCGGAAGATTTCAACGATGACCCGGCCGGTTTTTATCGGAAATATGCAGAAGGGGATCTCAAAAATAGTCTCGAGAGAAAACGGGACCGCCTGAAGGTGAAATACCTGGACTATGACTGGAGTTTGAACGGAGCATAACAAAAAACAGAGGTCGTAATCGGTTTCTTGAACACCGGAAGAGACGGCCATGAAGGCATCCGACACTTTAATTCTGGCAGGGGACATCGGCGGCACCAAGACCGATCTGGCCGTTTTTTCGCCCACCCGCGGCGTGCGGGCCCCCTTGGCGGAGGCGACGTTTGTGAGCCGGAACTATCCCAGCCTGAAGGCCCTCGTGCACCAATTTCTCTCCCGAATCGAAACCAAGGTCGATCGGGCGGGCTTCGGTGTGGCAGGGCCTGTCGTGAGCGGGAAGGCCATGACCACCAATCTGCCCTGGGTCATGGATGAAGACACATTGGCCCAAGAGCTCGGGCTTTCCTCCGTGCGTCTGTTCAACGACCTTCAGGCCGTCGCTGCCGCAGTGCCGCACCTGAGCACCAGCGACCTCCACCCGCTCAATCAGGGGCGTGCCGCCGCGGGCGCCGCTATCGCCGTCATCGCTCCGGGCACCGGTCTCGGAGAGGCCTATTTGGTGTGGGACGGCGCCCGATATCGCGCCTGTCCGTCGGAAGGCGGGCACGCCGATTTTGCGCCTGCCAACGTCCGGGAAGCAGGGCTGCTGGCGTATCTGCGGGAACGATTCGAGCATGTCAGCTACGAGCGGGTGTGCTCCGGCATGGGGTTCCCGAATATCGTCGCCTATCTCAAAGAGAGCGGCGCCGCCGAAGAGCCGGGATGGCTGACAGAGCGGTTGGCCGCTGCGGAGGATCCGATGCCGGTCATCGTTGATGCCGCATTGGATGCAAAGCGGCCCTGCAGCCTGTGCCGGACCGCGCTGGACATGTTTGTCTCCATTCTGGGCGCCGAAGCCGGCAACCTGGCACTAAAAGTCATGGCCGCGGGTGGCGTCTATTTAAGCGGTGGCATTGCCCCCCGCATTCTCCCGGCGCTGCAAGCGGATCCGTTTTTAAAGGCGTTCAGAGGCAAGGGTCGCATGAGGAAGCTGATGAACGAGATTCCGATCCACGTGATCCTGAACCCCAAAGCGGCGCTCCTGGGCGCAGCCGACCAAATCCTGGCTACCGGTCGTAGACCGGTTGGGGCCACGGAGACTGAAACACCCCAAGCCTTCCGGCAACACTGATTTAGGTTGCGTTGGCGCTTTCCATCGACACCTGTTGAAAGTTTCGGAAACATGACCGTTTGGACGGGCGAAGATCAAACCCTTAAAATACCTCTAAAGAAAGGCATGCCAGGCCATGAACCCGACAGCAGATTCGCAGCGACCAAAGAGCCGCGCTGGCACCATCTTCAAAATTCTCCTGGTTGCGGTCGTCGTTGGCGGGATTGCCCTTGCGGCTGACTATTTCAACCTCCAGGAGCTTCTGCGCGGGGTGCTGGCCTGGATCTCCGGCATCGGCCCGTTCGGCCTGCTGATCTTCATCGTTCTCTACGTCCTGGCCTGCGTCCTGCTGCTTCCAGGCTCCATCCTGACCTTGGGGGCCGGAGCGGTTTTCGGGCTGGTCCAGGGCTTCATTGCGGTTTCGATCGGAGCCACGCTGGGTGCCACCTGTGCTTTTTTAGTCGGGCGCTACCTGGCGCGAAACTGGGTGGCCAAGCGGATTGCCGGCAACGCCAAATTCAAGGCGGTCGACGAGGCCGTGGGCCGGGAGGGGTGGAAGATTGTGCTATTGACCCGCCTGTCGCCGGTTTTTCCCTTCAACCTGCTCAACTACTCGTATGGCCTCACGAACGTCAGCCTGCGGCATTATTTCGTAGCATCGTGGTTGGGCATGATCCCCGGCACCATGATGTATGTATATCTGGGATCCATAGCAGGAGATATCGCCAGCCTCGGAGCGGGGAACGCGACCCGCACCGAGGCCGAGTGGGTGCTTTATGGCGTCGGGCTCCTGGCGACGATCGTGGTGACGGTGTTTGTCACCCGCATGGCCCGCAAAGCCCTGGCTGAGCGCATTGAAGCATAAAGGAGCACTCCCATGTCGGAATTGATGAACGAAAACCCGATGATTCGCCCCTGGGATCGGTTCAACCAGGATCTGGCGGCAAACGTTCACCCGCCCGATTGGACCAACCCTCAACCCGCCGCACGCTACAACCTCGTTGTCATCGGGGCCGGCACTGCCGGGCTTGTCAGTGCGGCAGGCGCGGCCGCTCTGGGAGCGAAGGTCGCGCTGGTCGAACGGCACCTGATGGGTGGGGATTGCCTGAACGTCGGCTGCGTCCCGTCCAAGGCCTTGATCGGCGCAGCCCGCGCCGCTGCCGCCGTGCGCAACGCAGCCGAGTTCGGGGTTCATGTGCCGGAGGGCGTGAGGGTCGATTTCGGTCAGGCGATGGAGCGCATGCGCCGCCTGCGGGCGTCGATCGCCCCGAACGACTCCGCCCGGCGATTCAGCGACCTGGGCATCGACGTCTTCATCGGCGAGGGTCGGTTTACTGACGCCCACACGGTGGCGGTCGCAGGGGAGCGGCTGCGCTTCAAAAAAGCGGTCATCGCGACTGGCGCTCGGGCCTCGGCACCGCCGATTGCAGGGCTGGATGAGGTGGAGTTTCTGACCAATGAAACCCTTTTCTCGTTAACCGAACTGCCGCAGCGCCTGGCGGTGATCGGCGCCGGCCCCATCGGCTGTGAAATGGCTCAGAGCTTTGCCCGGTTCGGCTCGGAGGTGCTTTTAGTGGAAACCACTCACGGCATCCTGCCCCGCGAGGAGAACGACGCCTCCAGCCTCGTTTTGGACTCCATGCTCAAAGACGGTGTGAGGCTTCTGTGCTGCGGCAAGAATCTGAAGCTCTCCAAGGCCGATGCAGGCAAGGTGCACCTTACGGTCGAATCCCACGGGCAGAGGTACGACGAGGTCGTGGACGAGCTTCTAATTGCCGTGGGCCGCTCGCCCAATGTCGAGGGCCTGGGCCTGGAGGCGGCCGGGGTGATGTATTCCCCAAAAGGCGTCCAGGTGAACGACCGGCTGCAGACGACTCAGCCCGACATTTATGCGGCCGGGGATATCTGCTCGCCGTATCAGTTTACGCATGCCGCCGATTTCATGGCGCGCACCGTGATCCGAAACGCTTTCTTCTTCGGCCGCGCCAAGGCCAGCGCCCTGACCATCCCATGGTGCACCTACACGGAGCCTGAAATCGCCCACGTCGGACTCTACGCGCAACAGGCCGCCGAGCGGAGGGTTGAGATCGACACCTTCACCCGGGATCTGGCCGATGTGGACCGCGCCATTCTCGAGGGCCGCACCCAGGGTCTGGTGCGCGTGCACGTGCGCAAAGGCACCGACACGATCATGGGGGCCACGATCGTGGCCCACAATGCCGGCGATATGATTTCAGAGATCACCCTGGCCATGGCCAATGGACTGGGACTAAAGCAGATCGCCAATACCATCCACCCGTACCCGACTCAGGCCGAGGCCGTCCGGCAGGTGGCAGACGCCTACAACCGCACGCGCCTCACACCCTTTGCCAAAGGGCTTTTTACCCGCTTGATGGCGTGGCGACGGTAGGTGGTGCGGGGGTTTTTAAATTGGCCTTTAAAGGTTAAGGGCACCCGACCACATCAACGGCTGTCGGCGATGGATCTCTCTCCCGGCATTTTGATGGTTTCGGTCAGGCATCTTCGTTATTGCAAAGCGGGTGAAAGAGTGCAATATCTGGCACATATTAACTGTCTCGAAATAGTATCGTCATGCCGGATTTGATCCGGCATCCATCAGGCCACTGGATTCCGGCTTCCGCCGGAATGATATTGTAAAGACTATTATGCGACGATTAATAAATTCAGCGGCCGGAAAATGGATCAACCCGTAAACGATGAGGAGGAAAAAGATGAAGAAAATAGCCATCGGTTGTGTCGTCCTTGCGGCTCTTGCAGCAGTGGTATTCGCCAGCGGAGCCGGTGCCCAGGGGTACCCGCAAAAACCGATCAACTACATCATTTCCTTCAACCCCGGAGGGGAGTCGGACGTGACGGCCCGCCTCCAGCAAAGCCACCTGGAAAAAATCCTGGGCCAGACGGTCACCGTCACCCACAAGCCCGGCGGCGGCGGCGCGGTGGCATGGAGCGAGTTTCAGCGTACCGCCAAACCCGACGGCTACACGATCATCGGCGTCAACATCCCCCACATCATCGCCCAGCCGATCGAGCGCAAGGACGCCGGCTACACCACTGAAGGGTGGGAACTGATCATCTGGTTTCATTTCACGCCCAACGCCCTGATCGTCCAAAAAGATGGTAACATCAAGACCCTGGCCGACTTTGTCAAACTAGCTAAAGAGAAGCCCAAGGCCGTGACTGTCGCCGGCAGCGGCAGCTACAGCGCGAATCACCTGGAGACCCTGCGGTTAGAAAAACTGGCGGGCCTTCAGCTGACCTACGTGCCCCACACCGGCACCGGGCCGATCGTGCCGGCGCTGATGGGCGGCCACGTCAACAGCACCATGAACTATTCGATGGTCGGGGTCCAGTACAAAGATCAGATGCGCACGCTGGCCGTGGCCACGGATGAACGCCTCGCCGTGCTGCCTGATGTGCCGACCTTCAAGGAGCTCGGTTACGACATCGTCGGTGGTGCCTACCGGGGGGTGGCGGTCCCCAAGGGCACCCCGCCGGAGATCGTCAAGAAGCTGACCGATGCCTTCGTCAAAACGACCGAACTGATTGCCGACAAACAGCGCGAGATGGGCTTTGAAGTCACCTACGCAACCGGAAAGCAAGCGGCTGATCTGGTGGCACGCATGAAGGCCAACTACGCAGACATTCTGAAAGACCTCGCCGAGCAGAGGGCGAAGAAGCAGTGACATCGGACCGGTTGTTTACCTGAACGACGGGTTGCAGCGATCTATTCCGATTAAGAGGTCGTCATGGACATATTTCTGCAGGCGATGGCGGCGCTGGCGGACCCGATCGTGATCCTTTTGATCTTCGGGGGGGTTTCCGCCGGCCTCTTCGTGGGGGCGATGCCGGGCCTGACGGCGACCATGGCCCTGGCCGTGCTGTTGCCTTTCACCTTCACCATGACACCCCTGAACGGCCTGGTAGGTTTGGGTGCAGTCTACATGGGGGCGATCTACGGTGGAGCCTTTGCCGCCATCCTGGTGAACACCCCGGGGACGCCCTCCTCCATCGCGACGGCCTTCGAGGGTTACCCGATGGCCAAGCAGGGACGGGCGATCGAGGCGATCAGCGTCGCCACGGTCGCCTCGGCCGTCGGCGGCATTGCCGGCGTGCTTTTCCTGCTCTTTCTGGCGCCACCGCTCGCGCTGCTTTCCATTCGCTTCGGGCCTTCGGAGTACTTCTGGGTGGCGATGCTGGGGCTGACCCTCATTGCCAGCCTCTCAGAAGGATCGCTGCTGAAGGGGCTGCTAGGGGGCACCATCGGCATCATGCTGGGGACGATCGGCGTCTCGCCGATCGGCGGGGAGTCCCGGTTCACGCTCGGCATCCCGGTGATGCAGGGGGGGATCGAAATGATCGTGGCCCTCATCGGGCTTTTCGTCCTGCCGGAGCTCTACAACATGGCGGCACTCGCGCAAACCTCTTTAGGGGAGGTGAGCATCTCCGCCAAAGAACGCTCTTCCTTCTGGCGGGTGACAGCCAGGGTTTTTTCCCAGCCCGCCAACCTGATCCGCTCCTGCATCATCGGTGAAATCGTCGCCATCATTCCCGGCGCGGGCGGCAACATCGCCAACCTGGTCGCCTACAACGAAGCCAAGCGGGCTTCGAAACACCCGGAGCGGTTCGGGACCGGGACAACCGAGGGACTGATCGCCTCCGAGTCGAGCAACAACGTGACCGTGGCCGGAAGCATGGTGCCGCTGTTGACACTCGGGATCCCGGGCGCACCGCCGGATGCGGTCATCCTCGGGGTGATGCTGCTGCACGGACTCCGACCGGGCATCGAGCTGTTTACAACCAGCGGGGTGCTCACCTACGCTTTCATCTTCTCGATGGGACTCGCCGCCATTGCCATGGTCCCGGTAGGGTTGCTGGGGGGACGCCTCATCTACCGCATCATCTTCCGCACCCCTTACTATTTCCTGGTCCCTACCATCGGGCTGGCAACCATCATCGGCACCTTCGCCCTGCGCAACAGCATCACCGACGTGTTCATCATGCTGACCCTGGGAACCGGGGGGTATCTGCTCAAACAGATCGGGATCATGCCGGCTCCTGTCGTGCTTGGGCTGATCTTAGGCACCATCGCCGAGGTCGGCTACGTGCAAGCGATCCTGGGAGGGGCGACCTATCGCTTCGCGCAGATGCGCCTCTTCGAAAACCCGCTCTCCTGGATTCTGATCGCACTGGTCGTTGTGTCAGCCGCCTGGCCGTTTCTGGCGGCCCTCTATCGCCGCATTCGGCCCGTCGACAAAACCATAGGGGATGCCGAATGATTCGCAACGTCAACACGGATCTGGTTGCCGGAACCCTTGGCCTGCTTTTGAGTTTCGCGTTCTGGTGGTTGATCGACCCGGAGATCACGCACCTGAGCATCGTCTTCCCGGCGGCCATGATCACCATCATGGCCATCGTCTCGGCCCTGCTGGTCGTCAAAGGATTCAGCCGAGCGGCTGAGCGCGGAAACCTCTTCGAGGTCGGGAGCAATGTGCGCGTGTTCGTGACGGGCCTGTTCTTCTTCGGTTGGGCCTTTGCCATCGGCATTTTGGGCTTTTTTGTTGCGAGTGTGCTGGCCATCGCCCTCATCGCCCTGTATCTCGCCCTGGCCCGACGCCGGGTGAGCATGGCGGCCTTCGCGGCATGGGTGCTGATCGCCGCCGGCGAGGTGGCCTTCTTTTACCTGATCTTTACACGGCTGCTGCATATTCCCCTGCCGGAGGGTTGGTTTTTATGATCCCGCCGGGTGGTGTGCCGACCGGCATCGGCATGAACGGTTGAATTGACCCCGAATCCCTGCGAGATGCCCTTGCCGCAAACATTGGATCACCCTTGACAACCGCCTGGGTCTGAATGAAATATAGTTCATTTTGCATCAACGGATCGTCCATACCAACGCCAAAAATGAACCATTCGAGGTCGAAGAGATGATCGAGAACATCGATGCCACTCTCCTGGCGCGAATCCAGTTTGCTTTCACCGTGTCGTTTCACATCGTTTTTCCCGCCTTCACCATCGGGCTGGCCAGCTGGCTGGCGGTGCTCGAGTGGCGCTGGCTGAAGACCGGCAACCCCGTCTACGGCGAGGTTTACCGCATGTGGGTCAAGATTTTTGCGGTCACCTTCGGCATGGGGGTCGTCTCCGGTGTGGTGCTCTCCTTCCAGTTCGGTACCAACTGGTCCGTCTTCTCCGACCGGGTCGGCAGCGTGCTCGGCCCGCTGCTCGGCTATGAGGTCCTGACCGCCTTCTTCCTGGAGGCATCCTTCCTGGGGGTCATGCTCTTCGGCTGGAACCGGGTCAGCCCGAAAATGCACTTTGCCGCCACCCTCATCGTCGCCTCCGGGACGCTGATCTCGGCCTTCTGGATCCTTTCGGCCAACAGCTGGATGCATACCCCGGCCGGGTTCCGCGTCACCGAAAACGGGTTGATGTATCCGACCGACTGGATCGCAATCATCTTCAACCCCTCCTTCCCCTATCGTTTCGTGCACATGGTGACCGCCGCCTACCTGACCACCGCCTTCACGGTCGCCGGGATCGGCGCTTACTATCTTTACCGGCAGCGCCATGTGAAGCACGCCCGGGTAATGTTCGGGATGGCCATGATCATGGCAATTTTCGTGGCCCCCATGCAGCTCGTGCTCGGCGACCTGCACGGCCTGAACACCCTGGAGCACCAACCCGCCAAGGTCTCGGCCATGGAGGGGCTCTGGCAGACCCAGCGCGGGGTGCCGCTCATCCTTTTCGGCTGGCCGGACGAGGCGGCGGAGACCACCCGGTACGCGCTGAAAATCCCCAAACTGACCAGCCTGATTCTCACCCACGACCTCGACGGCGAGGTCAAGGGGCTCACGGAGTGGCCGCGCGGGGAGCGCCCGCCGGTCGCCTGGGTCTTCTGGACCTTTCGGATCATGGTGGGCCTGGGGATGCTGATGATCGCAACGGGGGTCATGGCCATCGTGCTTTACTTCAAAAAGCGGCTGTTCGACACCACCTGGTTCCAGTATTGGTGCATGGCCCTGACGCCCGCCGGGTTCATCTCGGTGCTGGCCGGCTGGTTCGTCACCGAGGTCGGCCGCCAGCCCTACCTGGTTTACGGGGTCCTGCGCACGGCCGAGTCCGCCTCGCCGGTTCAGGCCACACCGATCGCCATATCGCTCGCCGCCTTCGTGGTCGTCTACACTTTCGTTTTCGGCGCGGGCAGCTACTACATCCTGAAACTGATCGGCAAGGGCCCGCAATCCGAGGAAGACCCGTACGGCTCGCACGGCATCCACAAGCCACCGATCGTCACCGAACTGGTTTCGGAAAAAGGAGGCCAGCGTGTTTAGCTTCGACCATTTCCTGGATCTGCCCCTGATTTGGTATCTTCTCATCGCCACGGCCATTTTCCTTTACATCCTGCTGGACGGCTTCGATCTGGGGGTGGGGGTGCTCTTTCCCTTCGCCCCTTCGGAACAGTGCCGGGACCGGATGATGAACTCCATCGCCCCCTTCTGGGACGGAAACGAAACCTGGCTCGTCCTGGGGGGCGGCGGGCTGTTTGCCGCGTTTCCGCTGGCATATGCGATCCTGATGCCGGCCCTGTACATCCCGGTGATCATCATGCTGCTGGGGCTTGTCTTCCGGGGTGTCGCCTTCGAATTCCGCTTCAAGGCCAGCGACCGCACCCGCCGGGTGTGGGACTACGCCTTTCACGCCGGTTCGCTGACGGCCGCTTTCATGCAGGGGGTGGTGATCGGGGCGATCGTGCAGGGGGTGACCGTGGAGGGGCGGACCTTTGTCGGCGGGGCCTTCGATTGGCTCGACGCCTACAGCATCATGACCGGCATCGCCCTGGTGTTCGGCTATGCCCTGCTGGGCGCAACCTGGCTGGTCATGAAAACCGAAGACGCTACCCAGGAGTGGGCCCGCAAATGCGCGGCTTACACCCTCGGCCACGTGGGGCTGTTTCTCGCGATCGTCAGCATCAGCATGCCGGTGATGAACCCGGACATCCGCGCCCTGTGGTTCAGTCTGCCCAACTTTTTCTTTCTCGCCCCGATCCCGACCGCAAGCCTCGTGCTGATCATCCTGATCTGGCGCGACCTCTACCGCGGGCGGGAAGTCCGCCCGTTTTTAATGAGCATCGGAATTTTTCTGACCGCCTACCTCGGCCTGGGCATCAGCCTGTGGCCGTGGGTGGTGCCCTACGAGGTCACCTTCCGCCAGGCCGCCGCGGCGCCCACCTCGCAGTCGCTGCTGCTGATCGGCACCGCCGTCCTGCTGCCGCTCGTGCTCGCCTACAGCGCCTATTGCTATTACCTGTTCCGAGGCAAAGCCTCGCATGAAAGCGTCTACTGAGCGCCGCAAACAGTGGTTGTGGTTTGCGGCGCTCTGGTGCGGGGGCCTCCTGGCGGCCATGCTGCTGGCGCGTGCCGTGCGCTGGCTCCTCGCGCTCGGATCCCCCTCTCCCTAGCCCGAACGTTTCAGAGGGAGTAACGGTAAGGGGTCGCCTGTTTTTCTGACAACCGGCTCAGCCTCCCGAGCCGGTTGCAATTTCGGCCCCCGGTGTTTATACTCCACACATGTCAGTGCACGACGAAAAAATACCCGACATCAAAGAGATCGAGAAGGAGATCGGCGATATGCTGGCCAAGAAATTCGGCAGCCACGTCAAGCTGATCTCACCCATGATTCTGCCTCAGGAGGCCGTGGCAACCAAGGACAAGGAGCCTCCGCGCGAAAAGAGGTCCATCCGCTTCGACCTCAAGCCCCAGGAGCTCATCGCCTACCTGGACCAATATGTCGTCAAGCAGGACCAGGCCAAGGCGATCCTCGCCACCAAAATTTGCACCCACTTCAACCGCATCCGCCGCAGCCAGGAGGTCGGCGATGCGGTGGAGACCCTGGCCGGCGCCATCAAGAGCAACGTGCTGATGATCGGCCCCACCGGTGTCGGCAAGACCTACATGATCAAGCTCATCGCCGGCCGGATCGGAGTCCCCTTCGTGAAGGGCGACGCCACCAAGTTCAGCGAGACCGGCTATGTCGGCGGTGACGTCGAAGACCTGGTGCGCGACCTGGTGCGGGAGGCCAACGACGACATCGAACTCGCCCAGTACGGGATCATTTATATCGACGAAATCGACAAGATCGCCTCGGCGCGCAACCTGGTCGGCGCCGACGTCTCGCGCACCGGCGTGCAGCGGGCCCTGCTCAAACCCATGGAGGAGACCGAAGTCGACCTCAAGGTGCCCCACGACCCGATTGCAATGATGCAGGAGATCGAACGCTACCGAAAGAGCGGCAAGCGCGACAAGCAGTCGATCAACACCAAAAACGTGCTCTTCATCATGAGCGGGGCTTTCACCGACCTGGTCCCGGTCATTCAACGCCGCCTCACGCGGCAAGGCATCGGCTTCGGAGCGCGGATTGTCGGTGCGGCGGAGCAGGTCGACATCCTGCAGCACGTCAAGGCCGAAGACCTGATCGAGTTCGGCTTCGAAACCGAGTTCGTCGGGCGCATGCCGGTCAAGGCCATCTTCGAGCACTTGACCGAGGAGGATCTCTACCAGATCCTCCAAAACCCCAACAACCCGATTATCCTCGGCAAGAAGCTCGATTTCGGCGCCTACGGCATCGCGATCAAGTTTGCAGATGCGTTTCTGCGGCAAATGGCTTCACTGGCCCATGCGGAAGGCACCGGCGCGCGCGGCCTGGTCAGCGTAATCGAAAAGGCCCTGCTCGAATTCGAAAAAGCCCTGCCCTCCTCGGCCGTTACCCATTTCCCGGTGACCCTCGAGGTGCTGACCGACCCGCGCACGGCGCTGGCGCAGCTGCTGTCGAGCCCCCCGGACCCGCAGATGCGCGTGACCTTCGAGCGGCTGGCGGACGAAGAGCGCGCCGCCATCCGCGACTACCTGCAGGCCAACCGCAAGCACCTGACCGAAAAGTACAGCCTGACCATGACCCCCGCTCGCATCGACATCACGGCCGGACACTACATCCGCCACGTCACGGACACCGGCCGTGCCGTTCGGCAGATCAAATCCTACTACGACGAGATCAAGAACGCCGAACTTTTCTTCTTCAAGCACCACGACATCAACATCGTGCTCGAGGAGGACGCCGTCGACCTGATCCTGGAGATGCTGGTGGAGTCCTCCTTGGACATCAGGGGGATCAGCGCCATGCTCAACAGCCATTTCGAGCATGGGCTGAAGCTCGTGCGGGAAAAGACCGGGCGCAGCCGCTTCTTCATCCCGCGCAACGGCGTGTTGGACCCCGAAGGCTTCGTGCGCGGCCTGATCACCGCCCCGCCGCCGGCTTGAACGCCGGCCGCCCCCTATTACACTACACGCGGCAGGACCCTTGACCTCATGATCGGAATATCCAAACTCTACTGTGGAACCGTCGAACCCTCCGACGCCCTGCGCTACGGCCGCCACTCCTCTCAGCTGCCCTCGCACCTGCTGCAGTTCTCGGCGGACAAGAAGCCGGTTGTCGTTTGGAACATCACCCGGCGCTGCAACCTGCGCTGCATCCACTGCTACGCCCACGCCAAGGACCGGGCCGAGGCCGGCGAGCTCAGCTTCGCACAGGGCCGGACGCTGCTCGACGACCTCGCGGCATTCGGCGTGCCCGTGGTGCTGTTTTCGGGCGGCGAGCCCCTGGCGCGGCAAGACCTGCCCGAGCTTGCCTCCTATGCCGTGTCCAAGGGCATGCGCGCGGTCATCTCCACCAACGGCACCCTGATCACCCCGCAGGTGGCCCGCACCCTGAAAGAGATCGGCCTGTCCTATGTGGGCATCAGTCTGGACGGCCTGGAAGCGGTCAACGACCGGTTTCGCGGAGTGCCCGGCGCGTTCCGCGGGGCACTGGACGGGATCCGCAACTGCCAGGCCGCCGGCATCAAGGTCGGCCTGCGATTCACCATCAACCGTTTCAACGTCCAGGAGATCCCCGGCATTTTCAAGCTGATCGAGGAGATGGAGATCCCGCGGGTGTGCTTCTACCATCTGGTCTATGCCGGCCGCGGCTCGCAGCTTGTCCACGAGGACCTTGACGCTGCGGAAACCCGCCGCACGCTGGATTTGATTATCGACGAAACCCGGCGGCTGCACGCGCAGGGCAAACCCAAGGAGGTGCTTACGGTCGACAACCATGCCGACGGGCCTTATCTCTACCTGCGCCTGCTAAAGGAAGATCCGAAACGGGCCCGCGAGGTGCTGGAGCTGCTGCAGTGGAACGAGGGCAACAACTCCGGCCGCGGCATCGGCTGTGTGAGCTGGGACGGGCAGGTGCACGCGGATCAGTTCTGGCGTCACACCAGCTTCGGCAACGTGACGGAGCGTCCGTTTTCGGAAATCTGGACGGACACCTCCCACCCGCTGATGGGCCAGCTCAAAGAAAAGAAAAAATACGTAACCGGCCGCTGCGCGCAATGCCGCTGGCTGGACATCTGCGGAGGTAATTTCCGGGTGCGCGCGGAGGCCGTCACGGGCGACCTTTGGGCGCCGGACCCGGCCTGCTATCTCACCGACGAAGAGATCGCGCTTACCCATGCGCCGGCCGGCTGCGGCCCTCGGTAGCCCTGCGGCAGAACCGGTGGATATCAGCCGATTCCCAACCGCACCCTCCCCCGGATGGGGGGAAGGTGCGGCGGCAGTTTATCGGTCCATACGAGTTTAATGCGATTATCAGCTCATCTGGAGGGATGACCCCATGCTGTTCCCCGACTACCGCCCCCGGCGGCTGCGCCAGTCAGAGGCCTTTCGGCGCATGGTGCGCGAGACGACCCTTGCGGTCGACGACCTGATCCTGCCCCTTTTCGCCATCGGCGGCAAAAATGTGCGCAACCCGATCCCGTCCATGCCCGGCCACTACCAGCTTTCGCTGGACCAGCTGGTCAAAACCTGTCGCGAGGCCTTCGAACTGGGCATCCCGGCCGTGATCCTCTTCGGCATACCCGAGACGAAAGATCCCCTCGGCACCCAGGCCTACGCCACCGGCGGGATCGTGCAGCACGCTGTCAAGGCCGTTAAAAACGCCCTGCCGGAGCTGGCGGTGATCACCGACGTGTGCCTGTGCCAGTACACCGACCACGGGCACTGCGGCTGCGTGGACGGGTCCGTCGTCGACAACGACGCCACGCTCGAGCTGATCGCACGCACTGCGCTTTCCCACGCCAAGGCCGGCGCCGACATGGTGGCCCCCTCCGACATGATGGACGGTAGGGTGGCGGAGATTCGCGAGACCTTGGACGAAAACAACTTCAGCCACGTCCCGATCATGGCCTACTCGGCCAAGTACTGTTCGGCCTACTATGGCCCGTTCCGGGCCGCGGCCGACTCCGCACCGAAGTTCGGGGACCGCCGCACCTACCAGATGGACCCGGCCAACGCGCTGGAAGCCATCCGCGAGGTCTCCATGGATGTCGAGGAAGGCGCCGACATCGTCATGGTGAAGCCGGCCCTGGCATACCTGGATATCATCTGCCGCGTGCGGCAGGAGTTCGATCTGCCCGTGGCGGCCTACAACGTGAGCGGCGAGTTTGCGATGATCAAGGCCGCCGAACAGATGGGGTGGCTGGACGGGCCGCGGACGATGATGGAAACCCTGACGGCCATCAAACGCGCCGGCGCCGATCTCATCCTCACCTATTTTGCGATGGACGCCGCACGGTTGATGCGCGCATGAGATCGGCATGAAAACAACCCGGCCCACCGCGCCGCTCAGCGGCCACCCGACCGAGGCGACCGACGAGCGCTCCGCCCTGCGATTGGTCGCCTGGGAGACCACGCGCAACTGCAACCTCGCTTGCGTCCACTGCCGCGCCGCGGCCACGCAGGGTCCTTACCACGGCGAGCTCGACACGCCGGAAGCCTTCCGGTTGCTCGATCAGATCGCCGAGCTGGGGCGACCGATCGTGATCCTCACCGGCGGGGAGCCGCTCTTGCGAGCCGACATTTTCGACATCGCCGCCTACGGCACGCGGCTGGGCCTGCGGATGGTGATGGCGCCGAACGGCACGCTGCTGACCGATCAGACGGCGCAGAGGCTCTCCGCCTGCGGGATCAAGCGGCTGAGCATCAGCCTGGACGGCGCCAGCGCCGACACCCATGACGCTTTCCGCCAAGTGCCGGGGGCATTCGCCGGCGCGCTGCGGGGCATCGAGTGCATCAAGCGCGCCGGCATCCCGTTCCAGGTCAACACCACCGTCACCCGCGTCAACCTGAAGCAGATCCCCCGCATCCAGGAGCTGGCGGTGGAGCTCGGCGCCGTGGCCCACCACATCTTTCTGCTGGTTCCGACCGGCCGCGGCAAGTACATCGTCGACCAGGCCATCGACGCCGAGGAGTACGAGCGCACCCTGAACTGGTTCTACGAGCAGCGCGGCAAAACGCCCCTCGAGCTCAAGGCCACCTGCGCACCGCACTATTACCGCATCCTGCGCCAGCGCTCGGCCCTTGACGGCAAGCCGGTCTCCTTCCAGACCCACGGCTTGGACGCGGTCACCCGCGGCTGTCTGGGCGGCATCGGGTTCTGTTTTGTGTCCCACACGGGCGACGTCCAGCCTTGCGGTTTTTTAAGCGTCGCCTGCGGCAATGTCCGCCGCGCCTCCTTCGCCGAGATCTGGCGTCACGCCGAGGTGTTCACGGCCTTGCGCGACTACGACCGTCTCACGGGCAAGTGCGGAGCGTGCGAGTTCAAGCGGGTCTGCGGCGGATGCCGCGCGCGCGCCTTCGAGGCCACGGGTGACTACTTGGCCGAGGAGCCCCTCTGCAGCCACATACCGCATTCCATGTGCGGCTGACCCCCCCTGCCCCAACTCCCCCACGGCTTGCACGCCCCAGCCGGCACAGCGCCTGGATAAGGGGACTGTTGGGGGACTTGCATGGTTGCGCCAAAACAGCTAAGATATCACCCGATGCTGCCGGTGCCGGCCATCGCGGCCGCCGCCCGCGCCAGACACCTTCCAATTCGGGGGCACGCCCATGAACATCCGAGACCTGATGATCGCCAACCCCATTGCCATCACCGCCAACGCGTCCATCAGCGATGCCATCGAGTTGATGAAAGCCAACCACATCCGTCACCTGCCGGTGGTCTCGAAGGGCAAAAAGCTCGAAGGCCTGGTGACGTTGGCCGACCTTAAGCAGGGCCTCATCCCCTCCATGCTGGGCGATGTGACGCTGAAGGACCTGATGATCAAGGACCCGATCACCGTCCGCCCCGAGGACGACATAGAAACCGCCGCCCAGATCATCTACCGCCACAAGATCGGCGGGCTGCCGGTGGTCAAAAATGAGCGTCTGGTCGGCATCATCACGGAAACCGACATGCTGCGGGCCTTCATCGACATGATGGGGATCCTCTCCTCCACCTCCCGCATCGACGTGGCCGCCGGGAACAACCCGGAGCTGTTGAAAAAAGCGCTGCAGATTATCAACGACGCCGGCGGGGATGTGATCAACGTCATTGTGACCCTGCAGAAGGCCCGCAAGCGCGTCTACCATTTCCGGCTCGCGGCCTGCAAAACCGCCCCGGTCCGCAGGGCCCTCACCAAGGGGGGCTTCGAGGTGCTGGCGGCCATGGATTAGCCGGCCGCTATTGCGAGCTTGCGGTACCCTCAACATCAACGTTTTCTGGTTAACCGGACCTGCTTAAAGGAGGAACCATGGGGATCCCATCGCCCGGCCGGCAACCGTCCTTCCACCGGAACGGGCGATTTTCTTTTTTCAAGGGCTTTTTGCGTCACCCGTCCGTCGTGGGCTCCATCACCCCGAGTTCGCGTTTTCTGGAGCGACGCATCGTGGCCGAGTCCGGAATCGCGCAGGCGCGCCTGGTGGTCGAACTCGGCCCCGGCACCGGCGGAACCACCCAGGCCATTTTGAATGCGCTGCCGGACTCCTCCCGGCTGCTCGCCCTCGAAATCGACCCGAACTTCGTCGCCGCTTTGAAGTCGTTGCCCGACCCCCGGTTTCACGTCCATCACGGCAGTGCGGAGCAAATCGGAGATGCGCTCGCACGGTACGACCTGCGACGCCCGGATGCGGTCGTATCCGGGATCCCCTTCTCGACCATGCCGGCGGAAGACGGCCGGAGGATCCTGCGCGCCATTTGGGCGTGCCTGCGGCCCGGAGGCTGTTTTGTCGCTTATCAGTTTCTCAAACGGGTGGCGGAGCTGGACCGAGCGACGCTGGGGCCGCCCGAAGTGGTGATCGAGTTTCTAAACGTGCCGCCCGTTCGCGTTTTCCGATGGCAGAAACCGCGGAAGGACGGCGGCAGCGATGCGACGCTCGATGCGGCCGATGGACGCCAAACCGTTCAGGCGTTTTTTCCCGACGGGACTCGCCCCGTCTGACCGGCAAGCCGAATGCGCACCGATCTGGCATGGGCGTCCAACCCTTCGACCTCGGCCAGCCGCACGATGTCCTCCGCCTCCCTTCGGAGCGCATCGGCCGAATAGTGCAAAATGCTGGTGCGCTTGAGGAAGTGGTCCACCGACAGAGCCGAGGCGAACCTTGCAGTGCCGGCCGTGGGCAGCACGTGGTTCGGGCCCGCCATATAGTCGCCCACCGCCTCCGGGGTGAAGGCCCCCAGAAACACCGCGCCCGCGTTGCGCACGGCTGCCAGATAGGCAAAGGGGTCGCGCACCTGCAGCTCCAGATGCTCGGGGGCGATGCGGTTGGCGAGCTCGATGGCCGCCGCCAGATCATGGGTGAGGATGATGGCACCGTAGCGGCGGAGGGATGCGCGCGCAATGTCCGCCCGCGCCAGCTGCGCCGCCTGGCGCACC
>JBGSTS010000003.1:0-8415 GCA_041736435.1 Desulfobacterales bacterium | reverse complement strand
CCGCCACGACCGTGGGAGTGGCCGGCAGCTTCTTGCGCACGGTCATCGCATCGCCGTTGCTTGCAGCGACTTCAGCCGGTGCCGGTGCGGACAGCTTTTTCGTGACGACGGCCGCCGGAGCCTTCGTCCCCGCTGCCCTGGGGATCGCCTTGCGGACCTCCTTGCGCGAGCTGTGCATGAGGGTGCCGGCATGCCACAGCAGCCCCACCACCAGCAAAAAGAGCAACCCCGCCAGCATGAACAGGCGGTTTTTTCTGCCGGACACCGTCATCATGGCCGCACTCCCAGTCGAAATTGAAATGGACGCCGCCGCTTGCCGCCCCCGGCGGCAAACGACTATCCGTGCATATACATGAGCGCTGCAACCCGGTCAAATCCATTATGACATGGATCCTTTTTGACTTCGTGTGAAGAGGACTTAGGTTTTTTAACATGGTTGCAAAACCTTTAAAAATAAAAGCGTTTCTGCTCGGTAGCGCCGGCGGGTACCCGGACCTGGCCGAGAACCGGCCGACGTTTCGCCTGACGGTCTCAGCGCCGCCGGGGGAACCTGGCCAAAGGCTCCTTGCCGCCGGACCCATCACCGCTGGCTTACCGGTGGACCTCCGCCGGGAATTGAGGTAATAAGGTGAGAAGAACGCGGTTGCACTCATAGGCCCTTGTCGCGGCGGCGATCGTCGATGCGGATTACATGCGCTGGATTCGCAGCGCTTACGGCGCCCACGCCCACGGCAACACGAACGTCACTTTTTTTGCGAGGCCCGGATGGTATGGGACGCCGCCATGGCGGTGCACGCGCTGAACGTGGTTAAGGCCGACCCCGAAGCAGTCGTGGTGATCTTGACCGGGGTCGGGCACGCGCAAAAGGGAGCAGCCCCCCGGCAAGTACGCCAGCGGGCTACCATCCCCAACACGCTGTTTTTGCCCGGGGTGCCGGGCTCGATTACCCCGTCCACGATGGACGAGCAGGATGCGGACTGCCTGCTGCTGGATTTGAAATAGGGGCCGGCCGACATGAATTTCTGCAGCCACTGCGGTAGTCGCTTGACGTTCGCAACCCCACCGGGCGACGACCGGAATCGGTACGTGTGCGCCGGTTGCGGCGCCATTCACTATCAAAACCCGCGGGTGGTGGTCGGGTGCATCGTGGAGCACGAAGACCGCATCCTGCTCTGCCGGCGGGCCATCGACCCCTGCTACGGAAAGTGGACCCTCCCGGCCGGCTACCTCGAAAACGGCGAGACCGTGGGATCCGGCGCGGAGCGCGAAACCCATGAGGAGACCGGAGCCCGCATCGAGGCCCTCATACCCTACCGGTTGTTCAACATCTGCCACATCAACCAGATCTACTTGATGTTCCGCGCCCGGTTGGCGGATGCGAAGTTCCAGCCGGGCAAGGAGAGCCTGGAGGCCGGTCTTTTCGCGGAGACCGCGATCCCCTGGAAGGAGATCGCCTTCCGGGTCATCTCGGAAACCCTGCACTGCTACTTCCGGGACCGCAATGCAGGCGCTTACCCGTTTACCATCAACGATATTCTGCCGCCGCAGGCAAAAAGGGCCGAACCCATCCCATGACCGACGACGCCACCCGCTGGGGAACTTCATCGCCGCTGCTACGACGCGGCCCGCGCATCGCCTTTCGGTCCGCTGTCGGCCTGGCACTCGCCGTGCTGCTGCAGATGGTGATCGGTTGCAGTGCGGACAAAGAGCCTGACAGCGCCCGCCCGGCCACCACCGACAGCGAGAGCTTCACGTTTTTCGAACTCGGCGGGCATTCCCGCTACTCGGAGAGCATTCGCCACCGGCTGAGAGATCAGCTGGGCAACGAGGCCGTCACCCACCGCAGCATCATCGATCTGGAGACCAACGCCCCCGGCTTTCTCGCGGCACACCTACCGGAGATCGACGCACTCAACCGCCGGCTGAACGACCCGCCGGGGGAACGCGTCGATCACGAGGTGGTCAAACTCATGTACCGTTATGCGCGTCAGAGAAACGTGCCGTTCGATTATGTCGAGCTGGTCTTTTCAGGTTTTTCACAAGCGCCTCTCTTCTTCACCATCCGCTTCAAGGCCGACGAAGCCGGCACCGTGGAGGCCCTTCGCCGCCGGCACGGCGAGCCCCGGATCATCGATTGGGATACCGGGGCCGGACAGTCCCTGGTGTGGCAACAGGAGGCCGATCTCCTCGTTGTCTCCCGCGTACCGGACCGCCTCGGCGAGATCGGGCATCGCATCACCTTCTACTTCACGGCTCACATCGAGGAGATGCTGCAGGCCGAGCTCGATCAGAAGGAGCAGAAAGCCCTCAAGCGCCGCAGAACCGGTACCACCGCCTTCTGAGCCGCCCTGTTCAGAAATTTCTCGAAATCTTGACGAATTGGGCTTTACGCTGAGATGCGGCCATAGTATGATAACGATTTATGAGTTTGCACTGGCCGCCGCCGCTTGCCCCTGCGGGGAGCATGCGCGCACGAGCAGATCAAGGGCATCGCCGTTGGGCCGGATCAATGACATCCTGCTGCAGATCCAGGAACGGATCTTTTTCCGGCGAGCGCCGCAACCGCGAAAGCTGGTTCACATCACCGCGGCGCACCGGCTGTGGACCGACTCGCAGCGACGGAAAGGAACGCGGGCGGTACTGAGCGGCAACTATCTCAGGGGAGCCGACCTGGCAAAGGCCGAGCTGCCCGGGGCCGACCTGAGCGGAGCCGATCTGACCGCGAGCGCAATGAGCCTGAGCGACCTGCGCGAAGCCGATTTGAGCGGCGCCTGCCTTCACCGGGCGGATGTTCGCGACGCCGATCTGCGCCAAGCCAGTCTGAGCCGGGCCCAAGCGGTCAACACCGACTTCAGTCGGGCCAATCTTAGCCTGGCCGACCTCAGTCGGGCCACGATGACAGGTGCTATCCTGCGGAACGCTTCGCTCTTCCGCGCCTGCCTCAAGGGGGCGGAGCTGGACGGCGCCGACTTCAGCGGGGCCGACCTGCGGGAAGCCAACTTGAGCCAAACCGACTTGAGCCGCGCCGACCTGAGCTATGCCAACCTGACCCAGGCCAATTTGAACCTGGCAAGCCTGGCCCAAGCGGGTCTGAAATTCGCCCATCTTTTCCGCGCTCACCTGCGGGGGGCGGATCTGCGAGGAGCCGACCTACAGGCCGCCGACCTCACCGGAGCGGACCTGCGCGGGGCGGATCTGCGCGAGGCCCAACTGACAGCGGAACAGGTGGCATCGGCCATTCTCGACGAAACCACCACCCTGCCCGCCGGGTTGACGCCGCCAGGCAGGTAAATGGACGCATTCGAGCCCACCGCTCGAAAATCGAACCCTACAAGGAGAAAAAAACCTCTCATGAAACACGCAAAAACGATTCTGGTGGCAGCCGTGGCGGTGTTCCCCTTTCTGGTGTGGGCGGCGGACAAAGCCGGTTCCCCCGCCCCGGAGCTGAAAACCTTCGAAGAAAAAATCAGCTATGTAATGGGCCGCGAAATCGGCCAGAGCCTGAGCGAAGCCCCGATCCCGGTCGATACCAACACCTTCATCCGCGGAATGCAGGATGTCCTCCAGAAGCGCCCCTCGGCCCTCACGCCCGCGGACGAGGAGACCGTAAAAACCGAATTCTCGACGCGCATGCAAGCAGCGCAGGCTGCCAAGACCGCCGCCCTGGCCGATGAGAATCGCAAAAGCGAGGAGGCGTTCCTCGCCAAAAACAAATCGGCCAAGGGGGTCGTCACCACCGCCAGCGGCCTCCAGTACCAAGTGCTCACGCCCGGCACCGGCGCCACGCCCAAGGAGACCGACCGTGTGAAGGTGAACTATCGCGGCACGCTTCTGGACGGCACCGAGTTCGACAGCTCCTATGCCCGCAACCAGCCGGCCGAGTTCGCCGTCAACGGGGTGATTCCCGGCTGGACGGAGGCGCTGCAGCTCATGCAGCTGGGCGGCAAATACCGCCTGTGGGTGCCTTCCAAGCTGGCCTACGGCGAACGCGGCGCCGGCCGGGCCATCGGTCCCAATGCACTGCTGGTGTTCGAGGTCGAACCGCTCGAGATCGTCAACAACTGACCGCCGGTCTTGAATTTCACGCGTGAATGCCTACGTTAGCGATCCTAACAAACGAGCATCTATCACCGGCAAAAGGAGGGCTGCCCATGAAGGAAAAACGCAACTTGCATCTTAAACTCCAGGAGATGTGCGACTGCTACGCCACCACCAACCCGCTCAAAGAGATGTCGGTGCTCGCCAAAGACAAGGACACGGACGAGGCCGCACTGAAATGGCTGGCACTGGCCGTCCTGCACGGCGTCGAAAACAACGCCGAAGAGGTCACCCTGACCCGCCGCACGGACGGCAGAGTGGCGGTGACTGCGGTCTACCGCAAAACCGAGCTGCCGTCCCCGGGCAAAGAGGTCGCCGGAAAAATCGTGGAGGCGGTGCGCGACATCACCCATATCGAAAAGGGCAAGGGCAAAACACTGCTGGCCTTGGGCATCCGCAACGACAGCCTGGAGCTCAAGATCAAAATGAACGCCGAAAAAGACAAGGAAAAAATATCCATCAAATTCCCCGGTTGATCCTGCCGGGACCGACTGCAGCGCACGGCAAGGGGGCCGCAGGGGGACGCGGCCCCTTGCCGTTTTTCACCTCAGCCCGAGCTCGCCGTTTTCCACGCGCCGCCGGTAACGGTTGAATTCGGCGCCCAGACTCGATAGAGTAACGGCGCGCAAGCCAATCCACCCCCAAGGAGTCCGACCCCCGATGAGCGACCAACCGAACAAGGTCATCTATTCGATGATCCGGGTCAGCAAGTATTACGACAAACGCCCGGTGCTGGAGGACATTTCCCTCTCCTATTTCTACGGGGCCAAAATCGGGGTACTCGGGTTGAACGGCTCCGGCAAGAGCTCGCTGCTGCGCATCCTGGCCGGGGTGGACACGGAGTTCGTCGGCCAGACGGTCATCTCCCCGGGGCTGACCGTCGGCTTCCTCGAGCAGGAACCGCGGCTGGATGAGTCCAAGACGGTGCGAGCGGTGGTGGAGGAGGCCGTTCACGAGACGGTGGGGCTCATCGCGGAGTTCAACCGCATCAACGAAAAGCTGGCCGAACCCATGTCCGACGCGCAAATGAGCAAGCTGCTCGATCGGCAGTCCGCCATCCAGGAAAAGCTCGATGCGCTGGATGCCTGGGACCTCGACTCGCGCCTCGAGATGGCCATGGACGCCCTGCGCTGCCCGCCGGGGGACACCCCCGTCAAGGTCGTCTCCGGCGGCGAGCGCCGGCGCGTGGCGCTTTGTCGCCTCCTGCTGCAGAAGCCGGATATTCTGCTGCTCGATGAACCCACCAACCACTTGGACGCCGAGACGGTGGCCTGGCTGGAGCGACATCTCCAGCAGTACGCCGGCACGGTGATCGCCGTCACCCACGACCGCTATTTTTTAGACAACGTCGCCGGCTGGATTTTGGAGCTCGACCGCGGCCGGGGCATCCCCTGGAAGGGCAACTATTCCTCCTGGCTCGAGCAGAAGCGGGCGCGTCTGCAGCAGGAGGAAAAGTCGGCGGGCAAGCGGCAGAAGACGCTCGAGCGCGAGCTGGAATGGATCCGCATGGCCCCCAAGGCGCGCCACGCCAAGTCCAAGGCGCGCATCACGGCCTACGAGAACCTGCTGTCCCAGGACGCTGCCAAGCGGGTGGAGGACCTGGAGATCTACATCCCGCCCGGGCCGCGCCTGGGCAACCTCGTCGTGGAAGCCGAGGGGGTCAGCAAACGCCTCGGGGACCGGGTGCTCATCGAAAACGTCTCCTTCGCCCTGCCTCCCGGGGGCATCGTCGGGGTGATCGGGCCGAACGGCGCCGGCAAAACCACGCTTTTCCGCATGGTCACCGGCCAGGAGCAGCCCGACACCGGCACCATCCGGGTCGGCGACACGGTGCGCTTTGCCTATGTCGATCAGAGCCGCGAAATGCTAGACCCCCAGAAATCCGCCTGGGAGGTGATTGCCGACGGCAACGACCTGATCGAGCTGGGCAAGGTCCAGGTGAAGTCCCGGGCCTACGCCGCGCGCTTCAACTTCTCGGGCAGCGACCAGCAGAAAAAGGTCGGCATGCTCTCCGGCGGTGAACGCAACCGGGTGCATCTGGCCCGTATGCTTAAATCCGGAGCCAATGTGCTCCTGCTCGACGAGCCCACCAATGACCTGGACGTAAACACTCTGCGTGCGCTCGAGGAGGCGTTGGAGAGCTTTGCCGGGTGCGCGGCCGTCATCAGCCACGACCGATGGTTTCTCGACCGCATCGCCACCCACATCATGGCATTCGAGGGGGACAGCCGCGTGGTCTGGTTCGAGGGCAACTACTCGGAGTACGAGGCGGACCGGCGCAAACGGCTGGGAGTCGACGCCGACCAGCCCCACCGCATCAAATACCGGGCGTTGACGCGGTAGGCAACCAGGTGGGGTAATCACCCCAGTTCCACAGCGGGGCGCAGGCGTCATGCGCGATGCCCGGCCAGGGCCATCCGATGGGCAGCGGCGATATGAACGTCAAGGTTTCCTTGCGTGTGGGGTGCGCCACGGAGAGTTCCTTCGAAAAAAGCGCAATCTGCCGCGCAGGCATCGGTGCGAAGGCGCCGTAGCGCACATCCCCCACAATCGGGCATCCACAATGGGCAAACTGAAGGCGGATCTGGTGGCGACGCCCGGTTTCAAGCTCGACGGCCACCAGGCTGCGGCCGGAATCGGTCGCCAGTACCCGATAGGACAGACGGGCCTCGCGGCTGTTCGAGGTCCGGCCGAGAACAATCCGGCTGGTGCGGCCCTCGCGTTCGATGTGGTCGGCCAGCACTCCGGCGGGGGCCGGAGGTCGCCCTTCCAGGACCGCCCAGTAGCATTTGCGGGTGTCGCGCGACCGCAGTGCGGCGCTCAGGCGGGCGGCGGCCTTGGAGGTGCGCGCGAACATCATGACGCCTGCCACCGGCCGGTCGAGACGATGCACCAGGCCCAAAAACACATTGCCCGGCTTTTGATACCGCTGCTTGACCCAGCCCCGGGCGAGATCGAGCAGGCAAACATCCCCGCTGTCGTCGCCCTGCACCAACAGGCCGGCGGGCTTGTAGACGACCAAGAGGTGATTGTCGGCGTGAAACACCGGCCATCGGCGATGCAGAAAATCGATGCCCACGCCGCCTGCCTCGCGATGAGGGGTTACCGGCCATGGCCGTGACGCGCCACGACACCCGCCAGCCGGGCATCGAAGCGATGGGCGCGCTGTTCGCCCGGTGCGGCATCGAGCTGACGGCCGGGCAACTCGACCAGTTCTGGATCTATCACTGTCTGCTCCGGGAACACAACCCCGAGCTCAACCTGACCCGGATCCACAACTTTGCGAACATGGTCCTCAAACTCTACGTCGACTCGGTTCTGCCGGCCACGATGGTGGAGCTCCCGTCGCCGCTGCTGGACGTGGGCACCGGGCCCGGCATGCCCGGAATCCCGCTCAAAATTTACCGCCCCGGGCTGAGGGTCATCCTGGCGGAGACCCGCGGCAACCGGGTCGACTTTCTGAAGCTGGCAATCGACCGGTTGCAACTCGACGGCATCCGTGTGGTCGCGGGGCGGATCACTGCGCGTTTCGAAGAGCCGGTGGCCGGAGTGATCACCCGGGCCGTCGAAACGGTCGGCCGGACCCTGGAGCGGGTCGGAGGCTGCCTCACCGCCGGCGGTCGGGTCGTTTTTATGAAAGGCCCGCAGTGCAATGAGGAAATCTCCCTGGCCCAGACGCAGTTCGACCAATCCTACACCCTGCTCGAGGATCGACCCTACCACATCCCCGGGACCCGCCATGCGCGCCGGCTGCTCGTCTACCGCCGACTGGACGAGCCGTTGTGTGTACGACGGATCGATGCCATGAGCCAACCCAACGCCCGCTCCATCACCAGCGGCCAGAACCCGTTTTTCAAAGACCTCAAGAAACTTCTCTCCGGCCGCGGGATCCGAAAACAGGGGCAGGCCCTGGTATCCGGCGAAAAGCTGGTGCGCGAGACCCTGCTCCGCCGCAGGCCGCGCTGCAAGGCCTGGATCAGCGGGCCGGACCGGCCGCCTTCCGGTTCCGCCACCGGTCTGCCCTGGTACCAGCTGGCGCCCGAGCTCCTGGAGAAACTCGACATCTTCGGGACCCGCTCGCCCCTGCTGCTTGTCACGGTCCCCGACATCCGCCCCTGGCAGCCGGTGGAGAAATTCCCGGAGGGCTGCAGCGTGCTCATCCCCTTTCAGGATCCTGAAAACGTGGGGGCCGCCATCCGCTCGGCGGCCGCCATGGGCGCCGCCCAGGCGATCCTGCTTGCGGAAAGCGCCCACCCCTTTCACCCCAAGTCCATGCGCGCCTCCGGTGGAAGCGTGCTCGACCTGCCCCTGAGGCAG
>JBGSTS010000133.1:0-23882 GCA_041736435.1 Desulfobacterales bacterium | reverse complement strand
CGAGATCCGCGCCGCCTTCGGCGGCCGCTGCGACGGGGCCATCGGGCAGCTGACCGAGGAGTGGGGGGAGGAGTTGTTTGCGGCCCTCAAGGCCGCGGGCGGGCGGGCCTACAGCAACTACGCCGTGGGCTTCAACAACGTCGATCTGGCCGCTGCCACGCGCCACGGGATCCCGGTGGGCAACACCCCCGGCGTGCTCACGGAAACCACCGCGGAAATGGCCGTGGCGCTGACCTTTGCCGCTGCGCGGCGCGTGGGCGAGTCCGAGCGGTTTCTGCGCGCCGGCCGATACAGCTGCTGGCTGCCCACCCTGTTTCTGGGCGAATTGCTCCGGGGCAAAACCGTGGGCATCATCGGCGCCGGCCGCATTGGTGAGGCCTATGCCCGGATGATGATGGAAGGCCACAAGATGGACCTCCTTTACTACGACCTTCACTGCAACGAAGCCCTGGAGCGCTATGCGGCGGAGTACGGCAGCTTTCTGCAAGCTCACGGCCAACGGCCGGTGGCCTGCCGGCGGGCGCCGCATGCCGACGAGCTGCTGCGGGAAGCCGATGTGGTCAGCATTCACACGGTCCTGGACGACTCCACCCGCCACCTGATCAATGCCGAACGGCTGGCTCGGATGAAACCGAATGCCGTCATCGTGAACACCAGCCGCGGACCGGTGATCGACGAGGCGGCCCTGGTGGCGCACTGCCGCTCTCACCCGGATTTTCGCGCCGGACTGGATGTGTTCGAGAACGAGCCGCAGCTGGCCCCCGGCCTGGCGCAATTGGAAAACGTCGTCATCGTCCCCCACATCGCCTCCGCCACCCGCTGGACCCGGGAGGGAATGGCCACACTGGCGGCGGCCAACGTGGCGGGGCTGCTGAGCGGCAAGCCGGCCTGGAACCGGGCGGACATCATGCCTTTTCTGGAAGCGGCCCCGCCGCCGGCGGCACCGAGCATCCTCAATGCCAAGGAGCTGAAGATACCGCTATACGCGGCCTAACCAACAATGGGAGAAGGGACGTTCACCGGTCTTGCAACCGACACGTCAGGGAGGAGATGCCATGTCCGAGATCATGGAGTACGTAAAAAGCCGCGACCCGCAGGAGCGGGAGTTTCATCAGGCCGTGAGCGAAGTGATGGAGTCGGTCAAGCCGGTGTTGGACCGCAACCCGATCTACCGCAAGGCCAAGATTCCCGAACGGCTGGTGGAGCCGGAGCGGGTGATCCTCTTTCGGGTGCCGTGGGTGGACGACCAGGGCAACATTCAGGTCAACCGGGGCTTCCGTATTCAGATGAACGGCGCCATCGGGCCTTACAAAGGCGGTCTGCGGTTCCATCCATCGGTGAACCTGGGCATCCTGAAATTCCTGGCCTTCGAACAGGTTTTCAAAAACGCCCTGACCACGCTGCCGATGGGCGGCGGCAAGGGCGGTTCGGATTTCAACCCCAAGGGCAAATCCGACAACGAGGTCATGCACTTCTGCCACAACTTCATGAGTGAGCTGTTTCGCCACATCGGCGCCGACACGGATGTGCCCGCCGGCGACATCGGGGTCGGGGCGCGGGAGATCGGCTTTCTGTTCGGCATGTACAAAAAACTGCGCAACGAGTTTTCGGGTGTTTTCACCGGCAAGGGGTTGAACTGGGGCGGCAGCCTGATCCGGCCTGAGGCGACCGGGTACGGCTCGGTCTATTTTGCGGCCGAGATGCTGGCCGTCCGCAACCAGACGCTCGAGGGCAAGGTGTGCCTGGTGTCGGGCTCCGGCAATGTGGCGCAGTACACGGTCGAAAAACTGCTTCAGATGGGCGCCAAGCCCGTGAGCCTGTCCGACTCTTCGGGTTATATTTACGATGAAGCCGGGATCACACGGGAGAAGCTGGAATTTGTGATGCAACTGAAAAACGTGCGTCGTGGCCGGATTAAGGAATATGCGGAAAAATACCAGACGGCCGCCTACCAGGACGCCGACCCGGCGGCCGACCACAACCCGCTCTGGGACCACAAGGCCGACTGTGCTTTTCCCAGCGCCACTCAGAACGAAATCAACGGCAAGGATGCGCGAAACTTAGTCAAAAACGGTGTCAAGCTGGTCTGCGAGGGCGCCAACATGCCCACCGAACCCGACGGGGTACACATCTTCCTGGAGAACAAGCTGCTTTACGGTCCGGGCAAGGCGGCCAACGCCGGCGGGGTATCGGTCTCCGGCCTGGAGATGACCCAGAACAGCATGCGGCTGTCGTGGACGCGGGAGGAGGTCGATCAGCGGTTGCAGATGATTATGAAGAGCATCCACAAGTCCGCACTGGATGCCGCCGCGGCCTACGGGCAGCCGGGCAACTATGTGGCCGGCGCCAACATCGCCGGTTTTCTCAAGGTGGTCGATGCCATGATGGATCAGGGGGTGGTGTAAATAGAGGAACGAACGTCGAGGGGCGGGCAGTGCGCCGGCCGATATCTTTTCTCTTGACAGGCTTCAGGCTCTCATCGATAAAGAAGATTAAAAAATAGCCGCACACGGGGTGGCCTTCAAAAAGGCCTGAGATCACACCCGTTGAACCTGATCTGGGTAATGCCAGCGTAGGGAAACGATAAGGCGTGCGGAGCCGGCAGGTGAAAAAAATCGTTTCCCTCGTGGGAAACGATTTTTTTTTAGGGGGGGCGAATGGATATAAAACCGCTAACGGCAGCGGAGCGCAACTTGGACGGCCGGGATTTTTTCTGGCTCTGGGCCGGGGTGGCCATCTCGCTCGCCGAGATCTGGGCCGGCGGGTTTCTGGCGCCACTGGGGTTCTGGGCCGGGCTCTGGGCCATCCTCCTGGGGCACCTTATCGGCAACACCCTCATGGGGCTCGGCGGGGTGATCGGCTCCGAGCACGGGATCATGTCGATGGTCTCGATCCGGCCCGCCTTCGGGATCCGCGGGTCGAACCTCGCCGCGGTGCTCAATATCGTGCAGCTCATCGGCTGGGCCGCCATCATGCTGATCATCGGCGGCCGCGCCGGCGCCATGCTGGGGGCTTCCGTGGGCGGCCTGCTGGCGACGGACGGGTTCTGGGTGGTGGCCATCGGCCTCGTGACGCTGCTTTGGGCCCTGTGGACCGGCAAGGCCGTCTGGAAGCTGTTGCAAACGGTCTCGGTGGTGGCCCTGCTGGCGGTCATCGCCCTGATGACCTGGATCGCGTTCACCGGCCTCGAGCCGATGTCGGCCAAGCCGGCCGCTGCGCCGCTTGCCTTCATGACGGCCCTGGATCTGGTCATCGCGATGCCGATCTCCTGGATGCCGCTGGTGGCCGACTACGCCCGTTCCGCCCGCAGCACCCGCGCCGCTTTCTGGAACACCTGGTGGGGCTATTTCATCGTCTCCTCCTGGATGTACGTCCTGGGCCTGCAGGTGACGCTTCTGACCGGCGCCGCGGACCCGGGCCAGGTGGTCCTGGAAACCATGGGGCGGGTCGGCTGGGCGGTCCCCGCCCTGGCGATGGTCGTGCTCTCCACCATCACCTCCGATTTTCCCGATGTCTATTCGGCCACCTGCTCGATGCTCAATATCTCCCGCAGGCTGAGCGCGCGCACGGTCATGGGGTTGGCCGGCGGCGTCTCAATCCTGGTGGCGCTGGTCTTTCCGATGGATCAGTACGAGAACTTTCTCTTCTTCATCGGCGCCATGTTCATCCCGCTCTTCGGGGTGGTGCTGACCGATTATTTTGTGCTGAGAGGGCGAAAGCTGGATGTGGGCGAGCTCTACCGTGAGGGCGGGGCCTACTGGTACCGCCGCGGGGTCAACCCCGCAGCGCTCGCGGCCTGGGCGGCGGGGTTTGCCGTTTATCAGGCGATCGCCTTGCTGAAGATACCGGTCGGCGGATCCATTCCCTCGATGGTCGCGGCCGGGCTGCTCTATTGGGGCCTATTCCGAAAGAAGATCCGCTAAAGTTCTTTTTCCAATGTTAGTGCCGGTTTCGGTTGCTCCGATCCCGTCTTGCGGAGACCTTAGACGAGGCTCTTGTTTCAGCCCATTTCTAAGGGGAGTTGTCAAAAAGCAAAAGAGGCAGGAGTGGCGACAAGCCGGGGGAACTTGGCGGTGGCGTCATGGATTGTATACTAACTGAGTCGATGCTCATCGAAAAGATCTGGAATGATCAGATGCGGCGATCTCATCGGCATTGACGGCAAACCCGCACCCGCCGATATTGACCATCAGGTCCATTACCGTGCGAGCGTCGCGGTCCCGATCCATCCAAATCGGGAAGATGCACAACGGGTCGCTCAGTTTCGCGTTCAGTTTCTGCACGGTTCTGTCTGCTCACTTGCCGTCGATCCCGTTCGCCGCAGCCTCCAGCTCCGCCAGTTCCCGGTCGAAGCCGGCGGATAGCCGTTCATGGTCGCGGGTGGCGCGGTCGAGGGCGTCGAAGAGCCGGTCGACCTCCTTCTGGCCGGCGTGCAGGCGCTGGGCGATATCGGCGATCACGGTCCCGTCGCGGTTCTCGGAGGCGGCCTGCATGGCCTGGGCGAGCTTGCCGATCTCGGCATCCTGGCGCTCGATGTCGCGCTCCAGACGCTTCATTTCATCCTCCAACGGTTTGAGCGTCCTCGCGCGCCGGGCGCTGATCTCCGAGCGCCGGCGGCGCAGCTCTTTGCGTGCGGCCTTGAGGTTTTCAGCCGGTATGCCGGCGGCCTCCGCTTCTGCCGGTGCTGCCGGCTTTTCATCCTGCCATCCACCCGTGTCGAGAAAATCCTGATAGCTGCCCTCGAAGAGTTCAACCCCGCTCTCGCGGAAGACGATCAGCCGCTCGGCCAGTGCGTGCAGGAACATCTCGTTGTGGGTGACCAGCACCAGGGTCCCTGCGAAGGCATCGAGGGCCGCGAGCAGCGCATCGCAGGATTCCATGTCGAGGTGGTTGGTGGGCTCGTCCAGTAGGAGCAGGTTCACGGGGGTGGCGATGATTTTCCCCAACAGGACCCGGCTTTTCTCCCCCCCGGAGAGCACCGTAATCTTTTTCAGGGCCTCGTCGCCCGAAAACAGCATGGCCCCGCAGATGTCGCGGGCCTGCTGCCGGTCCACGCCGGCTTCGGAATAGAGAATCTCCTCCTCGACGGTTCGGTTGGGGATGAGATGGCTGACGTTGGTCTGCTCGAAAAAGCCTTTGTCGATGGCCGGGTGGTATAGCACCTCGCCGGCCTGCGGCGTCAGTGCACCGGCCAGGATCTTGAGCAAGGTGGTTTTGCCCTTGCCATTGGGCCCGACGATGCCGATGCGCTCGCCGGCCAGGATGGTGATCGACAGATCCGTGAACAGAGGCGGGTCCGGAACATAGGCAAAGTCGATGTTTTTGGCCTGCAGGGCGGACTTGCCGGGCAGCGGCTTTTCGTGGAATGAAAACTCCAGGTCTTTCAATTGTTCTAGCTTGTTTCGCTTCTCCATTTTCTGCAGAGTCTTGACGCGTGACTGGACCAGCCCGGCCAGGCGCGCTTTGGCCCGGAAGCGGGTGATAAAAAGCTCCACCTCCTTGCGGCGGCGCTCGTCGTTGAGGCGGGTTTTTTCGTAGACCTCCTCATCCAGGGCGATCTGGCCGTAGTAGGCATCGGTGGTGCCGGCGATCTTGCGCGCCTTCTGGCGGTGGATGCCCATCACATGGGTGACCACCCTGTCCATAAAGCTGCGGTCGTGGGTGATCACCATCAGCTCCCGCGGCCAGGCCACCAGGAAGCGTTCGACCCAGCGGATGGAGGTGATGTCCAGAAAGTTGGTGGGCTCATCGAGCAGAAGCAGGTCGGGCTCGGACACGAGCGCCTTGGCGAGGTTGAGGCGCACCTGATAGCCCCCTGAGAACTCAGCCGGCGGTCGGCCCATGTCCTCTTTGGCGAAGCCCAGTCCGGCCAGGATCTTTTCGGCCTTCCACACCTGATCGCGGGCGTGGGGGGGGAGCGCGGAGACGGCCTCGCCTAAAACCGATTCGCATGTGAATTCGATTGCTTGGCGCACATGGCCGATGCGGTAGTTTTTGGGGATGATGACGGCGCCCGCATCCGGCTGCTCTTCACCGGTGATCAACCTGAACAAGGTGGTCTTGCCGTGGCCGTTGCGGCCGACAAGGCCCAGTCGGTCCCGGGAATTGAGGCTGAAGGACATCTGGTCGAAAAGGATCCGACCGCCGTAGCTCTTGCTGAGGTTTTCTGCGCGAATCATGTTGAGGGTCCCTACAGCGGGAAAACCGCCTCCAGCATCAGCGGGTGGCGGTTTTCCCGTCTTGACTTTGCCATGGAACTCAAACTATAGATGTCAGGTTGATAGATGTTGTATCGTTGATGGATTTTTACAAACGGATCAACTTTCTCGTTGCGATGCGACGTGCCCCATCGTTCGGATCGCGATTCCACTATCACACATGGCCGCACTTGTCACTCTGAGAGCCCCGATCGCCGCTGTCGGCCGGGAAGTTCTGGACGGCATTCGACTGCTGGGCCGAATGTTCCTTTTTTTCCTGCGGGGGGGGGTGCTGATCTTTCAGCCGCCGTTCCAGTTCGATAAAATCCGTCAGCAGATTTACTTTATCGGCATGAAGTCGGTTTTTGTCATCTGCCTCACTGCCGCCTTTACGGGACTGGTGCTCGGGTTGCAGGGCTACTATGCGCTGGTGAAATACGGCTCCACCGCCGCGCTCGGATCCGCCGTGGCGCTGTCGCTGGTGCGCGAAATGGGGCCGGTGCTCACGGCCATCATGGTGATCGCCCGGGCCGGCTCCTCCATGACGGCAGAGATCGGCATCATGCGGGTTTCGGAGCAGATCGACGCCCTGAAAACCATGGATATCAACCCGATGCGGTATCTAATCAGCCCCCGCATTGCCGCGGCCGTGATCTGCTTCCCACTGCTCACGGCGCTCTTCGATGTCGTCGGGCTTTACGGTGGATACCTGTCGGGATCGGCCCTGCTGGGCCTCAACCCGACCTTTTACTTCGCACGCGCCCAATCGAGCGTCGAGATGAGCGACATCCTCGGGGGGTTCGTCAAGTCCCTGGTCTTTGCCATGGTGGTGGTCACCGTGTGCTGTTTCCATGGCTACTACACGCACACGCGCGCGGAATACGGCGCCAAGGGGGTCAGTATGTCCACGACCCGCGCGGTCGTCATCTCGTGCGTCCTGGTCCTGGTCACCGACTACGTGCTGACAACCTTTCTGCTCTGAAACCTGCGGGCCATGGCCGATCACCCCTTAATCCAACTGCAAGATGTCGTGAAATCACTGGGCGTCCAGCGGGTGCTCGACGGGGTGACCCTGAGCCTTTACCGGGGGGAAATCACCGCCATCATCGGCAAGAGCGGCTCGGGCAAGAGTGTGCTGCTGAAACACATCATCGGCCTGCTTGAGCCCGACGAGGGGGAACTCTTTTTCGACGGCAAGCCTCGCTCCGCCATGAATGCGTCCGAGCGCAGTGCCGTGAAACGCAAATTCAGTTATGTTTTCCAGGACACTGCGCTGTTCGACTTTTTAAACGTGTTCGAAAATGTAGCCCTGCCGCTGACCGAACGGCACGTGCTGCCGAAATCGGACGTGGCGCAGCGCGTGCGCGAAAAGCTCTCCCAGCTCGACTTGCACGACATCGAGACCAAGTACCCCTCGCAATTGTCCGGCGGCATGAAAAAGCGGGTGGCGCTTGCCCGCGCGCTGATCACCGACCCCGAGATTGTGCTCTTCGATGAGCCGACCACGGGGCTTGACCCGATCCGCAAAAACGCGGTTCACAGCATGATCCTGGATTACCAGCGGCGGTTCGGCTTCACCGGGGTGGTGGTCAGCCACGAGATCCCCGATATCTTTTTCATCTGCCAGCGCGTGGTCATGATCGACGAAGGGCGGATTCTCATCGAAGGGACCCCCGATGAGCTTCACTCCTCCTCCAGCCGGGAGGTCCGCAACTTTATCGAAGGGCTCGAAAGCCCGCACGACGAGCTGACCGGGATCGACTCTTCGGTCATGGGGCAGGCGCGGCTGATGCAAGAGATGGGCCGGCTGCAGCGCTTTCGCATCTCCTTTTCGATCGTGCTGCTGGCCGTCGACAGCGTCGATGGCGTGGACCGGATAGCAGGCCATATGGCCAGCCAGGCTCTTTTTAAAGCGTTTGCCGGCCATGTGACCCAAAACACTTACATTACCGACACCTGTTTCCGTTACGCCATCAGCAAGATCATGGTAGTATTGCCGGACACCGGCGAGGCGCAGGCCCGGGACTTTTGCCGCAAGCTGTCGCGGACCCTGCAGAGCCACATCCAACACACTGCCGGTGAAATGCTCACAGGGTTCGATTTCACCGTGAGCGCCGGGGTCGCCCAGGCGAAACTTGACAGCAGCCTGGAGGAGTTGATCTCCGAGGCGGAACAGAGCAAAACGGTACTATACAAGAGTCGGGAGGCTTCATGAAACAATCGTCGGTCGAGCTGGGGGTCGGCATTTTTGTCTTGCTCGGGGTGTTGTGCATCGGTTATCTCACACTGCGCCTGGGAGAGGTGCAGGTGCTGGGCGACAAAAACTATATTCTCAACGCGCGCTTCAAGGCGGTCACCGGGCTCAGGGCCGGCGCCCAGGTTGAAATCGCCGGTGTTCAAGTGGGGCAGGTGGACGCCATCACGCTGGAGCCCAAGGACCTGGTGGCGATGGTGCGTCTCAAGATCAGGGAGGGGGTTTTGCTGCAGGACGATTCCATCGCCTCGGTAAAAACGGCCGGACTGCTGGGGGACAAGTTCATCCAGATCTCCCCCGGGGGGTCGGACACCCTCCTGAAGCCCGGCGACCTGATCGTGGAAACCGAATCCGCGCTCGACATCGAGTCTCTGATCAGCAAGTACGCGTTCGGCAAGGTGGATTAACACACCGAAGCGTGGATCATCCCCGCGCGACCGGTTCACCGCCGTCGGCGCATTCGAACACCAACTTCGCAGGAGGCGATATGCCCGAAGAGAAAGAAAAAGGATTTGTGGTCAAGGACCGCCGGATGTTTTCCCCGGAAAGCCAGCCGGAAGAGGCGCCCCGTGCCGAACCCAAGGAGGAGGGCGTGAAAGCAGAATCCGAACCCCAGGGGGAGCAGAGCCAGGCGCCGCTGCCGAAGATCAATTTTCCCACGTTCGTGGCCTCGCTGAATGCTTCCGCCCTGGTCCATTTGGGCGTGATCGAAGACCCGGTATCCGGCAAGGCGGAGAAAAACCTGCCCATGGCGAAGCAGACCATCGACATCCTGAGCATGCTGCAGGCGAAGACCTCCGGCAATCTGACAACGGACGAGGAGTCGATGCTGAAGAGCATTCTCTACGACTTGCGGATCTTGTATGTGAAGGAAAAGGGGTGATGATCGGAGTCGCATGGTGGCACCGGCCATGATGGTACGCATTTTATCCCCCGCCAAGATCAATCTGTTTCTACGCATCACCGGACGACGCGCTGACGGCTATCATAACCTGCTCTCGCTTATGTGCCGTGTCGGCCTGTTTGACGAGATCCGCCTGCGGCCGGCAACGGCCCCCATCCGCCTGAAGTGCTCGGACCCCTCTTTGCCCCGAGGCGAGTCGAACCTGGCCGTGCGCGCGGCGGTGTTGTTTTTAGAAGCACTGGGCCGTGCCGAGGGGGTCGAGATCACCCTCAAAAAGCGCATCCCCGTCTCCGCCGGGCTGGGCGGTGGCAGCAGCAATGCGGCCAGCGTTCTGATGGGGCTCAACCACGCAAATGGCCACCCCTTTTCTCGCAGCCAACTGCAGCGACTTGGCCGCCGTTTAGGGGCCGACGTGCCATTTTTCATCTGTAATACGCCGGCGTTGGCCTCCGGAATCGGCGATATTCTCGAGCCTTGTCCGAACCTGCCGATGTTCCACGCCATTTTGATCTGCCCGCCGTTTGCCGTGTCGACCGCGGATGTCTATCGCCGGCTCAATTTGAGATTGACAAATTGTCCAAAACAACTTACAAAAGCTCGCTTCAAGAAGGAAGGTTTCGATCCGGGACGGCATCTGTGCAACGACCTGGAACCGGTGACACAGGGCTTGCACCCCGAGATTGCCGCCGTGAAGCGCCGGCTGATCGATCGTGGGGCGCTGGGGGCGCTCATGACCGGAAGCGGCGGTAGCGTTTTCGGTCTGTTCGGCAATGCGGACGATGCACGCAAGGCGGCGGGCTCGCTGGCGATGCCAACCGGGTGGCGTTTGTTCTCAGCTGATATGTTGACCGACCCGGTAACGTTGATTCGGGATCATTAGGCACGCTTCGACCCGAGGCGCTGTGCGTCGGGCGTTGGCGCGCGGTTTTCCCGCCAACGGAAGCGGCCGCCAAAGCGCTTAATTTGGGGCGTCGTCAAGTGGTAAGACACAGGACTTTGGTTCCTGCACTCGGAGGTTCGAATCCTCCCGCCCCAGCCACTTGCGGAAGGCTTCCCGGCCCTGACACGGCGATTGCCTTCCGGTGAGAGGGTTCCGTCGCGCGCGGAACCCACGGGGCGGCTCAAAACAGACTCAAGAAAAAGCTACTGATGGTGGCGGCATGGACGACAACGGCATCTTCCTGTTCGCGGGGAACTCGAACCCGGCTTTGGCCAAAAAGATTTGCGAATACCTGAACCTGAGCCCCGGCGGCGCCAAGGTGACCACGTTCAGCGACGGCGAAATTCAGATCGAAATCCATGAGAACGTCCGTTCCAAGGATATTTTCGTTGTCCAATCCACCTGCGCGCCCGTCAACGACACCCTGGTGGAGTTGCTGTTGATGATCGACGCGTTCAAACGGTCTTCGGCGCGGCGTATCACGGCTGTAATCCCATATTACGGCTACTCGCGCCAGGACAAGAAAGTCGCCCCGCGGGTGCCGATCAGTGCCAAGCTGGTGGCGGACATGCTGACGGTGGCGGGAGCCAACCGGGTCATCACCATGGATTTGCATGCCGGCCAGATCCAGGGCTTTTTCAACATCCCGGTCGACAACCTGTTCAGCGCCCCGGTGCTGATCAAATACATTCGCGGCCATTTCGACCATAACCTGGCCATCGTTTCGCCGGACGCGGGCGGTGTGGAGCGTGCCCGGGCGTTTGCCAAACGCCTGGACGCGGACCTGGCGATTATCGACAAACGCCGCTCCGCGCCGAACCAGGCCAAGGCCATGGCCGTGATCGGCAATGTCAGCGGCAAGGTGGCGGTGATCCTGGACGACATGGTGGACACGGCCGGTACGCTTGTGGAGGCGGCCGAGGCGCTGTCGCGGGAGGGGGCGCGAGAAATTCACGCCTGCTGCGCCCACGCGGTGCTCTCCGGCCCGGCCGTGGACCGCATTCAGAGGTCGGCGCTGAAAAGCGTGGTGCTCACCGACACCATCCCCTTGAAATCGCATGCTGAATCGTGCAAGAAGATCCATGTGTTGTCGATTGCCGACCTGGTGGGCGAAGCGATCATTCGAAGTTATCACGGCGATTCGGTCACCTCGCTGTTTATTTGAACGCGCTAAAGCGCGTGATGGATGTATACCGTCAAGGAGGGTTTGCTTTTGAAACAGTTTGAGCTGAACACGACCATTCGAACAACGGTTGGCAACGGACCTGCACGCCGCTTGAGGCAGCAGGGCCTGATCCCCGCCGTGCTTTATGGGCCCGCCGTCGCACCGGTCAAGCTGACCGTCAACGGCAGGGATTTCGAGACTGCCGTCAAGAAGGGCAACGTCCGGCGCACGATTTTCTCCCTCGCCCTGCAGGACGGCGGCAGCGCTGCCAAGACCGCCATCATCAAGGAGCTCCAGCAGCATCCGGTGAACGGGCAGTTTCTGCACGTCGATTTCTACGAGATCGCCATGGACCGCAAACTGCGGGTCAAGATTCCCGTGGTGACCAAAGGCAAGGCCAAGGGGGAAGAGTTCGGTGGTATGCTGCAGATCATCGAACGCGAGATCGAAGTGCTGTGTCTGCCGCGCGAGATCCCCGAGGCTCTGGAAGTCGATGTGACGGAACTGGGAGTGGGCGGCACCCTGCACGTGAACGATATTGCGCTTCCGGCCGGCGTCGAGCTGCCACCGGGAGACAATTACACCGTGTTCACCGTCATCAGCCAGAAGGCGGAAGTAGCCCCGGCTGAGGCTGCGGCTGAGGCCGCGGAGGGTGAAGCGGCTGAACCGACGGCGGAGGCCGAGAAGGCCGCCGACTGATCGGCCGGAACGTCCTGCGGCGTCCTGCCCCTGGGTGCGGACACAGGCATGGATGCGAATCAAAACGGTCCGGACGGACGGTTGCGGCTGGTGGTGGGTCTTGGAAACCCCGGCCCGCAGTATAGCACGACGCGCCACAACATCGGGTTCCGGGTGGTCGATCGGATTGCGCACGAGTTTGCCATCGACATCGGCCGGCAGAAATTCGAGGCCGCTTTCGGGAGGGGCCGGGTGGACTCGGTCGAGGTGGTCCTGGCGAAACCCCTGGCGTTCATGAACCGCAGCGGGTCGCCGGTGCGCCAGCTCTCTGATTTTTTCAAGATACCCAGCCAGGACATCCTGGTCATACACGATGATATCGATCTGGCGTTCGGACGCATAAAAATCAAAGAGAAAGGAGGGCACGGCGGGCACAACGGCATACGGTCGGTGATCGATGCCTTCGGCAGCGGGGCGTTCACGCGCCTGCGGCTCGGCATCGGGCGCTCGGGTACCGGACAGGATGCGGCAGCCTACGTGTTGGATCGGTTTGGACGGGACGAGACGTCCATTCTGCCCCAGGTCATCCAGCGGGCCCGGGATGCGATTGTCACCATTCTCGTTCAGGGGACGAAGGTGGGAATGAACCAGTTCAACGTCAATCCAGCTACCCTTAACGCGTTTCACTCATGATTTCAGGGAGGAGAGGATGAATTATCTACCGTTGGTGTGTACACTGATTGGGTTGGTCGGCGTGCTCTACGCCATCATAGTAGCCGGGATGGTCAAAAGCGCCCCCGCGGGAAATGAGCGTATGCAGCAGATTTCCGGCGCCATCAAGGAAGGCGCCATCGCCTACCTGAACCGGCAGGGCAAGAGCATGGGGATTGCCGGGATCGTCATTTTCATTATCATCGCCGTCACGATGAAATTCTCGACGGCCATCGGGTTCCTCGTCGGCGCTGTGGCCTCCTACCTGGCGGGCTACATCGGGATGCGGGTTTCCGTCGTGGCGAACGTGCGTGTGGCCGAGGCGGCGCGCAAGGGCCTGAATGCGGCCCTGCAACTCGCCTTCCGGGGCGGCTCGGTGACCGGCATGATCGTGGCCGGCCTGGCCCTGACCGCGGTGGCCGGATATTACTCGATCCTGATCAACATGGGCGTCTCCAGCCGTGATGCGGTCGTGGCCCTGGTGGCCCTGGGCTTCGGCGGCAGCCTGATCTCGATTTTCGCGCGGTTGGGCGGCGGCATCTTCACCAAGGGTGCCGACGTCGGCGCAGACCTGGTGGGCAAGGTCGAAGCCGGGATTCCCGAAGACGACCCGCGCAACCCGGCGGTGATCGCCGACAACGTGGGCGACAACGTCGGTGACTGCGCCGGAATGGCGGCCGATCTGTTCGAGACCTATGCCGTCACGGCGGTCGCGGCCATGCTGCTCGGAAACCTGCTCTTCCCCAAGGTGGCCATCGCCACCGAGTTCCCGCTGGTGCTGGGCGCCATTTCCATCATTGCCTCGATCATCGCGGTCTTTTTCGTGCGCCTGGGCAAAAACGAGTACATCATGGGCGCCCTCTACAAAGGCATGTTCGGCAGCGCCATCATTGCGGCCGTGGCCTTCTTCTTCGCCACCCAGACCTACATGGTAGGCCTGCCCTACTCCTCGCTGAATATTTTCCTGGCAACCCTGGTCGGCCTGGTTCTGACCGTGGTTATCGTTATCGTCACCGAGTACTACACCGGCAAGTATGGCCCCGTTAAAGCCGTGGCCCAGGCTTCCAGCACCGGGCACGGCACCAACATCATCGCCGGACTGGGCATCAGCATGCAGTCCACCGCCGCGCCGGTCCTGGTGATCTGCCTGGCCATCGGGTTGTCCCATTATTTCGCCGGGCTCTACGGAATTGCCATGGCGGCCATGTCCATGCTCTCCATGACCGGCATGGTCATTGCCATCGACGCCTACGGCCCGATCACCGACAACGCCGGCGGCATCGCCGAGATGGCCGAGATGGAAGACAGCGTCCGGGCCGTGACCGACCCGCTGGATGCTGTCGGCAACACCACCAAGGCCGTCACCAAGGGCTATGCCATCGGCTCCGCCGGTCTGGCCGCTCTGGTGCTCTTTGCCGCTTATACGCAGGAGTTCGCCCTGCTCGGCGGCGCCGGGGAGCTTCGTTTTGACCTGAGCGACGTCAAGGTCATCATCGGGCTGTTCATCGGCGGCCTGCTGCCCTACCTGTTCGCCTCGATTGCGATGATGGCGGTCGGCAAGGCCGGTGGTGCAGTCGTCGAAGAAGTCCGCCGCCAGTTCCGGGAAATCCCCGGTATCATGGAGGGGACCGGCAAACCCGACTATGCGGCCTGCGTGGACATCGTCACCAAGTTCGCGTTGAAAGAGATGATGATCCCGGCCCTGTTGCCGGTCGTTGCTCCTATCGTCGTCGGCCTGCTCCTGGGCAAGATTGCCCTGGGCGGGCTTCTGATCGGCAGCATCGTCACCGGTCTGTTCGTCGCCATTTCGATGACCACCGGCGGCGCGGCCTGGGACAATGCCAAGAAGTACATTGAAGACGGCCACCTGGGCGGCAAGGGCAGCGATGCGCACAAGGCTGCCGTCACCGGCGACACCGTCGGCGACCCCTACAAGGACACGGCCGGCCCGGCCGTGAACCCGATGATCAAGATCCTGAACGTTGTCGCGCTGTTGATGGTGCCTTTCCTGATGTAATCCGGCACCTGAAACACTGAAAAACAAAAAAAGGCCGACGCCGCAAGGCGCTGGCCTTTTTTTTGTGCGTGAAAGCCTCGCGAGCGGCTGTTGACGGCTGACGGTGCTTGTGGTATACAGTTTTATCTTGGAGGATTGATGTCCAATGAGTTTCGCAAGGAAACCATCTGCTGCAAAGAGGGGTAATGTGGCCAGCAAGACACCCAGAAAAGTCTCGGTGGGGTCTAAGACTAAAGCAAAAAGCAGGCCGATGACCGTCAAGACACCCCACGTCGTCGCAACGGCGTCCAAGGCTAAAATTCAGAAATTTCGAATCGGCAGCCTTTCCGTTGATAAAAGCGGAGCTGTGGTCGACAATACACCCAATGTCATCGCAACGGCGCCCAAGGTCAAAATCCGGAAATTTCGAATCGGCGATCTCGCCGTTTACCCGGCGCACGGCGTCGGGCAAATACAGGCCATCGAAAGCCGGGTCGTCAACGGCGAAACCCACGATTTCTACATTCTGCGGGTGCTGGAAAACGGGATGGTCATCATGATTCCGATCGGCAATGTGGAATCCGTTGGCTTGCGCTGCCTGATCGATGCCAAGGAGGTTCCCAAGGTCTACGCTGTCATGAAGACCAAGCGCGAGCTGCTGGCCGACAACCAGACCTGGAACCGCCGCTACCGCGAATACATGGAAAAAATCAAAACCGGCTCGCTTTACGACGTGGCCGAGGTGTTTCGAGATTTGTTCCGCCTTAAACTCACCAAAGACCTTTCCTTCGGGGAGCGCAAGCTCTACGACACCGCCCAGATCCTGCTGGTGAAAGAGCTGTCGCGGGCCAAGAAAACCGACGAGAAGACCATCATCACCGAAATCGAATCCCTGTTCGCCTCCGAAGCCGCCTGAACACCGCATGACCTGCATCGGTCCCTTCCGACTGCCCGTGGAATCTTCCGCCGCGGGCCGGCGGCTGGATGTGTTTTTGGCGGAGCGCCTACCCGGTTGCTCGCGATCGTTTGCCGCCGAGCTCATTGCCGGCCATGCCGTCCAGGTTGATGGCCAGAGCCGTAAACCCGGTTACCGGGTGAAGGCCGGGGAGATCGTGACCGGCAGCGTCCCTGCGCCGCAGCCCAGCGGTTTTCTGCCGGAAGCCATTCCCTTGAACATCCTCTATGAAGACCAACACCTGGTCGTCGTCAACAAGCCGGCGGGGCTCGTGGTGCACCCGGCGCCGGGGCATTATTCCGGCACCCTGGTCAATGCGCTGCTCTACCACTGCCCGGATCTGGCCGGCATCGGTGCCGAACTGCGCCCGGGGATCGTACACCGGCTCGACAAGGACACCTCCGGCACCCTGGTGGTAGCTAAAAACGCCTTCGCTTTGGAACGGCTCGCCGCCCAGTTCAAGGCCCGCACGGTTCGCAAAGACTACCTGGCGCTCGTGCACGAGCGCATGGCGGCCGCGGCCGGGGCTATCCGGCTGCCGATCGGGCGCCACCCCGTCGATCGCAAGCGCATGTCCACCCGGAGTCGCTCCCCGCGGGAGGCTGAAACCAGCTGGCGGGTGGAACGCCGGTTAGACGGGTTCAGCCTGCTGCGGGTGCAGCTCCACACTGGGCGTACCCATCAGATCCGCGTGCACTGCGCCGCCATCCACCACCCCATCGTCGGCGACCCGGTCTACGCTCATCGCCGGGCCGCGCCTGCGCTGATTCAGGGCCCGGCCCGATTCCTTCTTGCCGGTGTGCGCCGCCAGATGCTGCACGCCTGGCGGCTCGAATTCACCCACCCCCACACCGGAGAACGTCGAACGTTCGAATCCCCGCTGCCGGCGGACATGCTGGAGCTGATCGCCGCCCTGGAGGCCGCAAGCGGCGCGGCCCCGGAGTGAAGTTCATTGCTCATTGTGGAAGCGGCTTCCAGCCGCGACAGGCGGCCCGCGCGCGGTTGATATCGCGGCCCCCGCCATGGCAGGGCTTCCGGCGCAGAAGGGGTGGCCTCAGCGAACGCTTTCACTCCCGGTTCTGGCCGGAAACCTCATTGGGCAACCCCCCCTTCGTCGACGCAGGCCCCGCACAGCCGGCAGGATTCCCCACCGCACGCGACGCCCGCCCGGCCTTCCAGGGCTCGCCGATACTCCTGCTTCAAAAATTCTTTGGTGACCCCGTGGTCGATGAAATCCCAGGGCAGGAGTTCCTCCGGGTCGCGTTCCCGGTGGACATAGAAATCCGCGTTGATGGGCAAGGTCTTCAGCGCGTGCGGCCAGTTGCCCTGCACGGCGTGCACGCGGGCGAGAATCTCGGCCGTCCGCCGGTCGCCGCGCGACAACACCGCCTGCACATAGGCCCAGCGAGGGACGTCCGCGTGCACGCGCACGTTTGCGATTCGGCCGAGCTCGTTTTTGATGGTGCGGATCTTTGTCTTGAGGCGGCCGACTTCCTCCATGGCCGTCCACTGGAACGGGGTGAAGGGTTTCGGCACGAAGCAGCTGACGCCGGTGGTGATGGTGCCGATGGCACGGCGGTTTCGGCTGGCCGTCAAAAACACGTGCTTGATGCGTTTGACCAGGGCCGCAATGGCCTGAACGTCCTCGTCGGTCTCGGTCGGCAGACCGATCATGAAATACAGCTTAAGGTTGGGAATGCCCTGGGCGACCAGCGTTTCGGCGGCGGAGAGGACATCGGCCTCTGAAAGGCCCTTGTTGATCACCCGGCGCAGGCGCTCCGAGCCGGCCTCGGGAGCGATTGTGGCGGTCTTGACCCCGCTTTGCTTGAGCGTGCGCACCAGCTCCGGGGAGAGGGCGTCCGCCCGCAGGGAGCTGAAGGCGATGCTGGCGTTACCCCCGGTGAATTGGGCGCACAGCGCCCCGATTCCCGGCAGGTCCGAGACCGCCGCCCCCACCAGGCCGACCTGGTCGGTTTGCTCCAGGCCCCGTTGCACGGTTTGGGCGAGTTCCGCCGCAGGCCGGAAGCGTGGGGGGCGGTAGACGAAACCTGCGCTGCAGAAGCGGCATCCGTGCGGGCAGCCGCGGCCCACCTCCACCAGGAAGGACCGGCCAAAGGCGGTGTCGGGGGTTACCACGGCGCTGCAGGTGACCGTACCGGAAAGGTCCCGGACGATGGGACGGGCGATGCGCGCGGGAACATCCCGGATCGGCTGGAACGCCGCCAGCGTGCCCTCCAGTCCATAGGATACCTGGTAGAAGGCGGGAGCATAGGCCCCGGGGACAACCCGGGCCAGGTTCAGCAGCAGCTCCTGCCGCGCGGCACCGGGCCGGAATACCTCCAGAAACCGCGGTAGGATGACCTCGGCCTCTCCGATCAGGAACAGGTCGATGAAGGGGGAGATCGGCTCCGGGTTCAGGAAACAGGCCACCCCGCCCGCGATGACCAGGGGATGGCTTTCATTGCGGTCCTCGGACCGCTGGGGGAGCCCCGACTGTTCCAGGAGCTGCAGGACATGCGGGTAGTCGCTTTCGAATGAGATCGAGAAGGCGATGAGGTCCGCTTCGGCCACCGGCCGACCTGACTCGAGGGTCGTCAGGCGGCCGGGGGTCGTGGCGGTGTTTTCAGGCAGGAACGCTCGTTCACAGACGATGTCATCGTGCCGGTTGAGCAGCCCGTAAATGGACTGCAGGCCGAGGTTGGCCATGCCCACATGGTAGCGGTTCGGGTAGACCAGGGCAACGGTGGTCCGCCCGCGCCGATCCTTGTGAATGGTGCCGACCTCGCCGGCGCCGGGTTTCCGGTCGCTTGGGGTGTGTTTCAATGCTCCGCCGCCCTCCATCGCCGCTAGAACTGGTTTCAAAACCTCGGATCACGGTTGCGGGCAAGGCGCAGGTCGAATCGAAAGCGCAGCAACCTCAATGGGTTGTGAGCGCGTTCGAGAGACCTGCAACCCCGCCATGGCGGGACCCCCAGCCGTTAGACGGGGTTCTGAAACCAGTTCTATACACTGCAGGTCAGGGGTCGGCAACCTGCCGGGCGGCAGGACACCCGGTTTTCAATCTGCCTTCCGGCGCAGGAAGGTCGGAACATCCAGATCGGTGTCGTCGAGCGCCAGGCGGCCTACGCCGCGGTAAAGGGCGCCTGAATCCTCGCCCACAACACGCCGATTGCGGATGAAGGTCGGTTCGTCGAAGTCCGGGACGATATCGCCCCGGTCCATGTCGGCCGGCGTGACATCGCGGACTTTACCCCGCAAGGGCTGAACGACCTTTTTGTCGCGGTCTTTGTCCTTGTCCTTCGCACGGCAGGACTCAGCCTCGGAGCCGATCCCGGTGGCGATGACCGTCACGCGGATCTCGTCCCCCAGGCTGTCGTCCACGGAGGTGCCCCAGAAAATTTCGGCCTCCTCCCCGACTTCCTTGTGGATGCGCTCCGACGCCTCGGCGACCTCTTCGAACTCCATGCTGCTCGATGCGGTGATGTTCATGAGGACCCCGCGGGCGCCGGCGATGGAGATGTCTTCGAGCAGCGGATGGGAGATCGCCTTCTCCGCCGCGTCAATGGCGCGGTTTTCGCCCGAGGCGATGCCCACCCCCATGAGTGCCATGCCGGCCTTGGACATGGTGGTGCGCACGTCGGCAAAATCGAGATTGACCAGGCCCGGCATCATGATCAGGTCGGTGATGCCTTTCACCGCGTGCAGCAGGATTTCGTCGGCGCGCATGAACATCTCCATCAGGGTCGCCTTTTTCGAGGCCAGCGCCCGCAGGCGGTCGTTGGGGATGGTGATGGCGGTGTCGACGACTTTCTTGAGGTCGGACAGACCCTGCTCGGCGATCTGGGCGCGCTTTCTGCCCTCGAAGGAGAACGGGCGGCTGACCACCGCCACCGTGAGCGCCCCCATCTCGCGGCAGATCTCCGCGATGACCGGGGTGGCCCCGGTGCCGGTACCGCCCCCGAGCCCGGCGGTGATGAACACCATGTGGCTGTCCTGAAGGGCCTTGCGCAGCTCCTCCACGGTTTCCAGCGCGGCATCCCGCCCGATTTGGGGATTGGCGCCCGCGCCCAGGCCCTCCGTGATGCTGTCGCCCAGCTGGATCCGGGTGTCCGCGCGGGAGATTTCGAGCGCCTGGGCGTCGGTGTTGGCGGCGATGAACTTGACACCCTGAAGGCCCGAGCGGATCATGTTGTTGATGGCATTGCCCCCGGCGCCGCCGACCCCGATCACCTTGATTTTTGCCGACTTTTCATTGTCTACATACGTGAACATGGTTGCCCTCCTGCCTGAAGTTGATGGTGAGTGTTCAGTGTTTGGTGTTGGTCTTCGGTCGCCTTTCCGTCGTTGCCCGTTTGGTCTTGCCATTTAAATCTGAAATTCTCTTGCCCAGGGAAGATGCCGCCGTCAGGCGGCATCTTCAAACAACGTCCTTGAACCAGCGTTTCATGCGGCTCACGAGACGGTTGAAAATGTTGCGGTCTCGGATCCGAAACTTCGTTTTGTCCTTCGGGTGGCGGCGTGCGCCATAGAGCACCAGGCCCGCCCCGGTGGCGTACATGGGGTTCTGGACAACGTCCGCCAGCCCCTTGAGGCCTATGGGGCTGCCGATGCGGGTCGGCAGGTTGAACACCGACTCGGCGATCTCGGTCACCCCGTCGAGCAACGCCGTGCCCCCGGTCAGGACCAATCCGGAAGGGACCAGGTTTTCCATGCCGGCCCGATAGATCTCCCGGTTCACCAGCGTGAAAATCTCCTCCATCCGCGGTTGCAGGATTTCGCCCAGGATCTGGCGCGGGAGCTTGCGCGGCTCGCGGCCGCTCATCCCAGGCACCTCGATGCTTTCATCCGCCCGGATGCTCTGGGCGACGCAGCTGCCGAACCGTTTCTTGATTTTTTCAGCCTCCGGGTGCGGGCAGCGCAGGCCGATGGCGATGTCGTTGGTCAGGTTGTCGCCGCCCAGGGCCAGCACAAAGGTGTGTTTGATGTTCCGGCCCGAGAACACGGCCAGGTCCGTCGTGCCGCCGCCGAGGTCCAGCAGCGCCGATCCCAGCTGTTTTTCTTCATCGGAGAGCACCGCCTCCCCCGAGGCGAGGGACTCCAGGACGATGTCGCACACGTCCAGCCCCGAACGGTTGGCGCACTTCACGATATTGTGCGCCGACGTCACGGCCCCGGTGACGATGTGGATCTTCGCCTCCAGCCGCACCCCGGACATCCCCACCGGGTTCTGGATGCCGGCCTGCCCGTCCACGATGTAGTCTTGGGGCAGCACGTGAATGACTTCGCGATCCATCGGGATGGCCACTGCCCGGGCGGCATCGATCACCCGCTCGACATCCTGGGGCGTGATCTCCGGCCCCTTGATGGCCACGATGCCGCGGCTGTTGAAGCCGGTGATATGGCCGCCGGCGATGCCGGTGTAGACCGAGGAGATCTCGCAGCCGGCCATGAGCTCAGCCTCTTCCACGGCCTTCTTGATGGAGTCGACCGTCGCTTCGATGTTGACGACGACCCCCTTGCGCAGCCCGATCGAGGGGTGAGTCCCGATACCGATAATGCTGATGCCGGTTTCGGAGACCTCTCCCACCACTGCGCAGATCTTGGTGGTGCCGATATCCAGACCGACGACGATGTCTTCCTTGCGCTGCATGGTCAACCTCCTCTTACGCGTGCCGGATCCGTCTTCACCGGGTTGACGATCACCCGGTTCACATCGGTCAGATCGATGCGGTCGAAGTCGACCGCCGGCGGGTTCGTCTTGAAAAACGCCAGCAAGTCGCCCAGCAGCCGGTATTTGGTCGGAAAATCATCGTACCCCAAGCGTACGGCAGCGGCCTCGTCAAAAGCCGTGACGGTGATCCCCAACTCGCGGTCCACGCGGATCGTGTGCACCTGTCGGACCGGCAGGGCGGAATGCGGCTCGCGCCCCAAGGCCAACACCTGCATGACGGCCTCCATCGGCCGGCTGCGCAGCGTCTCCAAGGCGGGGTTCGGGCCGCCGGCATTCGGAATGCGCGGCCCCGCAGCTCCCGAACGGTCCGCAATCCGCACATCGGCTGCATGGAGACCGCTCACGAGCGTCAGCCCGGCCGGGTCCGGGGACTCCCAGGGTTTGAAGAGCTCCCCCTCGGCGTTCAGCAGAAACCGTTGCCCCAGATCGACGATCGCCACCGCGTTGTGCTCACGGACGCGGATGTGCAGGCCCCCGGGAAGATTGCGTTGGACCTGCGCCTCGGCGATCCAGGGGTGGGCGAGCAGCTGCCTGCGGGCGGCCGAAAGGTTGACGCTGAGCACGTTGACCCCCGGCCGGATTCCGGTCAGCGAACGGATGTCTGCCAGGCGCACCCGCTGGTTTCCCTCCACCTGGAGGTGTCGGGCGTTGAAGTAATCGCTCTGAATGAACAGATCGTGGATGAACACGAACATCAAGCTCACCCAGACAACCGCGGCGGCCCCGGCCGCCAGCCTCACGCCGAGCAGGATACGCTCCGTAAAATGCCGCAGGCGAACGGCTTTGGCCCGCCGACTGATGTTCCGCCGCGGCGTGGCTGCGCGGCGCGATGTGCTGCGGGGGCGGCGATTCATGGATGCTCCTCGACGGCCACCATCCGGTTGCCGATTTTCCAGACGTCGCCGGCCCCCAGGGTCAGCAGCAGGTCACCGGGCGCCAGGGTGGCTCTCAGAAATTCGACGGCGGCAGGCTGATTTTCGACGCAGACCACCTGTTTATGGCCGTGAGCCTTGATCCCATCGCAAAGCACTCCGGCGCTGACGCCTTCGATCCGGTCTTCCCCGGCGGCATAGACCGGCAGCACGCACAGGACATCCGACTGGTAAAAGGCCCGGGTGAACTCATCGAAGAGGGCGCGCGTGCGGCTGTAGCGGTGAGGTTGGAACACCACCACCATGCGTCGCCCGGGCCAGCAGGCGTTGGCCGCCTCGAGGGTCATCTTGATTTCCGTAGGGTGGTGCCCGTAGTCGTCCACCACGATGACCCCATTTTTTTCGCCCTTGACCTCCAGGCGGCGCTGCACGCCGGTGATTTCGTCCAAGGCGGCGCGGATGCTGGCAACGGGGATGTCGAGTTCTAAGCCCACCGCAATGCCGGCGGTGGCGTTGGTGACGTTATGGATCCCGGGCAGGTTCAGGCCGAAAGACCCGAGCGGTTTGCCCCGGCGCAGCACGTTGAAGCGGCTGCGGCGGCCCTCGAAGGCCACGTCGCGAATCTGAAAATCGGCCTGCGGGTTCATGCCATAAGTGATGTGTCGTTTTTTGATCCGCGGCAGGATCGCCTGGGTCGGTTCGTTGTCCAGGCACAGCACGGCCAGTCCATAAAACGGCAGGCGGTCGATGAACTGCAGGAACGCCCGCTGGATCGCTTTCAGATCGGGGTAAAAATCCAGGTGCTCGCGGTCGATGTTGGTCACCACGGCGATGGCCGGGGAGTAGCGCAGAAAGGAGCCGTCGCTCTCATCGGCCTCGGCCACGATGAAGTCCCCTTTGCCGAGAACGGCATTGGTCCCGGCGCTCATCAGCTTGCCGCCGATCACCACCGTGGGATCCAGCCCGCCGCTGGCGAGCACCGCGGCCACGATAGAGGTGGTGGTGGTCTTGCCGTGGGCGCCGGCGACGGCAATGCTGTATTTAAGACGCATCAGCTCGGCCAGCATTTCGGCGCGCGGGATCACCGGGATCGACCGTTCTCGGGCGGCAAGGACTTCGGGGTTGGTGGGCCGCACCGCGGAGGAGATCACCGCGACATCGGCGCCCTCGACGCAATCGGCGCTGTGGCCTTCGGTGATGACGGCGCCGAGGCCCTCGAGGCGTGCGGTGATCTCGGTTGCTTTGAGATCCGATCCGGAGACCGTGTAGCCGAGATTCAGGAGCAGCTCGGCGATCCCGCTCATGCCGATGCCGCCGATGCCCACGAAATGGATGCGGTATTTTTTAAGATACATGATGTCGTTGTCCCGTCAGCCGGCCGGCAGGCCGCTCGGCCGGTCAGCCGGTTTTCCGGCGGCGTGCGTCGCCACCAAACGATAGCAGTCCTCGACGATGCGCCGGGCGGCATCCGGCCGGCCG
>JBGSTS010000297.1:0-2998 GCA_041736435.1 Desulfobacterales bacterium | reverse complement strand
TCCCGCCAGGACCGCTGGTGCCGCAGGTAGCCCCGGTCGCAGACGATGAGCGCTGCCTCCCGGCCGAGTTCCAGGGCGACCTCCGGCGGCGAGCCGCGCCGGACCACAAGCCGTATGCCACGCTGTTCCAAGGTTTGCGCGGTTTCCTTGAGCCCTTCGAGCATAAAGGTGTAATGCCGCAGGTTGGCCTCGGGGTAGGTGTCCGTCAGGCCGAAGGCCACCACCACCCCCATCCCGAGGGCATTCGCCTCGTTTACCGCAGCCTCCAGCGCATGGTTCATCTGCGCGCGCTGGGACTGCTGCATCCAGTAAAGCACGTAGCGTCCCTGAACGATATCGCGTTCGTTCAGCGGCCGTATGCGTGAATCCTGTATCCCGGGATAGGCCATAGGGGGCGTTCCAAAGCGAGTAAGTTCAGATTTTGTGGGAGCGGCTTCCAGCCGTGATCGAATCGCGGCTGGAAGCCGCTCCCACAGGTAAAAGCCTAACTTACGTGGAAGTGAATGGCCATCACGGTTTCCTTGCTGGCAGCACCCTGCTCCTCAGCTCCAGCCAGTCGTGCAGGTCCATGACGGCTTTGTTCAGCTCATAGCGGCCGTCGGCGAAGACCCCGTAGTCCCCGCCGCAGCCCATGGCCGAGGCGAAGCGGATCGTGTTGGCATAAATCAACCAGGTATCCGCCCAGCGCCGCTCGACGGCCTCGTCGAAGGGGCTGCCGCCTTTGGCCGGGCCGGCGGCGTAGCCGGCCGCCCAGGCCTCGGACAGGATTAGGGTCGCAGCGAGGGTCTTGGCGTTGGTTTCGCGCAGAGTGTTCTCGAACCGCGCCCACTGCCCGTCCACCCAGGAGGTGCCGTGGCAGGCGAGACACATGGCCTGGAGCGTCCGGCGCCGCTTGTCCATCTCCTGGGCGTCGATCAGATACTGGGTCGCGAACCCGCCCTCGAAGTCCGTGGGCAGCGGCAAGCCGTCCTTGTTGCGGATGATGGTCGTGTCCGGATCGCGGGGGTGGGGGTGCGCGTAGATCAGGCCGAACATCCGCCACGGCAGGCGGTCGTTCATCTGGTGCGAGCGTTGGGCCACCACATCGCCCTCGGTGTTCACCACCAGGCTGACGTGGCAGGCCGCGCAGGTCGGCGCGGTGAAATCCTTGCCCACGGTCCAGGGCACGGCGTTGAACTCCCACTCCTTGTTGTGGGTCGAAAAAATGTTGCCGTGCTTGCTGGCCTCGTAGACCTTGGCGACCGGGACATCCGGCCCCACATGGCACTCCTTGCAGGTATAGGGCTTACGGGCCATCTCGATCGAAAACTGGTGCCGGGTGTGGCAGGCGGCGCAGGAGCCCAGGGTCCCGTCCAGGTTCACCCGCCCCACGCCCTGGTTCGGCCACCCCTCTATCTTCGGAAATTCGAGCTCGCCGGCCAGCTCGGTGTTGCGGGTCTCGCGGCCTACGAGCTTGAGCTGGGTGCCGTGGCAGTAATAGCAGGCCTCGGCCTTCGTGGCGGCGTTGGCGGGCTGAATAGCGATCTTCCCGGCCTTGCGCTCGATCCCGCCTAAGATGCTGTGTTCCAGGTCGTTGAAGACCTTGTTGCCGGCCAGGTTCTTGTAGGCATGGGACATGATGTTGCGGCTGTATTGCTCCGCCTCCTGGGCGTGGCAGGTGCGGCAGTCCCCTGGGCTGACGACGAGGTGGATCTCAATTCCATTGTGCTCGAAGGTGTCGGCATGCGCCCCGGGCCTCAGCGTGTGGCACTCCGCACATCCGACCACGGTGCCCTGCAATTCCGGTGGCACCTCCTTGCTCGATACTTTCAGCCCGAGCCCCTTGACCGCCATGGCCTGTTGCGGGGTCACCCGGGAGTGCCTGCTTTTCTGCCAGCTGGCGACGATCCCCGGGTGGATGAGGGTGTGGCACTCGAGGCAGGTCTGGGTAGCGTCGCTCACCGCAACATCGGCCGCCGCCGCTGACCCCAAACCGGCGATAAGGGCTAACGCCGCAACAATAAAAATTCGCGTTTTCATTCCCCGTTCCTTCCGCAGGATTAAATGAAGCGTAGCACAGATTGAAGAACCGGTTCAAGAGGCGAACTGCGGCAGGTCGTGCGGTAAGGAAAGAGCGCAAAAAAAGGGCAGCTGATTTTATCAACTGCCCGTTCAGGGATCTATGTGCGAATTTACATCAGCCCGCGATGGAAACCGGTGCGGCCTTGCCGATGAACTCCATGGTCTGCTCGTACTTCCCACGCATGTCGATGCTGCCCGTGTCGATGTCTTTCTTCTGCGGGCTCCACTCCGTGGGGCATTCGTTTTTCAACTGATCGATGCGGGCGGACAAGTCGGCGATGAAAATGTGGAGATCTTGAATGTTGGGCAGGATCTTCTCTCTTTCCTTTGAACCGAGGGTCTCCACCTTGCGGGTCAGGTCGTAAACTTTGGCCTTCCAGGCCGTCAACTCCATCTCCATCCCCTTGCAATAATCAACGACGTTCATGCGCTCCTCCTCTTATTTTTTCCGTGTTTGGTTATGCCTGTGTTACATAATAGGTTTTTCAAAAATAAGTGCAGAGCTTAATGCTGTCAAGTGCCAGCCAAAGAGTCCACAAAGCCAAAGGTTCCAGGGGTTGAGGATCCAATTCTATTCTTTCCGTCCTGAGCCCTTAACCCTGCAGCGTTTTTCATATCCGACATCCTCCACCACCGCCCCGGCGGCCCGGGCAATCCCCATCAGCATCTCCCGGAACACGTGCACGTGGGCGGGGTAGAACGCGTGCCAGTAAGCCAGCCCCGCCAGGCCGCGCGGAATGAAAGTCGACCTGAGGCGGATCTCGGATGAGCTGTCTCCGGCCGGGGTGATCTCCAGCTCCAGGAGCGCATCGCCGGGGGCCTTCATTTCCGAGAGCAAAAGCAGGCGCCGGGGGGGATCGAGCTGGAGCACCCGCCAGAAATCAAACCGCCCGCCCTCTGCCGGCAGCTCACCGGGCGCTCGCCGCGGGCCGAGGCC
>JBGSTS010000264.1:0-13290 GCA_041736435.1 Desulfobacterales bacterium | reverse complement strand
GGGGCCGGGGGTGCCGGCGGCGCGCCTGCAGCCGCCCGGGGGCCGACGGCCGTGGTTCTCGGCAAAGTGCAGATCAACGCCGACAAGGCCACCAACAGCCTGATCATCATGGCCGACAAGGAAGACTACGAGGTCGTAGAGGCGGTGATCCGCAAGCTCGACATCCCCCGCTCCATGGTCTACATCGAGTCGCTGATCATGGAGGTGAACGCCACCAAGAGCTTCGACCTCGGCGTGCAGTGGCAGCTCTTCGACCAGACCAACGTGAACAACCAGAACACGGCCTACGGAGGAAAGTTCAGCCCTTCCGCTGGGCCGGTCAACCCCCTCAGCGCGCTGGGCACCGGTCTGGCCGTCGGCGTGCTGACCCAACCCTTCAACTTCGGCGGGATCACGCTCTCCAATGTCTCGGCCATCGTCAACGCGGTCAAAACCGACGACAACTTCCGCATCCTGTCCACCCCCCAGATCCTGACCACCGACAACGAGGAGGCCCGCATCACGGTGGGCGAAAACCGCCCCTTCCAGACCCGCTCCACCACCGACGTGTCGGGCGGCTCCTTCGAATCGTTCGAGTACCGGGACGTGGGCAAGATTCTCAAAATCACCCCTCACGTGTCGGAAGGCCGCAACGTGCGCCTGAAACTCTCGCTCGAGGTCACCAACCTCGACCGGGTCGCCACGGTGGCCACCACCGCCACGCGCCCGGTCACCCAGAAGCGCACCATTGAGACCACCGTCCTGGTCCAGGACAACCACACCGTCGTCATCGGCGGCCTGATCGACGACAACCGCAACGATAATGAAACCAAGGTGCCGGGCCTCGGCGACATCCCCATTTTGGGGTGGCTCTTCAAAACCCAGACGGACTCCCGGCAGCAGACCAACCTTTACGTGTTCATCACCCCCCGGGTGGTCAAGAGCCCCGAAGAGGCCGATAAGCTGTATTCCGAAAAAAAGCCGCCCGGCCAGAACTCTCCCGACACGGTCCAAGAGGGAGAGATCAAGCTCTATCGTCCCGATCAAAAGTGAGAAACGTGGCTCATGACGCAACTGTCGGAAATCATCGCCTCGCGTTTCAACGTCGACCCCGCGGCTTTTTCCGCCGCCGAGCAGTTCAAGACCGAAAAGGGCGGCCATCTGGGCGAGATCCTCGTGCAGCAGAAGGCAATTTCCGAAGCCCAGCTGCTCGAGGCCCTGAGCGCCCAGTTTGACATTCCCTTCTGGCCCCAGCTGCCGTTGAACGACATCGACACAGCGTTGCTGGACCAGGTCCCCATCCAGTTTCTCAAAAAGCACGCCATGGTCCCGTTAAACTGCCGCCGGCCGGTCAGCGCGGTAGATTGCGGCTTGAATGCCCCGGACGCCGCCGACCCTGCCCGGTTGGTGTGCGACCCCGGCTGCGTGATCGCCGTCCGCGACCCCTTGGACTTCCACTCGTTGGACGATCTAGTCCGCCTGCTGGACCTGCCCGGCTACCGGCTCGTCCTGGCGACGCGGGAGACCATCCTGTCCGCCATCAACCTGCAATATGACCTGCGCCGGGACTCGGCCCAGCAGCTGGTAGAGGACATGCAGGAGAGCGGCAGCGCCATCATCAGCGAACTCGAGGAGACGGCCGACCTGCTGGACGACACAAGCGATGCGCCCGTCATCAAGCTTGTGAACCACATCATCTCGCAGTCGATCAAAGCGCGCGCAAGCGACATTCACTTCGAACCCTACCAGAACAGCTTCACCGTGCGCTACCGGGTGGACGGAATCCTCTACGACCTGCTCACCCCGCCCAAGTGGATCCAGCCGGCTCTAATCTCGCGCGTGAAGGTCATGTCCAAGATGAACATCGCCGAGAAGCGCCTGCCGCAGGACGGCCGCTTCGACGTGCGCGTGGGCGACCAAGACATCGACGTACGCGTCTCCACCATTCCGACCTCCTTCGGCGAGCGGCTGGTCCTCCGGCTCCTGAACAAATCCGGCTCGCTGCTGGAGCTGCGGGACCTGGGGCTGTCGGCCGGCCGCTTCGAGCTGATCCAGAAGCTTGCGGCCTCGCCCAACGGCATCATCCTCGTCACCGGTCCGACCGGCAGCGGCAAGACCACCACCCTGTATGCAATCCTGCAGTCGATCAACAAGCCGGGCATCAACATCATCACGATCGAGGACCCGGTGGAATACCAGATGAAGGGGATCAGCCAGATCCAGGTCAACCCCAAGATCGATCTCACCTTCGCCCGCGGCCTGCGCTCCATCGTGCGTCAGGACCCGGACGTGATCCTGATCGGCGAGATTCGCGACAAGGAGACGGCGGACATCGCCGTGCAGTCGGCCTTGACCGGCCACCTGGTGTTCTCGACCCTGCACACCAACGACTCGCCCAGCGCCATCACGCGCTTGGTGGACATCGGAGTAGAGCCGTTTTTGATCTCCTCATCGGTGCTGGCCGTCTTTGCCCAGCGCCTGGTACGGGTGCTCTGCCGGGAGTGCAAGCAGCCCACCTCCCCGCAGATGGTCTACCTGCAGAGTATCGGGGTAAAACCGGAGCAGTTCGCCAACGCCACCATTTTCAAGGCGGTCGGGTGCGAAAAATGCTTCCAGACGGGCTATCGGGGACGAATCGGGATCTTCGAGATCATGCTGATGAGCGAAGATCTCCGGGGCCTCATCCTGCAGACCTTCGATTCCAACCGCATCAAGGCCGTGGCAATCCAGGAAAAGATGATGACCCTGCGGCAGGACGGAATCCAGAAAGTGCTCGAGGGCACCACCACACTGGAAGAGGTACTGCGCGTCACGCAGGGATAGACCGAACCGACCTCTCATCGAAACCCTTCAGACCCGTCTGACCTCACTCGGATCCGTCGACCCCGATCGCCTGTTGCGCCCGTTCAACCGCCCTGACGCAGGGGTTGGAAGAACCCGTGCCGGTGTCCACGAAAGCGGTGAGCAGGAAAAGTGGATTGACCACGCCGGCCAGAAAACCCGTGCGCACCAGCCGCCGTCGGCTGGGTAGGCGCGCCGCAGAAACATCCGGGTCGGCGAGCGTGCCGCGAATGCGCACCGTGTTGGCCAGGCTGACGAGGCTCACCCGCTTGGGCCGCGGCGCAAGAAGCAGGTCCATGGATTCGGTCTTCAGGTCCACCGATCCGCTGCCGGCAACGGTGATCCGCCGGGTGTCGAGGAGAAGATCCTCTACTTCCATCATGCCCTGGTGCAACTTGACGTGCGCGACGGCGCAATTCATCTCGGTTATATTTTCCCGCTGCCAGCGGGGCGAGAGCATGGTCGGCAACAGATCCGCAGCCCACAAATCCAGCCGGCGGTCCGAAATCCGGCCGGGCCCACCGATGAGGGTGAGCCGGCCCTGGGCATCCTCGAGGAAGTCGCGCACCGTTCCGCCGGCCCCGGCGAGCTCGGCGTAGAGCCCGATCCGTCCTTCGATCAAACCGGACTCCCGCGCCGGCGACTGCAGGAAGCGGTAGTCCACTTCTTCGGCCTGAAACCGTATGCCGATCGATGGGGGATCGGCCGCGGCGTCGATCTCCACCTCCCCTTCCATGCGCCCCCCCAACACCCCCGATACCGAGTGCACGGAATGGTAGCGGCCGTTTTGAATCGTGATTTCCGCGCTGAGATCGCCGAGGGGTTCGGCGCCGGTGACGATGCGCCCGGCCTGCAGGTGGAGATCCAGGTCGGCCGCCCTGAAGATCTCCGCCGGTATCGGATGGTCGGGGATCACCCGCGCGCTCTTGCGGGCCGGATCCCCAGGGGGCTCCACGCCCGAGAGAATCAGATCGTTCATGTGCAGCTCGTGGATTCGGACGCGGCCCTCGATCGCAGGGCGCGCCGCCTCGTAGCTGACCGTGAGTTCCGCCTTCAGATCGCTCCTGCCGACCCGCAGATCCTCTTCGTAGAAAAACTGCTTGCCGCGGGCCGAGACCCGGCCCCTGGCATGGAATTCTCCCTGCAGGGGCAGTACCATGTCCATCAACGGGTCGAGCCCTTTGATCTCCTTGCCCGTCAGCTCATGGGAGAGATTGAACTCCTGGCGGCTGAACGGCCGTGCCACCGCGCCTTCGGCCTTCAACTGAACCTCCCCGGCGCGCATAACGAACCGCACCGGCAGCGGCGTATTCGGGCGGTACAGCTCGGCAATGGAGCCCGCGGCGATCGTGGCATCAAACGGCACCCGGTTCAGCGCCCCCGATAAAACCACTTCAGCCGGCCGCCCCCGGCGCACGCTCGCCTCGGCCTTGGCCAGGGTGATGTCCACCCGCCGGCGCATGATGGTGCCGGAGACTTCCAGACCGGCCGGGTTTGCCCGCACGGAGAGCTGCGCTTGTTCAAGCAGCGCGCGCGGGGTTCTCCCCGCGCTGCGGCCCTTGATGTGAACGGTCTTCACCGCCCCGGACAGAGCCAGCGGCAGATTAAGCTGCCGGAGGGTCCGAACGGCATCGATGGGGCCGATGGCCGCTGTCAAGGAAACTTCGGGCATAGCGTTCACGGACAATTCCACCTGCCCCTGCAGACTCGCCCCGGCGGCTCGGCCGCGCAGCTTTGCATCGAGACGGCCGGCCGCCACGGTTGCATCGGCGCTGAGCTGTTCGATGGGCAGGGGGCTGCCGGCAATACCGTTCACATCCAGCTTGAGTCTGGCATCGAAGGCGCGCAGCCAGTCGATCGCGATCGGGCGATCGAGCGGGTCAGCAGATGCAGGCGCCGCGGACGCAGCCTGGAGCTCTTCCAGCATCAGCCGCTCCACGGAGAGGTTGCCTGTCAGAAGCGGTTTTGCACGGCTGCCGTCCCACCGCAGGGAGCCGATCAGCCGGCTGCCTCCGATTCGCACCAAAAGATCCCGAAAGTCGTGCACGCGGTCTTGATGTGTGACCCTTGCGCTCAGGTCGTAGGCGTCAATGCGCGGGAGCGGGACAGCGATCAGGAGGCCGAGCCGATCCAGACGCCGGCCCGCGATCCGGGTCGCAGCCTCGAACCGGCGGCCGTCGGGGGAATCAACGATCGATCCGGCAGCAGTGAGTTCGGCCCCGGCCGCCGCCGCGTCGAGCTCGAACGGCCAGGTGGTTCCGTTGGATTCAGGGCCGGCTCCGGTCTTGCCCTGAAACGACAAAGAGAGGGGAACCTGGTCGAGGTCGGCGGACAGAGAGGCCGAAAAGGAGCCCGTTTTGCCGACGGCGCCTCGGCCCTGCGCAACGCGGACTCTCTTCCACGGCCCGATCCCATGAATCTCGCCCTCCAGATCCGCCACCTCCCATCCGCCCTCCTGGAAAGCGGCATGAGAGGAGATCCGAAAAGAACCCGCTTCCAAGGGTCCTTGCCCGAGCGCCCGGGCCAAAGCTCCCAGGTTTTCTCCCCGCAGAAGCGCTTGTAAGTCCAACCTCTCGCCGGCCTTGGACGCAGTTCCGTCGATTTCCAACTCCGCGCCGGCAAATTTTGCCCGACCCGATAGGGGCCAGGCGGCGGCTTCGAAGAAGGCGGCCAAGGGGCGCTCGGACGTGAAAGCGATCGACAGCGGCACATCGCCGAGAGTGCCCTGCAGCGCGAGCTCTGAGGGGGCCTTCCGTCCGGCGGCGGCTGTTCCATGGGTGATGGTGAGGTCGTGCCGGCCGGCTGTCACTTGAACATTGGCGGATAGTTCCGTCACCCGGTAGACCCCGTCGGCCGCCTCTATCGCCCCGGCGATCTCGAACGCGCCGATGCCGTGCAGATCGATGCCGAAGATGTTTTGGATGGAATCCGGCCGGTCGCCCCTGGCGGCGATCCGCAAATCAAAATGCTCCCAGTCAAAGACCCGGGCCACCCGTCCGCTGGCGGTCAGGAACAGATCGGGGCACTGGAGCTCCAAGCGCGCAGACCAGGGCAGGTGCGGTCCCGTGGCTTCCACCGGGGTATCGGCGGCCAGGTGAATGCGAAAGGGGACATCCTTGACCGAACCTTCGGCTTCGATCCTTTCCGGCTCTCCGGGAAGGTTCCACAGCTGGGCCTGGTGGATTTCGTAGCGCGTAACGACGCCCTTTGCCGACCGATGGGAAAGAGCGGCGTTCCGGATCAGGATGCGCTCGATGGGAGGCAGCACCCCTTCTCCCGAATCGGCGGCGTCAGGGTCGCCGAAGGAGTGGGGATCGGCGCCGTCGGGGCGAGATTCGAGAAAAATCTCCACCCCCGATAAGCGGACGTCAAGAACCCGCAGATCGCCCCGCAGCAACGGGAGAAGGGCCACCTGGACCGCGGCCTCCTCGGCAGTGGCGAACGCGGGATCGGCAGCCCATTCCGGGTGGGCGATGGTGATCTCCCGCGCGACGAGGCGCGGAGTCAACGAGCGCTCCAGACGGATCGTGCCTGCGAGCCGGACCTCACGGCCGAAGGCCTGCGTCGCGCGCGCTTCGAGTTGGCTGCGAAAGAGCGCGGGGTCCACGAACATCAGCGCTGCGAAGGCCCCGGCGGCCAGAAGCAGCAACCCGAGCAAAAGCGATGGAATCAGCTTGGAAAGACTCATGGGTCGCTTCGCGGGTTGGGGAACTCGATTCGATAGAATACCCACCGTTCATATCGCAAGGCGACCCAGTGAGTCAAACGGGCGCGGCGGCAGGGTTTCAGACAATCCCTGGCTTTCAGAGGGTGATGGGGGCCTTTTTTCAATTCTGCTCTTTTCGAAGGAACATTTTTTCTAAAGCAAACGGATCGTCGAAATGCCGTTCGCCGACAAAGGCCACGGCATGCCGCCCCGCCTGACGCATGGCCCCGGGGGAGACGACGCCCGTCGGCCACAGGAGGAAGCGTTCCAGCCGCTCGCTCCCCGGGGCAAGGCTGTCCGGGCCGAACATGCTCCTGCGCCCGACTTTCCCGTGCGGCAGGCTGCGGAGCTCGCCGTAATCCGCCAAGGAATAAACCAACCTCCCGGGAGGAGGTTGGCGGGTCAGAAGGTAGAGATGCCGGACGTAATGGGTTGAGCTCTCCATGGCCACGGCCATGATGTCCTGTGGAGAGCTCAGTGCGGGTGCCGCAAGTATCAGCGGGGGTTCGGCGAACTCGATGTTCCCGCGCGCCGTAAGCCTGCGCGAAGGATACACCTGGTAGTAGCAACCGCAATTGTGGATGGTCTCGTAGATCAGCGGTCCGCCGTTGTCGTCCAACGTCACCCGATAGGTCACCCCATCCAGGAACCCGCCGTACATGTCCAGCGCATGCTTCTTGGGCCGGGCGGGAAACCAGATGACATAGTTGAGCTGGGTCAGCACCTGGTTGCCGAAACGCGTAAAGGACAGCAGCGTGTAGGTGGTGGGCTTACGGGTGTTTAGTCCAAGCGCGTTCTCAGAGGCCCAGAAGGAAGCTCCGATGCGGTCAACGTCCGCCTCCGTCTGGATTTCCCAAACCGGGGCGTGGATTCGGAAAAGAGCCTCTTGGGCGGCTTTGGAAAAAACGGGTATTCCCAGGGCGTCGCGCTTCGCTTGTGAAACGATGTGGCGCGCATCCGCCGCATCGCCGTCTTCTTCCGGAAAATAAAGAGTGCTTTGCCAGCCGGCCGGCGGTTTCGTTGTAAACCCCCTGCGCACCTCGGCATGCCAGTTTGACACGCCATAGGACACCAGCCAGCGGGTCAGCGGATAGAGCCCCACGGCTCGCCAGAAGAACAGGTACTCATCGGGAACGCGGGCCCTTTTTCGCAGCAGCGCCTGCTGCTCGCTGCTCTGAAAATCCGCCGCACGAAGCAGATCGCCGCAGCTGGAGACGCGCGCGTTGAGTTCGAGTGGATTGTCTGCTTCAGCAGAGGAGACCTCCGCCGCACGGGGCATATTGGCGATTTCATGGCGGCGGGCCTCGAGATCCAGGGCTTGCATCCGTTTAACCCATGCGTCGAAAGCGTCCTGCTCCTGGGTCTCTGCGTGAAACGAAGCCAAAAAACGATCGACTCTAAGATACGGAAAGCCTTCAATTCTGAAGGCGCCCGGGTCAAGCACGCGTGCGTCCACGGACGTTTGATCTAAGAATGCGAAAAAATCCGCACAGCGGCCAAGCGAATCGATCCCGCCGACGCGAAAAGACCGTGTCGTTTTGGGGACGATGGCGCAAGAGGCCAGAAAAAGCGCGGCGAGCCCTGCAACCCAAAGCGCCCCCAGGTTCACACTCCGAAGCCACGCCATAAAGCACTTCCCTCCGCTTAGAAAGAGTCACCGGAGTAGCGATCCTTAAGACGCACGACAAGATCCTGTTCCCAGTTCGCAAGGTGAGTCAAAAAGTCCACCATTCCGCCACCCCATGGGTAGTGCGCCCAAAAAGAGGCTCCAACAAAATCGAAATAGGCGGCGCGGGCATATCGGCGAGGAAATTCATCGGGTCCGTATTACGCCTTTTCACCCCCCATCGGAAAAGGGGACGGGGGGATTGGTTTGGGTTGGATTTTCAGCACCTGGTCGTCGTGTTCGCTCGCTGCCGCCGCGATCCGGCAGCCGGCGCAGATCATTCCGGCCACCTCCCGCGCGGCCCTTGGCTCCGGATCCCAGCCCCTCGTAGTAAGCCGCCTCGTCCAGCCGCCCGCGCGTACGGCAGCCGCCGGCGACCACCGCACACTTCTGCCTCAGGACGCAAAAGGCGGCCTGACGCTGGTCCTCGGAGAGCACATCCGCCGCCAGTAGATTGAGGATGGATACGATGCGATACCGATCCAGACCCCAGCCGCGGGAGAGCTGGTCGGGATGGCCGCCGTGTTTGACGATAAGGGGGATCCCGATCAGATGCACGGGGAAACGGCAGCTCACCCGCAACCACAGGTCATAATCCTCGCAGGCCGGGAGGCTCTCGTCGAAAGCGCCCACCCTATCGAACAGCTCTCGCCGGACCATTACCGCCGACGGGCTGACCAGGCAAAGTTCGAGCGACGCCTCGAAGATCATCCCGCCGCGCTTGCGGTGGCGTTTTCCGGGGTTCACCGCCCGGCCGTTTCGCACCCAGAGCTCCTCGGTCTGGCAGATGAGCGCCTCCGGATGCAAAGCGAAGAACCCGGCCTGACGCGCAAGCTTGCCCGGCCGCCACAGATCGTCCGAGTCCAGGAACGCGATCAACTCCCCCCGTGCCGCGGCGATGCCGGCGTTGCGGGCTGCGCTGACACCGCGGTTCGCCTGGCGCAGCACCGTAATCCTACCCGCATACCCCTCGAGCAGTTGCGGGGTGTCATCAATGGACCCATCATCCACCACGATCAGCTCGAAGTCCTTAAACTCCTGCGAGAGCACCGAGTCGACCGCTTGCGCCAGGCGCCCGCCGCGGTTGTAAGTCGGTAGGACCACCGACACCGCCGGTTTTTTACCTTCGGCCCCCATTGCGCCGTATTCTTTCTGCTCCGCCCTCATCCCCATGCTTCACTCCTCGCTCGCCGCTTCCTCACACCATTCTCTCGATCTGCCGGAACTTTTCCTCCAGCCGCTTGGCGCTGACCCTCACCGCAGTGCCGAGTTCCTGGGCAAAGACCGACACCTTGTACTCCTCGATCAGCCAGAACAGCTCCTCCAGCGCCCGGCGCTTTTCCGGCGAGGAGTCCGGGCGCAACGTATTCAGCAGCAGCCGAAACCTCGCGGAGATGGGATGCAGGCTTTCCGACTTGGCGCGGTCTTTTTCGGGAGCTGCGAGCGCCCGCCGTGCGCGGAGGATCAGGCCCTGGAGGTAGCGCTCTATGCGTCGAAGCCGCATGGTCTCGTAAAGCGCGACGAAATTCTGCGGCACCAGACGGGACACCTCCGCTTCAAGTCGTTCGCGCAGGGCGGAAAGCGGCCCCGTGCCGCCGGAGATCGCAGCCAGCTCCCGGCGCAGCGCAGCATGGGTCTCAATCACGGGGATCAGCGCATACATCAGGTTGCGGCCGACCGGGAGAATCTTCGCCGCACCGGCTGCCGCGAGCGCGGCGAACTCGCCCTGCGTCCGGATCGGCAGCGCAAACAGTTCCTGCACAACGTGAGCGGCCATCGCCTCTTCCAGCCGCCGCGCTCCGCCGAAATATCGTGCGGCGGAGTGGACCTCTTCGGGAAGCGCGAGGCTGCGTTTCAGAAACTTGAGCTCCTTGGCAAAATGAACGGCCGACAGCGCGGCCACCCCCAGGGGGTGAGCGGCCACGGCTTTATCGCGGCGGGGGAACAGCCTCAGATTGACCCCCTCCGCCCCGGACTCAAGGGCCGGATAAGCTACCCAGGGGCTGCCCGCGGTCCTCTCACTGGCCACCGTTTCCGGCAGATCGCCGAAATCCCAGCGGGTGAGCCCGATGCGCTCCCAGCGCCGCCGGACCTCCGGCGGGGTCCGGGCGGCGGTGGGCTGAGATCGCAAAAGGGCAGGGTCGCGGCCGGATGAAAGCTCACGGCCGTCCGGCGCCAGAATGGCCAGGCGCATCTTCAGGTGGTCCGGCAGCGCCTCGTGCGGCCAGACCGAAGCCGGGACGTCGACTCCGAAGCGCCGGTGAATGAATTCGGCCAGCGCCGTCAGAAAGGCACCCTCCCCCCGCGGCATTTCGCGCAGAATGAGTTCAACGGTTTCGTTCAAGGGCGCCAGGCGTTTGCGAACGGCTTTGGGCAGCCCCCGGACGAGGGTGTCCACCTTCTCCCGCAAAAGCCCCGGGACCAGCCACTCCACGGTGGCCGGCGGCACCGCCGGAGCGAGGGCAGCCGGAACGCGTAACGTGACACCATCGACGCCGGACCCCGGCTCGAACCGATAGGCCAACTCAAGCGATTGCCCCGCCGTCTCGAGCCGCTCCGGGAAACGGGTCAGCTCGCTCTCATCCGGCCGGTACTTCATGAGGTCCTCCTCCGACATGCGCAGGAAGCCGTCACCGCCCTTGGTTTTGATCAAACGCTCGAGTGCGCGCAGGTCGGTCACGTGCGTGAGACGTTTCCGGTAAAAGCCCGCCAGCGCCTCATCGCCCACCCGCAGGTCCCGGCGGCGCAGCCGATGCTCGAGGTCCGCCACGCGCACCGCCAGCCTCTGGTTGTGCTGCAAGAACGCTAAGGGCTTCCCCGCCTGGCCGTCCACCAGCGCTTGGCGGATGAAGATCTCGGTTGCCTCCTCCGGGCAGACCCGGCCGTAGGAAACGCTCCGGCCGGGGACGATGACCAGGCCGAAGAGCGTCAGCTGTTCGGTGGCCACCACCTCGCCGCGCCGGGGGTCCCAGCGCGGGTCCCGGCAGGTCGACCGGCACAGGCCGCCCCCTATCGCCTCCAGCCAGCCGGGGTCGATGGTCGCCACGGTGCGCGCGAACAGGCGCGAGGTCTCCACCATCTCGGCTGCCACGATCCAGGCGCCGGCCGTATTGAACAGTGCGGAGCCGGGAAAGATCATGGCCTCGCGCTCTTTGGCGGCACGGTAGAGGTTTTTGTCCTTTTTGAAGGCGATGTTCGCGAGAAAGCCGCTTAAAATGCAGCGATGGATCTTCCCGAACTCGGGACTCGCCGGCGGGAAGGCGGAATCGGCCTCTGCGCCTGCTTTGCCCCTGCAGTTCTCAGCTGGCTGTTCGCGGCCGGCCCTGGCCCTTTTCAGCATTCCGAATTCATGGGCGACCTCCATGATCTGACGGAAGACGTCCTCCCACTCCCGCATGCGCCGGAACGAGAGGAAATGCCGGCGGCAGAAACGGCGCATCTGACCGGCGCTCTTCAGCTCCTGCCGGGCCTGCCGGAATCGGGCCCAGATCTCCAGCAGGGTCATGAAATCCGAGTGCGGACGGTGGAACGCGGCGTGGGCCCGGTCGGCCTCGGCGGTTTTGTCCGCCGGCCGCTCGCGGGGGTCTTGGATGCTGAGGGCCGCGGCGAGGACGGCCATCTCCTCGACGCAGCCCTCCACCCGGGCCTCGATCAACATCCGGGAGAGCCGCGGGTCCAGAGGAAGCCCGGCCATCACCCTTCCGGTGTCCGTCAGGCGGGTGCTGCTTCCGCCCCGCGCAGCTCCCGCTCCGCGCGGGCCGCCCTCCACCCGATCGGGGCTACGCTCCTCGATCGCGCCCAGCTCGAAGAGCAGCCGATAGCCGTCGGCGATGCTCCGGGCATCGGGGGGATCGATGAAAGGAAACTCCGCCGCGGCGCCCAGGTTCAAGGCCAGCATGCGCAGGATGACCTCGGCCAGGTTGGCCCTCAGGATCTCCGGCGGTGTGTAGAGGGGGCGGCCGAGATAGTCCTCCTCGGCGTAGAGGCGGATGCAGACCCCTTGAGCGACCCGACCGCAGCGCCCCTTGCGCTGGTCGGCGCTGCTGCGCGAGACGGGCACCACCGGCATGGCGGTGGTGCGGGTGCGGGGCGAGTACCGTGGGATACGGGCAAGCCCTGTGTCCACCACGTAGGTGATGCCGGGAATGGTCAGGGAGGTTTCAGCCACGTTGGTGGCCACGATGACCTTTCGGCCGGAGGCGGGGTGAAACACCCGACCCTGCTCGGCTGCGGTGAGCCGGGCGAAAAGCGGCAGCACCAGCATGCCGGGCGGACCGGCACCCGCGATCATTTCGCAGGCCTCGCGGATGTCCTGTTCGGTGGGCATGAAGACGAGGATGTCGCCCGGGCGCCGTTCCTGGAGGATCCGGCGCACGGCACCCGCAGCCTGTTCGACCGGCGTGAGGTCGCCCTCGCCGCCCATTGCTTCCGGCGGTTCATAGCGGACCTCCACCGGGTAGCTCCGGCCGGAGACCTCGATGATGGGGGCATCGCCGAAGGCCCTGGAAAACGTGACGGTGTCGATGGTGGCCGAGGTGATGATCACCCGCAGATCGCGCCGCCGCCGAATCAAGGTGCGCAGGTAGCCCAGGATGAAATCGATGTTGAGGCTGCGCTCGTGGGCTTCGTCCACGATGAGGGTGTCGTAGGCGCTGAGCAGCCTGTCGCCGGCCGTCTCGGCGAGCAGGATGCCGTCGGTCATGATCTTGATATAGGTATCCGGGGAGGTGGCGTCCTGGAAGCGGACCTTGTATCCCACGGCCTGCCCAAGGCCCTGCCCCATCTCCTCAGCGATGCGCCGGGCCACGGCCTGCGCCGCGATCCTCCGGGGCTGGGTGTGGCCAATCAGCCCATCGATGCCGCGCCCGGCCGCCAGGCAGAACTTGGGGATCTGGGTGGACTTGCCCGAGCCGGTGTCGCCGGAGACGACCACCACCGGGTGCCGGCGGATGGCGGCGATGATATCGTTCTTCTTCACCGCGATGGGCAGGCCGTCGGGAAAGGTGAACAGGGGTGCGTTCTGCAGCCGCCTGGCCCTGGCGGCGACCGAGGCCGACAGCCGGGCATCGATCCGGTCAAGCGCCTCGGCCGAGCGCTC
>JBGSTS010000219.1:0-41528 GCA_041736435.1 Desulfobacterales bacterium | reverse complement strand
TGGTGCCGTGGGCGGTGTCGGGCACGATGATCTTGGAGCGCGGCCGGCCCTGCTGCCGGTGGTAGGCGTGGAAGATCAGCATGCCCGTGAGCTCGCCCTGGGCGCCGGCACCCGGCTGGAGCGTGACCGCATCCATGCCGGTAATCTCGGCCAGCAGGCACTCGAGCGCGGCCATCAGCTCCAGCGCCCCCTGGCAGAGCGCTGCGGGCAGAAGGGGGTGGGCGCCGGTAAATCCCGGCCGGGAGGCTTGGCGCTCGTTGGTCTTGGGGTTGTACTTCATGGTGCAGGAACCCAGCGGGTAGAATCCGGCGTCCACCGAGAAATTCCACTGGGAGAGGCGGACGTAGTGGCGCACGACCTCGGCCTCGCTCAGGTCGGGAAAGTCCGGCCCCTCGCCGGCCAGTTCGGCCGGCGGCGCAGCGCGCTCGATGTCAGGACGCGGCAGGGAGAAGCCGCAGCGGCCCTTGCGGCCCTGCTCCCACAGCAGGGGTTCGTTCAGGATCAAGCCGCTGGCACCTGGAAATTCCGTCATGGCTGCACCTCCCGGACCAGAGTGTCCAAATCTTCCCGAGGCATGGTTTCGGTGACGCCGAAAAGGTAGTGGCCGGCCAGTTCGGGGTAGTAGGGTTCGAGCGGCAGTCCGGCCATGATCTTGCGGTCGAGCAGGCGGCGGTGGGTGTCCCTGAAACCGGGCGGGAACACGGCCGTGAACTCGTTGAAGGTCGGGGCGCCGAAGGGCAGGCCGACGCCGGCCTGCCGTAGCCGGGCCTTGAGGTACTCGGCCCGGTCGAAATTGAGGTGCGCCAGCTCGCGCATCCCGCTGCCGCCCAGGCAGGCCATGAAGATTGCAGCCGTCAGGGCGCACAGGCTGTTGTTGGTGCAGATGTTGGAGGTGGCCTTCTCGCGGCGGATGTGCTGCTCGCGGGTGGCCAGCGTCAGCACATACCCGCGGCGGCCCTCCATGTCGGTGGTTTCGCCCACCAGGCGGCCGGGCATGTGGCGCACGTGCTGCAGCCGGGTGGCGAACAGTCCCAGGCCCGGGCCGCCAAAGGAGCGGGGGATGCCCAGGCTTTGGCCCTCTCCGCAGGCGATGTCGGCGCCCAGCCGGCCGGGGCTCTTGAACAACCCGAAGGTTAGCGGTTCGCTGAAGGTCGCCACGCACAGGGCCCCGGCGGCGTGGGCGGCGTCGGCCATGGCCTTAAGGTCCTCGATGCAGCCGAAGAAATTGGGCGACTGCACGGCCACTGCGGCCAGTTCCGCGGTGTTCCCGAGGGCGGAAGCGGCGGTGGTGCCGGTCGGCCCGAAGGGCAGCTCGCGCACCTCGATCCCCGCCGGTGCAAGATAGGTCTGCACCACGCGGCGGTAGAGCGGGTGCACGGCACGCGCCACGGCGACCGTGGGCCGCCGCGTGATCCGCACGGCCATCAGCAGGGCTTCGGCCAGGGCCGAGGCCCCGTCGTACATGGACGCGTTGGCGACCTCCATGCCCAGCAGCCGCGCCGCGAGGGTCTGGTACTCGAAGACGGCCTGGAGCGTGCCCTGGCTCATCTCGGGCTGGTAGGGGGTGTAGGAGGTTACGAACTCGGAGCGGGAGGCGAGAAAACCCACGGCGGCCGGGATGTGGTGATCGTAGCTGCCGGCGCCGACGAACACCTTGGCCTCGGGCGCCGCCGCCATGCGGCCGGCCAACCGGTCGATGTGCGCGTCCAGCTCCCACTCGGTCAGGGGCTCGGGCAGCTTCATTTCAGCGCGCCGTCGGCACTCCGGCGGGATTGCGGCAAACAGCTCCTCCAGGGACGCCGCCCCCACGGTCGCAAGCATCTCGGCCATGTCGTCAGGTGTGTGCGGCAGGTAGCGCATGGGGCCTCATCCTTTCAGCTTGTCGTGGTAGGCCTGGCGGGTGAGCAGCTGGTCGATCTCCTCCGGTTTCGCGGGCTCGATGGCGATCATCCAGCCCTCGCCGTAGGGTGCTTTGTTGACGAGCTCGGGCGAGTCGGCGAGCGCGGCGTTTTTTTCCACCACCCTGCCCCCCACCGGCAGGTAGAGCTCGGAGACCGCTTTGACCGATTCCACGCTGCCGAACGGGGCCCCCTTGGAGAGGGTCTGGCCCACCTCCGGCAGCTCCACGTAGACCACATCGCCCAGTTGGTCCTGGGCGTAGTCCGATATGCCGATTTTCATTGGGCTGTCGCCGGGGTTTAGCCACTCGTGGCTTTCCGCGTAGCGCAGGTTCTCGGGGAACGAGAGTTCTGAGAGCTCTTTCATGCCTGTCCTCCTTGAAGGGTGGGTTGGGCGGCCGGGCAGGCCTCGCAGGCCCTGCCCGCCGGGGACGCCGAGTGCCGTGTCGGCTGAATACAGGTCATAGCACATTCACCGCCCCGGTTTAAGGATTTTTCTGCGGGATGGTTGCATAAACGAACCGTCTGTGCTAATCAACCTCACCCAAAATCGGGGGTTCCGTAATATTAACCGCGTTTACCCAAAGGAGGAAGGCATGAAGAAGATCACTGTCTTTGCCGTGCTGCTGCTGGCCGGGGTTCTCATGGTCTCGGGGGCCGTCGCCCAGAAAACACCCGTGCTCAAGATCGGCATCAACGCTGAGATCACAGGCGACATTCCCAAGGTGGGCGAGGCCACGAAGTTTGCCGCCCAGATGTATGTGGAGGACGTCAACAAGGCCGGTGGAATCGAGGTCGGCGGCAAGAAATACAAGCTCGAGCTCGCCGTCGAGGACAACGAGGCCAAGGCCGAGTCCGCGGCCAAGGCGGCCACCAAGCTCATCACCGTCGACGAGGTCATTGCCATCGTCGGGCCCCAGGCCTCCAAGCAGGCCGTCCCGGCGGGCGAGATCGCCAACAACTACAAGACCCCCATGATCAGCGGCTGGTCGACCAACCCCAACACCACCAAGGATAGGCCCTACGTGTTCCGCGCCTGCTTCCTGGACGACTTCCAGGGGCCGGCCCTGTCGATCTTCGCGAAAGACGAGTACAAGTTCACCAAGGCCGCGGTGCTCTACGACGTGGCCAGCGACTACCCCAAGGGGCTGGCCGAGTTTTTCAAAAAGGACTGGGAGGCCAAGAACGGCCCCGGCTCGGTCGTGGCCTTCGAGAGCTTCACCACCAAGGACACCGATTTCAGCTCCCAGCTGACCAAGATCATCAACTCCGGCGCGGAGTTCCTCTTCACCCCGCAGTACTATAACGAAGTCCCCCTGATCGTGCAGCAGGCCAAGCAGCTGGGGTGGAAAAAACCGATCCTCGGCAGCGACAGCTGGGCCTCCGACGAGCTGGTCAAGCTCTGCGGCAAGGACTGCCTGGGCTCCTTCTTCGTCTCCCACTACGCCTCGGCCGGCGCCAAGGGCGCCACCAAAGAGTTCATCGACCGCTACAAGGCCAAGTACGGCGTCATCCCCGACGACGTGGCCGCCCTCACCTGGGATGCGATCGGCCTCATCGGCCAGGGCATCAAGAATGCCGGCAAGATCACCGGCGACATCAAGAAAGACCGCGAGGCCGTGCGCAACGGCATCGGCAGCATCAAGGATTTCCCGGGAATCACCGGCGCCATCAGCTTCCCGCCCGGCAGCGGCGATCCCACAAAGTGTGCCAACATCGTCAAGATCAACGACAAGGGCGAATTCGAATTTTACAAGCTTTCGTGCCCGTAACACCAGCACCATCATCTAAAAATCACCGCAGCGGCGCTGAGAACGCAGAGAGAGTTGTAAATTCCCGTTGCCGGCGAGAGGCCGGCAACGGGAACTTGCCTCACCGGTTTACCGGCCTCCTAATCTTCAGGAAGCCGTTGTGTTCAGACAGCGTGCCTGCATGACCCCCCCGCTCCCCTCAGCTATGGAGGGCCAAGGGGGATTGCATCGCGTACCGGACGGCACCCAACCCCCTAACCAGCTTTCTTCAAAGCAGGAACCCGGCATGACCGTCTTTCTCCAAAACCTGATCAACGCCCTCCAGTGGGGCAGCTTCTATGCCCTCATCGCGATCGGCTACTCCATGGTCTACAGCATCCTCATGCTGTTCAACTTCGCCCATGGGGACGTCTTCATGACCGGGGCCTACATCGGCTTCGGCGTGGCCACCGGCCTGATCGCCCTGAGCGCCGCCGGCATCATTGCGCTTCCCGGCTGGCTGATCCTGGTGCTCACCATCCTGTTCTCCATGGTGCTCACCGCCTTTCTGGGGATGTTCATCGAACGGGTCGGGTACCGCCCTCTGCGGGACGCGCCGCGGGCCTCGGCCGCCATCACCGGGCTGATGATCGGGATCATCCTGGAGACCGGCAACCTGATCCTGCTGGGTCCGCAGCGCATCAAGTTCCCGGCCCTGGTCCAGCCCGTCACCTACGATCTCGGGGGCGTGTTCGTCACCAACCAGAAGATCATGATCGTGGTGGTTTCGCTCTCCCTGGCCCTCGGGTTGCACCAGTTCATCCGCCGCACCAAGTGGGGCATGGCCATGCGCGCCATGGCCTTCGACTACGTCGTCGTGCCGTTGATGGGGGTCCCCATCAACAAGATCGCGGCGATGACCTTCGCCCTGGGCTCGGGCCTCGCCGCGGCGGCCGGCATTCTCTTCGGGATGGCCTACCCGGTGCTGGACCCCTACATGGGGATCATGTTCGGCTGGAAAGCGTTTGTCGCTGCCATCCTGGGCGGCCGCGGCTCCATCCTGGGCGCCACCCTGGCCGGGTTCATCCTCGGGTTCATCGAGATCTTCGTCGCCATGGTGTTCCCCTCGACGCTGCGCGACTTCATCGCGTACTCGATCATCTTATTGATTTTGGTGTTTAGGCCCTACGGGCTTTTCGGGGAACCCTACTCGGTTCGGTTGAGACTCTAACCCCCATGCGCACGCGCTGCGGCGGGGAAATTGGGAACGATCTTTCATGATGAGCACACCCAACGACGCACAGAACCGCCCGGGCCCGTTGCGCCGCCTGTGGCGCCATTTCCGGGAGGTCCCTCTGCTGGGCTGGCTGGCGGGCCTGCTGGCGGCGGTTTTAGCCGAGCAGTTCGTGGGCCTGGACCTGGCCCACCTGGTGGAGCTTCCTCGGATCCCGGTGCTCTTCGGGTTCGAGAACGCTTTGAAAAAACCCGAGATGATCCCCGGGACCGTTCTCTACATCCTGCTGATCTATCTGGCCCCCACATTGCTGGTGGGGCGGTTGCTCCAAACGCCCGCCAACCGGGTCGCAGGAGCTCTGGCACGGAGCTGGCCCGCTCTCTCCATCGGGTTGCATTTGGCGCTGCTCTATGCGGTGCTGCACCTCTGGTCCGATGTGAACGACTACCGCCTGATTGTCGTCAAGATCACCCTGATCGCGGTGATGATCACCATGAGCCTGAACGTCATCAACGGCTACATGGGCGAGTTCTCCTGCTCCCATCCCGGGTTCATGGCGCTGGGGGCCTATGCGGGTTCGGTCGTCACCATCGCCCTTTTCACCAACAGCAACCTGTTCGGCAAAGCCCTGCTGCCGCCGGCGATCGGCCCCTACTTCTTCCCGCTGGCACTTCTGGCCGGCGGGTGCATGGCCGCGGTGGGGGCACTGGTGGTGGCGATTCCCTCTTTCCGCACCCGGGGCGATTACCTTGCCATCATCTCGCTGGCCTTCACTTTCATCGTCAAGAGCCTGATCGAAAACCTTGAAATCGTGGGCGGCCCGCGCGGGATGAGCGGGCAGCCGGACTGGTCCACGCTGCCGGTCGTCTTCGGCTGCACGGTGATCTGTGTGGGGATCATCAACAACTTCGTGCGCTCGATTTACGGCAAGGCCCTGAACGCCGTGCGCGACAACGAGATGGCGGCCGAGGCCATGACCGTCAACACCCAACGCACGAAGATGGTCGCATTTCTGTTTTCCGCCTTCTGGGCCGGGGTGGCCGGGGTGCTCTTCGCTCACGTGCTGCGCTACGTCAACCCGGGCACCTTCGGCCTGCAGCAGCTGGCCGAAGTGCTGGCCATGGTCTATTTCGGGGGGTTGAACTCGGTGTACGGCTCCATCGTCGGGGCGGTGAGCATCAACATGCTGAGCGAAATGCTGCGGCCGCTCGAGATCTGGAAATGGATCTTCATCCCGCTGCTGCTGATTCTGGTGATGATCTTCCGGCCCACGGGTCTGATTTCATTTAAAGAGTTCGACCCCTTTCGGCTGATTCAGCCGAAAGACAGGTCGAGGGTCAAAGTTCAGAGTTTGAAGTAAATAGCCAGGATGCTGCTGTCGCTTAACAAGGGCTTTTGCGGGCGAGGCTCCCGGCCTCGATCCGATCCTGAATCAAAAACAACCGACGTGTGACTGGGCTGGGGTATGACTGCGTTGCTGAATGTCGAACACATGACCCACTTTTTCGGCGGGCTGCGGGCTGTTTACGATTACAGCCTCCAGATCCCGGCCGGCAAGGTCTGCGGCCTGATCGGCCCGAACGGGGCCGGCAAGACCACGGTCTTCAATCTGATCACCGGCATCTATCGGCCCACCGAGGGCCGCATCACGCTGGCGGGCCAAAACCTGGTCGGTCTGGCGCCTTACGAGGTTGCCGCGCGCGGGCTGGGACGCACCTTTCAGAACATGCTGCTCTGGCGCCACATGACGGTGATCGACCACGTGCGGCTGGCGCGATATTCGAAGCTCGGCTACGGCCTCGCCGGCGCGTTTCTGGGGACCCGGCAGCGGCACCGGAAAGAGGCCGAGCACGAGGCGGTGGCCCGGCGGTTTCTGTCCATGATGGGGATCGAGCACCTGGCGGAGCAGGTCGTGATCAACCTGCCTTACGGCGCCCAGCGCCGGGTGGAGATGGCCCGGGCGCTCGCCACCGAGCCCAAGATCCTCTTTCTGGACGAGCCCACCGCCGGCATGAACCCCGAGGAGCTCTCCCAGATGATGGACATCATCCGGCGCATGCGCGATGAGATCGGTGTGGGCATTTTTCTGATCGAGCACCGGCTGCGGGTCGTGATGGAGCTCTGCGAGCAAATTCAGGCCCTGGTGTTCGGCGAAGTCATCGCCGAGGGCACCCCGCACGAGATTCAGAACAACCCGGCGGTGATCGAGGCCTATCTCGGCAAGGAGGCGGTGGCGTGACGCTGTTATCGGTGGAGAACCTAAGGGTGTCCTACGGCAACATCAAGGCCCTGCACGGTCTGACGTTCGAGATCGCCGAGGGGGAGATCGTTTGCATCATCGGGGCCAACGGGGCCGGCAAGAGCACCACCCTGAAGGCCATATCCCGCATGGTGCCGGTGGAATCCGGCACCCGCATGACCCTCGACGGCAACGACCTGCTGCGCTACCCGGCGGACCGGGTGGTCAGCGAATTGGGCGTCTCCCACGTGCCGGAGGGCAGGCGGCTCTTCGAAAATCTGACGGTCAAGGAGAACCTGAAGCTGGCCACCTTTGCCCGCCGGGATGAGGAGCGCATCCGGCCGGACCTCCAGCGGGTCTTCTCCATCTTCCCGCGCCTCGAGGAGCGCCAGAACCAAAAGGCGGGCACGATGAGCGGCGGCGAGCAGCAGATGCTGGCCGTGGGACGGGCTTACATGAGCGGCCGCCGGGTCATGCTTCTGGATGAGCCCTCCATGGGGCTGGCCCCGCTGCTGATGATGAGCATGTTCGAAGCCCTGCAGGAGATCAACGGGGAGGGGACTACGATTCTGCTCGTGGAGCAAAACGCCCGCTTGGCCCTGAAATTTTCGCAGCGCGGCTATGTGCTCGAAACCGGCCGGCTGGTTATGGCCGGGGCCTCCCAAGACCTGCTCACGGACCCGGAAGTCAAGAAAGCCTACCTGGGCGGTTGACAGCGGCCCATCCAAGAGCGGCAGAAAAGCTCTCGCGCTGGTGCGCAGCCCTCAGCCGGGTCTCACCCGGCCCCTCGAACCCCGAACCATTTGAGGCCCCGGCGCAAGCCGGTGGTTGGGTTACGGCGCTTTTGACGCTGCGTTCAGCAGCTTTTCCGGGTCGACCATGAGCCGCTGCGCCTGGTCTTCAGCCAGCAGAAACGCCTGGTCGCTCTGGGACGAGACGGCCGGGTGGCGTCTGTCGTCCCCGACCGGGGCGAAAATCTCAAGGGTGTGCTCGACCGGGCCCTTGAGCGTGAGGGCATAGACAGGGCGCCCCAGCCCGGAGCGGTCCGATTCGGGCAGGAACCGCTCGCACTGCAGGTCGGATAGCTCGGCGATCAGCTGCCGCAGCCGGCCCCCATCCGCCGCCACTCCGTCGGAGCGTTTCCAGGGAGGCAGGTTTTCTTCGGCCCCGGCACTCTTCCCATCGGCAGCCGCATCCTGGGCCGCGGCCGCTTCGCGGCGAAAGACCGCCTTGAGGTCTGCCTGTTTTATTTCCACCTCGGTGATCTCCGCGCGCGGGAAGCTCAGCACGGACGTGTTGCGGAGCTCCTCGGGCCCTCCCGTGAAATGGAACCGGAAGTTGTCCTGGGCGTGGTAGACGCGCTCATCTTCGGCCAGCCGCACGAAGGTGTGGCGAAAAGAGGGGGCCACTTTGCCGATGTAGAGCTCGCGCCCCAGCCGGTCGTTCTGCCACGCCTTGACGTGGATCCGGTTGCCCTCGTCGAGCTCGTAGAGGGCGTAGTTCTTGGACTCCGCCACCAGCGCGGTCAGGGTGAGCCCGCTCAGTGCCGTCAGCATGTCCTGAACGCTTTTCGGTGCGGCCGCAAAGCCCTGGGGCTCGACCACCCAGCCGCCGTCGCGACGGGTGAGCGTCACCACCTGATCTTGCCTGGAAATCTCGATCTTGGTGATGTCGGCCGCTGCCAGGACCGGCAGTTTGGGGAGAGTGTAGCGCGTGCGGTCCCCCCCACGCTGGAACAGGTACACCGACAGGGCCACGATGACGAGCCCTAAAATGATGACCTCTTTCTTGATCTTCATGCCCCCATCCTTTTTGCCGTCACCCCTCGGCGGCAGGATCATTCGCTTGCGGCGGCAAACATCGCCTGGATCCTGCGCTTGCGGGCCGATCGCCGCACCCACACCCCGACTCCGAAAAGAGCCACCAAAAGCGGCAGGCCGGCGATGTTGAAAAACTTGATGAAGGTCCGTTCCCCGGGGCCGGTGTCGGCGAGCGGGTTGAACGTCTGCTCCTTGGCGCGCAGAACGGCGACATCCTCGCGGCCGTTGAGGGCGTCGATCGTGTTGAGAACGAACACCGTGTTCGCGCCCCGGCCGGTCTCGTCGATGACAATGTTCTTGAGCATGTCCGCCGAGGCCAGCAGAAAGAGCTTTCCGGGTTTGCCCGTGGCGATGAACTGCCCGCGCTGCTCGACCTGCGACAGGTCGATCGCATCCGCCTTCCCCGGCTGCGCTTGCGCGGGTTTTTCCCCCGGGGCCTGCTCGAGCTCCCTCACCGGCAAGGGCTTTCCGGCAAAGTAGCTCGGGAACTCGCCCTCCAGCAGATACGCGAGCGGGCGGCTGTGCAGCTCCTGCTTGTCGGAGGGGGGCCGCAGCAACATGGGGTCGAGCGTGATGCGCTCCTTCATCTCCCAGGAGCGCTCGGAGGAGGAGAAGAGCCGGTGGGCCTTGACCGCCGGGTGCCGGGCCGCCTCGGGGGCGAGCTCCAGCGGCGAGACCTTGACGGCCACCAACCCCTTGATGTTCTGCATGAAGGCCAGCTCCTGGTTCATGAACTGGCGCTTGATGATCGGCGCGTAATAGAGCGGCCGCTCGCCGCCGCCCATCTGCGGGGGCATCTGCTGGCGGTAGGCGTTCTCGTCCAGCACGATGGAGCGCCGGATCTGCACCCCGTAGTGCGCCAGCAGCCGCTCCAAGCCGGTTTCGACGGGGACGAACGCAGAGGACTGGCCGGGCATCCCCGGGGCGCTCAGCGGCTGCTCGTCGAAGGCGTCCAGAAACAGGGCGAGGCTTTTACCCTGCATCAGGAACTGGTCGATCCGGTAGAGTTCGTGCTCGCTGAAGGGCTCCCGCGGGTTGACGACCAGCAGGCAGGTGATGCCCTCCGGAATGGGGCCTTCCGTGATGTTCACGGGTTTGAGGGAGTAGCCGGTCGCCAGATGCTCCCGCAGGTTGCTGAACGCCTGGGGGTCCTCCTGGGGGTTGCCGGGGGCCCCGCCGCCCAGCAGGGGGGCGGCACGCCGGCCGGTCAAGACCCCCAAGCCGTCGTGGATCTCGATCAGGGTTTCGACGCTGTCGTTGATCATGCGGGCCAGCGCCTCGCTTTCGATCAGCTTGTACTGGGTGCCGAGAATGGGCAGGCGGACGACGTCGATCAGGGGCAGAGCGATTTTACGCCCGGCGTGCTCGACCACCAGGCCGATGAGGCCCCGCCCGGCCTGGATCCGGCCGTCGTTCGAGGCCGGCCAGGAGAGCAGCAGCAGGTTGTCGGCCTGGGAGAGCTCTTCCAGGTTGGCGTCGGCCGGAGGGTCGATGAAGCTGAAGGCGAGCTTGCCGTAGGTTCGGGCGTTGAGGCTCTTCACCGCGCGCTCGACCTCGCCGGGCAGGTCCGGCAGGCTTTTCAGCCCCATCAGGGGGGCCACCGCCTTGAGCGCAGAGGAGAGGACCAGCCTGACCTGGATCTTGCCCTCCACCTGCAGCAGGGAGCTGATCTTGTGGTTCATCTTGCGCATGGCGGTGGTGAGGCGGTATTCGAGGCCGTCGGCGGTCGTGATGTTGGAGACCTGCTCGATCAGGTCCCCGTGGATCATGACCAGGCTCATGTAGGCCCGTTGAAACTTGACTTCGTCCTTTTCGATCGCCTGGATCTGGACCGGGTGGATCCCGTAGGTGCCGGCCAGCTTCTGGTTGTCGCGGGCCTCGGCGGTCATGTCCCCGTCCTCGGCGCTGACGTCGCGGAAGCGGTAGTTGAAGAACCGGGGGTTGTGGTGGGCGTACTCTTCCAGCAGATCGCGCAGGGCCTGCTCGACGCCGTTATAGGGCGGGGGCAGGTTGCGGCTGAAGAAGACGTCGATGGTCAGTGGCTCGGACAGGGTGGCCGCCGCCTTGCCGCTGGCCTCGGAGAGGGACAACACCTTGCCCCGGGTCAGGTCGATGCGGGCGAAGAGCGTGACCGCGGCCATGTTGATCAGCACCACGGCGATCAGGTATAGGCCGAACGTGACGAGGCCGGTGGAGCGTTTGGATCGGGGCATGTCGGCGGCTCCTTGATTTCAATACCGGGATTTGAGCACCAGGTTCGTGGCGTACAGACCGATGAAGATCACGCTGGCAAAATAGACCAGGTCCCGGGTGTCGATGATTCCCTTGGCAATGTTTCTAAAGTGAACCTCCGCGGCCAGGGCGCTGAAGAAGTGCAGCAGGGCGCGCGGCAGAAAGAAGAGCATCTGGTTGATGAGCGTCAGGCCGAAGCAGATGGCCATCCCGACGATGAAGGCGATGATCTGGTTGCGGGTCAGGCTGGAGGCGAACAGGCCCACGGCGGAAAACGCCGCCCCCAGCAGCAGGGCCCCGATGTAGCCGCCGGCCACGGGCCCCCAGTCCAGGGTGCCCAGCATCGAAACGGTGATGGGGTAGGCCAGGGTCGGCACCAGCATGGCCGCGATGAACGCAACGCAGGCCAGAAACTTCCCGAGAATGACGTCGGCGAACCCGACCGGCAGGGTCAGCAGGGTTTCGTAGGAGCCGATGTTGAATTCCTCGGCCAGGAGGCGCATGGTCAGGGCCGGCACGACGAACGCGAAAACAACCGGCAGCATCATAAAGAAAGAGCGCAGGCTGGCCTGGTTCAACAGAAAGAAGGTGGAAAAGAAAAACCAGCCCGTCACCAGGAGGAAAACGGCAATCACGATGTAGGCGATGGGCGAAAGGAAATACGCATGGAACTCCTTGCGGCAGATCAGAAGGGCCTGGCGCATGTCATGCCTCCTTGGTCAGTTCCCGGAAAACGGCTTCCAGGGTCCGGGCTTCCTGGTGGAAGTCCAACAGGACCCAGTTCGTCTGCTTGATGCGGCGGTAGAGCTCCGGGCGCGGGTCGGGCGCCGGGGTGCAGTCGATCCCGATCCGAACGAGAGGGCCATCCTGCTCGAGCACCTTCAGGCGGGCCACCCCCGCCACGGTGCCCAGATCCCGCTCGACTGCGGCCGGCTCCGCCTGGTCGAGGGTGATCCGGATGTGGTTGCGTCCCCCCAGGCGCTCCTTGAGTTCCGAAGTGCGGCTGTCGGCCACAATTTTGCCGCGGTGGATGATGGCCACCCGGTCGCAGGTGGCCTCGGCCTCACTCAGGATGTGGGTGGAGAAGATGACGGTTTTTTCCCGGCCGATGCGCTTGATGATCTCACGGATTTCGACGATCTGGTTGGGGTCGAGGCCCGAGGTGGGCTCGTCCAAAACCAGGACTTCGGGATCGGCCATCATGGCGTGGGCGAGCCCCACGCGCTGCTTGTAGCCCTTGGAGAGCTCGCTGATGGTCTGGTGCATGACCTCGTTGATGCCGCACAGTTCCCCCAGCTCGCGGATCCGCTCCAGGCGGCGCGCGGGGTCAACCCCCCGGATTCCGGCCACGTACTGCAAATAGTCGAAAACCAGCATGTCGTGGTACAAGGGCGCCGACTCCGGCAGGTAGCCGAGGATGGCCTTGATCTTCAAGGGGTGATCCTCGATGCGGTAGTCCTTGATGCGAATGCTGCCGGCGGTCGGTTTCAGAAACCCCGTGAGCATGCGCAGGGTGGTGGTTTTCCCGGCGCCGTTCGGCCCCAGCAGGCCTAAAATTTCGCCTTGGCGGGCGATCAGGTGGATGCGGTCCACCGCGCAGATGCCGCCGTAGTGCTTGGTCAGGTTTTCGACTTGAATCATGCTGCCGCTCCTGTATATGGGTCGCAACCGAACTCGGCTTTATAAAAAAAACTTACGCGCTTGTCAATAACCGCAGGTTGAGCGCAACGCCGCCCGTCCGCTGCAGCGGCGTCGGCGGTGTTGACTTTGCAGGGGATCCGCGCGAAAAGCGTCTGGATGCCGGTGGCCAACCCGCTGCAGTGCCCGCCGGGCGGCTTCGGGCATCCAGACCCCGGCAGGCCGAACAGGGAGCCTGCCGGTTCATAGAGGAGGATTTCGCTAATGGGATTTTACACCAACACGCCTGCTCGTTTCGTCCACTGGTTCGCCGTGGGGCTGTTTCTGATCGCCCTGCTGGTGCCCGGTCCGGGCCCCTTGGCCGCATCGGCCCAGGCCGCCGCCGCCGAGCCGCTCATGATCCCGGCCAGCTTCAGCCAGCTGGCGGAGATGGTCAGCCCGGCCGTGGTGAACATCCGCACCCTCAAGACCCTCAAGGGCGGCGGGCCGGTTTTCCGGAACTTCCAGCGGGAACCCTTCGGCCGCGAGCAGCCGTTCAACGATTTTTTCGAGCGCTTCTTCGGCGAGGAGATGCAGCGCGAGTTCAAGCAGCCGAGCCTGGGCTCGGGCTTTATCATCGACAAGGACGGCCACGTGGTGACCAACAACCACGTCATCGAAGACGCCGACCAGATCAAGGTCAAGCTGGGCGACGAGAAGGAATTCGACGCGCAGGTGATCGGCCGCGACGCCAGCACGGACCTGGCGCTGCTCAAGATCAAGGCGGCCCAGGATCTGCCGTTGGTCAAGCTGGGGGACTCCGCGCAGCTCACCATCGGCCAGTGGGTGGTGGCCATCGGCAGCCCCTTCGGCCTCGAGCGCACGGTGACCGCCGGCATTGTCAGCGCCAAGGGCCGCGTCATCGGCTCCGGTCCCTACGACGACTTCATCCAGACCGACGCGTCCATCAACCCGGGCAACAGCGGCGGGCCCCTCATCAACCTGAAAGGCGAGGTGATCGGCATCAACACCGCCATTGTCGCCTCCGGCCAGGGCATCGGCTTCGCCATCCCCATCAACCTCGCCAAGGGTATCATCGCCCAGCTCAAGGCCGGCGGTGAGGTCACGCGGGGCTGGCTGGGGGTGGCCATCCAGGACGTGAGCCCGGAGATGGCCGACTATTACGGCGTGGAGGCCAAAAAAGGGGTCTTCGTGGCCGACGTGTTCAAGGGCGATCCGGCCGACGCAGCCGGGATCAAACCCAAGGACATCATCGTCGAAGTCAACGGCCAGAAGGTTGAAACCACCCGCCAGCTCACGAGCCTGGTGGCCGACATCCCCGTGGGGCAGACGGCCAAGGTCAAGGTGCTGCGCGAGGGCCAGCCCCGGGTCCTCAACGTCAAAATCGGCAAGCGCGACGACAAGCGAACGGCGGCACGGGGCGAGACGCCTGAAAAGCGCGGCGAAGACCCGCTGGGGCTGCGGGTGTCGGCATTGACCCCGGAGATCGCGCAGCGCTTCAACATCGGTGAGACCGCCGGCGTGATCGTCACCGAGGTTCAAACCGGGACCTCCGCCGAGGAGGCCGGGGTGCGTGTCGGGGACATCATCAAGGAGATCAACCGGATCACCATCGAGTCGGTCGGGGACTACGCGGCGGCGCTGAAGAAGTTCGAGAAGGAGAACACCGTTCAGCTTTTCATCTGGCGCAAAAACGCAGGTTTTCTGGTCGTCAAGTTAAAAAAGTGACCCCCGCTTAAAAATCCTTTCGGCTTAAAACTACGGAGCCACCGGCGATGCCGGTGGCTCCGTAGTTTTAATCGGAGATCGTCTTCTTGATGTCGGGGATGGTTTCGGTCTTGCCCCGGAGCATGTAGCGGCTGTCGCGGCTGCGGGCGGTAACGTTCTCGTAGACGCCCTCGTCCCGGCGGACGAGTTTGGTGAACCCCAGATCGCGCAGCTCGCTGTTGGTTTTGGGGGTGTTCACGTGGGTGCGGGAGATGACTTTCCGGACGGGGCTCCCGCAGCCGGGGCAGCGGGTCAGGGCGTTTTCATCCAGCGATTGACGCCACTCGAAGAGCCGGCCCAGCCGGCAGGGGGTGTCGGTGTGTTCGTATTCGTAGACGGGCATGGCCTTTTTCCTTGCGCATCCTTTTAAACTGACGTGATCAGCTTCTGTGACCCTATCTTAGCATTTACGGCCTATTTTTCAACCAAGGCTCCAACAGCAGGGCCCCGAACGCCATGGCGTTGAGCTCTCCTCAGCCCTTTTTCCGCCCCGATCATAATCAGGCTAAAGTTTCCCGCCAAAGAGCCGATTGGATTCATAAATCACACCAGAGGGAAACCATCGCGGCAGCCCGCCCACCCTATAGGCGGCCGAGAGCGCACGGCCTTCCCGGGAATCCTTTCGATCGGAGACGGAACAGCGTCCAATGAACGGAACTTCGGCTTGCAGTTCACCCGGCGTGGACTTGAAGATAAAAGAGGCGGAAACCTGCCATGCCATGGGGATGGTCGAGGAGGCCCTCAAGCTCTACGAGCAGGTCATCGCCACGAGCCAGGGCCTTCCCCCGCAGATGCGGCAGACCCTCTCGGAAAAAATCAAGCGCATCCAAAAAGAGATCCGCGATCAGCAGCGCCCCGAACGCCAGGGGCTCTCCCCTGAAGACATCTCGATTTTCCGAAAAACCCTGGCCGTTCAGCAGGACATCCCCGCCCTGCTCGATGGGGCCGCGGCCCTCAGGGAATTAGGGCTGATGGAAGAGGCGGTCGCCGAATACGAGAAGCTGCTGGCGCAGGACCACTCGGGCTGCGACCCCCGGTCCGACGCATCGCCGGTCAAGATCATCAGCGATTATCTCGCTTGCCTGCTGGAGGTCGAGCCGCCGGCCGAGGTCGTGAAAAAGGCTTATAAGGCCATCTACCGGCACAACCTAAAGGAGACCGAGGCCGCCGGGTTGAATTCATGGCTCGGCCGGCAGATGGAAAGCCGCGATCAGAGTGAGCTTGCCTTCGAGCTTTACAAGGCGGCCGTCGAGATGAACCCCGAGGATGCGGAGACCGCCGCCCGTCTGAACGCCCTCACGGGCAAGCTGGGCAACACCTCGCGCTATGATTACCTGCTGCGCAACAAGATCGTGAGCACCCAACAGCTGCAGGAGGCCTTGACGATCGCCAAGAAAATCAGCCGGAGCGTGGAACATGTTCTGGTGGACCGTTTCAAGATCGACCTCAAGGAGGTCGGCCGGTCGCTGTCGATGTTCTTCGGGTGCAGCTTTCGCCACTTCGACCCGGAACTGCCCGTTCCCTTCGAGCTGATCCGCAATCTCAAGAAATCCTTCCTGCTCTACTACGTGTGGGTACCGCTGAAATGGGACAAATCCGGGATCGAAATCCTGGTGGACGACCCCAAGGACCTGCGCAAGACCGACCACATTCGCGCCCTGATGGGCAACCAGAAAATCCTGTTTTCCGTGGCCGTGAAAGAGGATGTCGAAAAGTATATCCAGCACTTTTTCGACCCGCGCTCGGAGCGGCTCTCCGAGAGCGTCGTGGAAAACATCGACGAGATCCTCCCGGATGTGAGCTTCGAGGAGGAGGTCGATGCCCATGAGGAGGTGTCGCTCGATGAGTCCTCCAGCCAGGTGGTCAAATTCGTCGACCAGATCCTGGTGACGGCGTTTCGCAACGGGGCCTCCGACATCCACATCGAGCCCTCCGCGCTGACCCGCAAGACCAACGTCCGCTTCCGCAACGACGGGGTTTGCTACGAGTACATCCAGGTCCCCAACGCCATGGCGCCGGCCATCATCTCCAGGCTCAAAATCATGGCCGAGCTGGACATCGCCGAGAAGCGCCTGCCCCAGGACGGCAAGATCAAGGTGCGGCGCAAAGGGATCCAGGAGTTCGAGTTGCGCATGTCCACCATGCCCACGGCCGGCAAGTACGAGGACGCCGTGCTGCGCATTCTGACCCGCACCGGCTCCATTCGCATCGACGACATCGGCCTGAACGAGCGCAACCTGAGCTTGCTGAAAAAACTGATCGCCCGGCCTTACGGCATGCTGCTGTGCGTGGGGCCGACCGGCTCCGGCAAAACCACGACGCTGCATGCGGCGCTGGCCCACATCAACCAGCCCGGGGTGAAGATCTGGACGGCCGAGGACCCGGTCGAGATCACCCAGCCCGGGCTGCGCCAGGTGCAGGTGCGGCCGAAAATCGGGTTGGATTTTGCGCGTGTGATGCGCGGCTTTCTGCGGCTCGACCCGGACATCATCATGATCGGCGAAATGCGCGACAAGGAGACCGCGACGATCGGTTTGGAAGCCGCCCTGACCGGACATCTGGTGCTTTCCACCCTGCACACCAACAATGCCCCTGAGACGCTGACGCGGTTGGTTGAAATGGGCATGAACCCGCTGAACATCTCAGATGCGTTCCTGGGGGTGCTCGGCCAGCGCCTGGTGCGCCGATTGTGCCAGGGCTGCATCGAGAGCTACCACCCCGGCGAGGAGGAATTCGAGGACCTGCGCATGGACTACGGCCGCGAGGCGTTCGATGCGGCCGGATTGACCTATGGGCCCGGCGTCTCCCTCCGGCGTTCCGGCGGCTGCGAGAAATGCAGCGGGTCGGGCTTCAAAGGCCGCATCGGGATTCACGAGCTCATGGAGGCCACCTACGCCATCAAACTGCTGATCAAGAAGGGCGCAACCTCCTTTGACCTGGCGCGGCAGGCGGCCGCAGACGGTATGAGCACCCTCAAGCAGGACGGCATCCGCAAAATCATGGACGGCATCACCACCATCCGGGAAGTCCGGCGGGTGTGCGTCGATTAATCCCCCGGCCGGGGCCGGGGAATTAAGGGTGAGAGGGGAGAAAAAAATGAGTCGTCAATTCCAGCGGTTGTGGATGCGGTCCACGTTCAAGGCGCGCGAATCCCGTGAGGTGGGACGAAATTGGGCCTCAACCGCAGCCGCGGAGGTGTGAAATGCCCCGGAAAGCCCTGGTGGTGGACAGCGACTATTTCTTTGTCGAGTTTCTCAGTCGGTTGCTGGAGACGCGCGGCTACCACGTTCACAAGGCCTATGACGGCAAGCAGGGAATCGCCGGCCTCGACGAGGGGCCGTTCGACATCATGTTTGCCGACCTGGTGATGCCCAAGGTGAACGGCCGGCAGTTTTTCCATGTTGCCCGGCGCCGGTTCAACGGCCGCTGCTGCCCCCTTGTGGCGCTGTCCGGGACCATGATCGAACATATGGAGACCCTGGACGAGATCGGTGCGGACTACTTTATCGCCAAGGGCCCGATCGAGAAGCTCTCCGGGCAGCTGAACGAATTTATCGCCGCAGTCGAAGAGCGCCCGGCCCTGCCGCCGCCTGAGAAAAAGATTCTCCAGACCGACGGGGTCTTCCCGCGCCGCGATGCCATGGAGCTGCTGATGTCCCTGGAGTTCCAGCAGGCGGTCGTCGAACGGCTCGGGGTCGGAGTGATGATCGTGGACCGAGACACCCGCATCATCCATGCCAACGCCGCCGCCCTGAGTGCGCTGCAGAAAACCCTCCTTGAGGTTCTCAACACCCCCATCCTGGCCCTCTTTCCAACGGGCCGAGCGCCGGAGCTGATCGATGCGCTCAAGGCGACCGGCCGCGGGGCCGGCACCCCGCACCGGGCCTTCATGGCCAGCTTCAACGGGCGCCTGCTGCGAGTGGTGGTCTCGCCCATGGAACCCGCGCGTTCAGGCCCCGGTTGGCTGGTGGCTCTGGAAGGCGTCCTAAGCTGAAGTGCGTTGCAGCCGGCCGGAACGGGCCGAGCCACTATCCAGTTGAACTTCACACCCGTCTCTGCTAACTAATCCCTGCGCAGCATCCATGTGCCGTCATTTCAGGAGGCCCTTATATGATTCGTGCCGCGATCGTCGGCGCCACCGGCTACGCGGGGGCGGAGCTGGTGCGTATTCTTTCCGCCCATCCCGAGGTGACGATCACCACGGTCACCTCGCGCCAGTTCGCGGGGCAGAAGTTCGACCGGATCTTTCCGGCCCTGACGGGCCGCCTGGATCTGGTCTGCGAGGAGTTGGCCGATGAGCAGATCGGCGCGGGGGCGGATGTGGTCTTCACCGCGCTGCCCCACAAGATGCCGATGAGACTGGCGCCGGAGATCCTGCACCGGGGTTGCCGCCTCGTCGACCTGTCGGCGGATTTCCGATTCAACGAGGCGGCCGTCTACGAGGCAGCCTATCAGCCCCATGCATTTCCCGGGCTGCTCGCTGAAGCCGTCTACGGCCTGAGCGAAGTCTACACCGACCGCATCCGCGGCGCCCGGCTGATCGGCAACCCCGGCTGCTACCCCACCAGTGTGCTCCTGCCCCTCATCCCCCTCCTCAAGGGCGGTTTGATCGAAGCGGAGGGCATCGTGGTCGATTCCAAGTCGGGGGTGAGCGGGGCGGGCCGATCGCCGTCGCTGACGGTGCATTTCTGCGAGGTCAACGATTCGTTCAAGGCTTACAAGGTGGCGGCTCACCGGCACGCGCCCGAAATGGAGACCTACGCGGGGGAAGCCGCCGGGCGCCCCGTGCGTCTCACCTTCGTGCCCCACCTGGTGCCAATGACGCGCGGCATGCTCTCGACGGTTTACGCCCGTCCGGCGCCCGGGGTCACCGCCCGTGTCGTCCAGGAGTGCCTGGAGTCCTTCTATGCCGGGCGCCCGTTCATCCGTTTGCGGCCGGCGGGGATGCCGCCCGACACGCTTCACGTGCGGGGCATCAACGCCTGCGATATCGGCTGGGTGCACGATGAACGCAACCAGCGCCTCATTCTGATGTCGGCCATCGACAATCTGGTGAAAGGCGCCGCCGGGCAGGCGGTGCAGAACATGAACCTGATGTTCGGCCTGGACGAGTCCGAGGGGTTGCGGCAGATGCCCTGGCCGGTCTGAAAAAAATATGCGAAGGACCCGGATGGGGTCGGGTCAACGAATCACGGAGACGTCTTTGCCAACATCCAAAACAGGAGGAAGATGATGACTGCGAAACTCATCATGGGGACCGAGATCCGCGAGGCCATTCTGGAGGAGCTTGCCGCCGATGTGAAGGCCATTCACGCAAAGCACGGGGTTGTGCCCGGCCTGGTGACCATCCTGGTCGGCGAGAACCCGGCCTCGGTGTCCTATGTCACCCTCAAGATCAAGACCGCCCACCGGCTCGGGTATAAGGAGATCCAGGACAACCAGCCCGCCACCATCTCCGAAACGGACCTTCTGGCCCTGATCGAGAAATACAACCGGGACGAATCGATCCACGGAATCCTGGTGCAACTGCCCCTGCCCAAGCATGTGAACGAGAAAAAGGTGTTGAACGCCATCGACCCGGACAAAGACGTCGACGGGTTTCACCCGGTCAATGTCGGCCGGCTGATGATCGGCGGCTCCGAGGTCAAATTTCCGCCCTGCACCCCGGCCGGGATTCAGGAGCTGATCGTGCGCGCCGGGGTCAAGACCGATGGGGCTGAAGTTGTGGTGGTGGGTCGCTCGAACATCGTCGGAAAACCCATTGCCAACATGATGCTGCAGAAGGCCAAGGGCGCCAACGCGACGGTAACCGTCATCCACACCGCGACCCGGGACATGGCCTTCCACTGCAAGCGGGCCGATATCCTCATCGTGGCGGCCGGCGTGCCCGGCCTGGTGAAGCCCGAGTGGATCAAGCCGGGGGCCTGCGTGATCGACGTGGGTGTCAACCGCGTCGGCGAAAAAGTCAGTGAGAAGACCGGCCAGAAAGTGGCGATCCTGCGCGGGGACGTCGATTTTGACGCCGCCAAGGAAATCGCCGGATGGATCACACCGGTGCCCGGTGGCGTGGGTCCCATGACCATCACCATGCTCATGTACAACACCCTGAAATCGCTCAAGTTCAAACTGGGGATTGCCTGACGCGGTCGCCCGCTGACGAATTCACTAAAGTGTTTCGGGTTTTTACCGATAACGATGCAGGCGTCAAAGACCTGCGGGGGACCGGTGCGGGCTGCAGAGATACTTTTTGCGTAACGGCTAAGCCAATAATAACAAATGATTTTATATGGTTATAAAGTATAAGGGATTGATTTTTCATTAATTTCTTGACAACATCGCCGGCCGCCCACTATAGTCGGCGCCGATATTGCGTCGAAAGGGCAACGTCACCGAAAGATGGCGGCGCAAAACCGTGGGTCTAAAGCCAGTTGGGCCATGACTGCCTGGTTGCCGATAGCAGTCTTTAAAGCCCCCGGGTGAGCGGTCCCGTGGGGCTTTTGTTTAGGAATCTGCGGGATTGACGTCACAAGGAAGTTCACATCATGCAGAAGAAAATTTCGTTTGTCGTTCTGGCCAACACCGGCTCTGCGGCAAAACAGTTCTGCCTGTCGAGGGCGGCCTTGCGCTGGTTGGCGGTTGTGGTCGTCGTTTTGCTGGGGGCCGGCGCATTTGTCGGGGTCGATTATGTGCGGCTCAAGCGCGATGCTCTGCAGCTCGAAAGGCGGGAGGCGGATCTCTCCAGCCTTCTGGCGAGCCAAAACGGCGAGGTCGATCTCCAGCGGCGTCAGATCAGCGAGTTCGCCGAGCAGATCAACTCGCTCAAGGAGAGGCTGCTGGCGCTGGGCCATTTCGAAAAAAAGATCCGCATCATGGCGGATATCGAAAAACGTCCGGACAGCGGCACCCTTCTCGGCATGGGCGGTTCCATCCCCAAGACCATGGACCCCAAGGCGGCTTTCAGCGAGCAGCGCAACAGCCTGGTTCGCGAAATGCACGCGCAGACCGGCCAGCTTGATCTGGCCCTGGTCCACCAGGGAGACAGCTTCAAAGCGCTGGTCACCCACCTCGAACGGCAGCAGCGCCTGCTGGCCTCCACCCCGACCATCCGGCCGATCGACCCTGGCGCGGAGTCCTGGGTTTCCTCCAAATTCGAATGGCGCATCTCCCCGTTCACCAACCAGCGCGAGTTCCACAAGGGCTATGACATCGCGGCGCGCGAGGGCACCCCGATCTATGCCACCGCCGGGGGCGTGGTGACCTTCTCCGGGAACAAGGGGCTGCTCGGCAAGGCCGTCATCATCGACCACGGCCACGGCCTGACGACGGTCTACGGCCATTGCAGCCGCCTGCTCAAGGCCCAGGGGGAAAAGGTCGGCCGCTGGGACACGATCGGCTTGGTCGGGAACTCCGGCAGCAGCACCGGGCCGCATGTCCACTACGAGGTTTGGGTTCACGGCGTGCCGGTGAACCCGGAAAAATATTTTCTCAACTGACGATGGCGTTTTGATCGCGCAAGCTTCTGCGCAACGCACCGCCTGCGCCTGGAACCTCAAGCCGAAAAGAGCCGTCGTTTGCGCCTCTGGTGCAAGGCGCTTCGATCCAGCCCCAGCTCTTCCAGGCACCCCGCATGCGGTTTCCGAGTCGGGTGTTCGAATTCTTCCCTTCACCTGTTGTGCCGGGCTCCAAACCTGCTATAATTGCCTTTAAAAAGCGAGTCGACAGGGCTCAGGGTTCCGGAGAGCGGGGTGGAAGCGTTTCGACTCACCCACCTCTCTCCGCACCCTGAACCCCATGACCTGAAAACGGCTCTCTTTTACAACCACCAACCGTCTCCAACGAGGAATGGTTTGCCCATGGTTATGAGTTTTCTTACCAAACTGTTCGGCAGCAAGAACGAGCGCGACCTTAAAAAAATGCAGCCGGTTGTCGAGGCCATCAATGCGCTGGAGTCTGCCGTGCAGGCGATGACCGACGAAGAGCTTCGCACCCAGACCGGACGGTTCAAGGAGCGGGTCGAACGCGGGGAGGCGTTGGACGATTTGCTGCCGGAGGCGTTTGCGGCCGTGCGCGAGGCGTCCCAGCGCACCTTGAAGATGCGCCATTTCGACGTGCAGCTGATCGGTGGCATGGTGCTGCACCAGGGCACGATTGCCGAGATGAAGACCGGCGAAGGCAAAACCCTGGTCGCAACCCTGCCGGCCTACCTCAACGCCCTGGCCGGGCGCGGCATGCACATCATCACGGTCAACGATTACCTGGCCCGCCGCGACACCGAGTGGATGGGGCACATCTACCGCTTTCTCGGACTCTCGGTCGGCACCATCGTGCATGGGTTGACGGACCCCGAGCGCCAGGTCGCCTACGGGGCCGACATCACCTACGGCACCAACAACGAGTTCGGCTTCGACTACCTGAGGGACAACATGAAGTTCGACCGCCGGAGCCTGGTCCAGCGCGAGCTTCACTACGCCATCGTCGATGAGGTCGACAGCATCCTGATCGACGAGGCCCGTACCCCGCTGATCATCTCGGGGCCGGCCGAGAAATCCACCGACCTTTACTACCAGGTCAACGGGTTGATCCCCCGCCTGGCCAAAGACCGCGACTTCGTCATCGACGAGAAGGCCCGCACCGCCACCCTGAGCGAAGAGGGGGTGACGCGTTGCGAGAAGCTCATGCAGGTGGAAAACCTCTACGACCCGAGCTGCATCGAGCTCTTGCACCACATCCAGCAGGCCCTGAAGGCCCATGCGCTTTTCAAGCGGGACGTCGACTACATCGTCAAGGAGGGCGAGGTCATCATCGTCGACGAGTTCACCGGGCGGCTGATGCCGGGGCGTCGCTACAGCGAGGGGCTGCACCAAGCGCTGGAGGCCAAGGAGGGGGTCAAGATCGAAAACGAGAACCAGACCCTGGCCACGATCACCTTCCAGAACTATTTCCGCATGTACGGCAAGCTGGCGGGCATGACCGGCACCGCGGATACGGAGGCAGCGGAGTTCAAGAAGATCTACAACCTGGATGTCATGGTGGTCCCCACCCACCAGCCCATGATCCGCACGGACCATGCCGACGTCATCTACAAGACCAAGCGCGAAAAGTACGAGGCGGCCCTGGACGAGATCGAAGCGCTCTACGCCAAGGGCCAGCCCGTCCTGGTGGGCACGATCAACATCGACGTCTCCGAGCAGCTGAGCAAGAAGCTCAAGGCCCGGGGCATCCCGCACGAGGTGCTCAACGCCAAGCACCACGAAAAGGAGGCTCAGATCGTCTCCCAGGCCGGCCAGCGGGGGGCGGTGACCATCTCCACCAACATGGCCGGCCGCGGTACCGACATCGTTCTGGGCGAGGGGGTGGTCGCGCTGGGCGGGCTGCACATTCTCGGCACCGAGCGGCACGAGTCGCGCCGCATCGACAACCAGCTGCGTGGACGCTCCGGCCGCCAGGGGGACCCGGGCTCCTCCCGCTTCTACATGGCGCTGGAGGACGACCTGTTGCGCATTTTTGGCGGCGAGCGCATCACCGGCCTCATGGAGAAACTCGGCCTGCAGGACGGGGAGCCCATCGAGCACAACCTGATCAGCCGGGCCATCGAAAACGCCCAAACCAAGGTGGAAGGCCACAACTTCGAGATCCGCAAGCACCTGCTCGAGTACGACGACGTCATGAACCAGCAGCGCAAGGTCATCTACGAGCAGCGGCGCGAGATCCTGATGGGCAAGGATCTGCAGGCGACGATCCTGGAGATGATCCGGGAGGCGGCCGAGCGCATCACCGCTGAGCTGGTCGACGAGAAGAGCCACCCCGAGTTCTGGGACCTCAAAGCCATCGGCGAGGCTGTCTACAAGCAGTTCAACTTCCGGCTCGACGGGTTGACCCCCGAGGCTGCGGAAACCATGACCCCCGACGGACTGGCCGACATGATCGGCACCGAAGCGGTGCGGGTCTACGAACGCCGGGAGGCGATGGTGGGCGCCGAGAATTTCCGGCGGCTGGAGCGCATCGTCATGCTGCAGACCGTCGATACGCTCTGGAAAGACCACCTGCTGTCGATGGACCACCTCAAGGAGGGGATCGGCCTGCGGGGCTATGCGCAGCAGAACCCGCTTCTGGTTTACAAGAAGGAGGGGTTCGAAATGTTCGAGACGCTCATGAGCCGCATCGAGGAGGAGACCCTGGGGATCCTCTACCGCGTCGAGATCGCCGCCCCGGAAAAAATCGAAACCCTGCATGCGCCCCGCGAGCAACCGCTCATGTTCTCAGGCGGCGGCGGACCGCAGCGCCCGCCTTCCGCCAAGCGCAGCCCCGACAAGGTCGGCCGGAACTCCCCCTGCCCGTGTGGCAGCGGCAAGAAATACAAAAAGTGCTGCGGGCGCTGAATCGCCGGGGGCGCTCGGGGGGGTCTCTTTACAACTGCGCGCCGGGATGATTACAATAGCTCATCCAAAACCGGGCCGACCGCCCGCGGTCCGAATAGTGAGGCAACGATGGAACAACACCAGGCGCCGCCGGTGGAGCAGGTCGACAGCGAGGATGAGCTCCGGCTGGACGAACCCCCGCTTTACCGGGTGCTGCTCATCAACGATGACTACACCACGATGGAGTTCGTGGTTGCCGTGCTCAAGAACGTGTTCCACAAGACGGACGCGGAGGCCACCCGCATCATGCTCAATGTCCATCAGCAGGGCGCGGGCGTCTGCGGGCGTTACCCATACGAAATTGCCGAAACCAAGGTCGACGCGGTCGAGACCCTCGCGCGCGAGAACGGGTTTCCGCTCAAATGCACCATGGAAAGAGATTGAACCATGATCAGCAAAGAACTTTCCGCCACGCTCGGTTTTGCCGTCCGCGAAGCGAAGAAACGCCGTCACGAATACGTGAGCGTCGAGCACATCCTGTTTGCCGTGCTCTACGATCCGCACGGCATCGAGATCGTTGAAAACTGCGGGGGCAGTGTGGAGAACCTGCTCAAGAGCCTGGAGGGCTTCTTCGCGGAGAAAATCGAAAAGATTCCCGCGGGCGGCGAGTACGTGCTGCAGCAGACCATCGGCTTTCAGCGTGTGATCCAGCGGGCGGTGAGCCACGCCCGTTCGGCCGACAAGGCCGAGGTCTCCGTGAGCGATATCCTGGCCTCCATCTTCATGGAGAAGGACTCCCACGCGGAATACTTTCTCAGCACGGAGGGGGTCACGCGTCTGGACGTGCTCAACTACATCTCCCACAAGGTCCCTAAAGGTGCGCTCGAGGAACGGCAGGAGCCGAATGCGCCGCGGACCGGCGGAGAGGAGCGGCGGCGCAAGAGCGACCCTCTGGAGATGTTCACGACGGACCTGGTCGCGCTTGCGCGCCAAGACAAACTCGACCCGCTGATCGGGCGCGAGGCCGAAATCGAGCGCACCATGCAGGTGCTCTGCCGGCGTCGCAAAAACAACCCGGTGTTCGTCGGGGACCCCGGCGTGGGCAAGACGGCCCTGGCCGAGGGGCTGGCGCAGAAGATCGCCGCCGGCGAGGTGCCGGCGCTATTGAAAGATGTCACCATCTACGCTCTGGACCTGGGGGGCATGCTGGCCGGCACCAAGTTCCGGGGGGATTTCGAACAGCGCTTGAAAGGGGTGATCGCCGAGCTCAAACGCCGGCCCAACTCCATCCTGTTCATCGACGAGATCCACACCATCGTGGGGGCCGGGGCGACCAGCAGCGGGTCCATGGACGCCTCCAACATTCTGAAGCCGGTCTTGACCAGCGGTGAGATCCGCTGCATCGGCTCCTCCACCTACGAGGAGTTCAAAAACCACTTCGAGAAGGACCGGGCGCTCTCGCGCCGCTTCGAGAAGATCGAAATCCCCGAACCGCCTCTGGCCGAGAGCGTCCAGATCTTGAAAGGGCTGCGCTCGCGCTACGAGGAGCACCACGGCATCGAGTATGCCGACGCCGCCCTCAAAGCCGCCGTGGAACTCTCCTCCAAATTCCTCAACGACCGCTTCCTGCCGGACAAGGCGATCGACGTCATGGACGAGGCCGGGGCTTACGTGCGTCTGACCGGCTCGGCCCAGCGCAAAAAAATCAACCCGGCCGACATCGAGAAGATCGTGGCCAAAATGGCCCGCATTCCCACCCAGAGCGTCTCCACTTCCGACCGCTCCAAGCTGGAACACCTGGAGGAGCGCCTCAAGGGGGTGGTCTTCGGCCAGGAAGACGCCATCGGCACCTTGGCCACGGCCATCAAGCGCTCGCGCGCCGGGCTGGGCGTGCCCGGAAAGCCCATCGGCTGCTTTCTGTTTACCGGGCCGACCGGGGTCGGCAAGACCGAGGTGGCCCGGCAGGTCTCCCTGATTCTGGGGGTCGAGTTCATCCGCTTCGACATGAGCGAGTATATGGAGAAGCACGCCGTGGCGCGGCTGATCGGCGCCCCGCCCGGCTATATCGGCTTCGACCAGGGCGGGTTGATGACCGATGCCGTCCGCAAGCACCCGCACTCCGTGCTGCTCATGGACGAGATCGAAAAAGCCCACCCGGATCTTTTCAACATCCTGCTACAGGTGATGGACCACGCCACGTTGACGGACAACACCGGTAAAAAAGCCGATTTCCGCAACGTGATCCTAATGATGACCTCCAATGCCGGGACGCGGGAGATGAGCACCCAGAGCATCGGGTTCGGCGACGGCGTGCACGACACCACCTCCAAGGGCCGAAAAGCCATCGAGCAGATGTTCAGCCCGGAGTTCCGCAACCGCCTGGACGACATCATCGGGTTCAACGCCCTGACCCCGCCGATCATGGAACTGGTGGTGGACAAGTTCATGCAGGAACTCAACGGGCAGTTGGCGGTAAAAAAAGTGCGCTTGTCCTACACGCCGGCGGTGCGAAGCTGGCTTGCCAGGAAGGGGCATGACCCCCGCTACGGGGCCCGGCCGCTCGCGCGGGTGATCCAGACCGAAATCAAGAACCACCTGTCCGATGCCATTCTTTTCGGGCGCCTTCAGAAAGGCGGCGCCATCGCGCTGGACCTGGACGAGGAGCGGTTAAGCCTCCGCTTCGACTGACCGGCATGCCTGTCTTCGTGCTCTCGGAGCAACTGGGTTTTCCGCCGCCCCGGCTGGCGACCCCCGAAGGCCTGCTGGCGGTGGGGGGAGATCTGAACCAAGAGCGCCTGCTCCTGGCCTACCGTATGGGGATCTTCCCCTGGTACTCCGAGGGAGAGCCCATCCTCTGGTGGTCGCCCGACCCCCGTCTGGTGCTCTACCCACGGGAATTCCACATCCCGCGGTCTCTGGCCCGCACAATCCGCCGCCACGAGTTCGATATCAGCATGGACCGGGCGTTTGCAGAGGTGATCGCCGAGTGCGGCCGGCTGCGCCACGAACGCGGGGAGGGTACCTGGATTGTGCCCGAGATGATCGAGGCCTACTGCCGGCTGCACGGCTCCGGGGTGGCCCACTCCGTGGAGGTGTGGGCCGGCGGGGAACTGGCCGGCGGGCTTTACGGGGTGTCCCTGGGGGCCGGTTTTTTCGGCGAGTCGATGTTCACCCGCCGCCCCGATGCCTCCAAGGCGGCCCTGGCGGCGCTGGTCTGCCACATTCAGGGCCTCGGGCTGCATTGGATCGACTGCCAGGTCACCACCGGGCACCTCCTGCGCATGGGGGCCCGCGAAGTTCCCCGCGACCAATACCTGGATGAACTCAAGCAGGCCATGGACGTGCCCACGCGCTCGGGCAAGTGGACCTGGGTCCCCCCGCCCGATTTTCCGGGCCCTGGCGGCGGAGGGGGGCCGTGGCCGAAAGCGGGCTCCGCGGGGAGGGCGGGATGAACCGATCCTGTATCTTCTGTGACATCGTCGCCCGGGAAGCGCCGGCTGAGATTGTTCATGTCACAGACCACCTGGTGGTATTCCCGGACATCCGCCCCCAGGCGCCGGTTCACCTGCTGATCGTGCCGAAGAAACACATCCGCAGCGTCAACGAGCTTGCGGAGGAGGACCGTCCGATCCTGGGTGAAATGGTCCTGGCGGCCAAGGAGATGGCCCGGCGCTTCGGCCTCTCGGGCTCGGGCTACAAGCTTGTGGTCAACGTCGAGCGCGGAGGCGGCCAGGTGATTTTCCACCTGCACCTGCACCTGATCGGCGGGTGGAAGCGGTGAAACGCGGCGGCATTTATGTGCATGTGCCGTTTTGCCGGCGCAAGTGCCCCTATTGTGATTTCTACTCGATGACCGACCTCTCCCGCACGCCGGCCTTCCTGAACGCCCTTGAGCTTGACATCCGGCGCTCCCGCCCGGGCCGGATTGTCTTCGACAGCATTTACATCGGCGGCGGGACGCCATCGCTGCTGAGCGCAGCCGAGGTCGCGCGTATCCTCGCTGCACTCTCCTCTCGCCTGAGGCTGCAAGCGCCGGTGGAGATCACGCTGGAGGTGAACCCCGGGACCGTTGGGCCCAGGGAGCTGGCCGGCTTTCGGGCGGCCGGCATCAACCGCCTCAACATCGGGGTGCAGTCCTTTCAGGACGAGAGCCTGGGCCGGCTCGGGCGCATTCACACGGCCGGCGACGCGCACCGGGTGCTCGCGCAGGCGCGTGGGGCCGGTTTCGACCATCTCGGCATCGATCTCATCTACGGGCTTCCCGGCCAGGGGCGTGAGAAGTGGCGGCAGGATCTCACCGAGGCGGTCCGCTGCGGGCCCGAGCACATCGCCTGCTACATGCTCACCCTTGAGCCGGGGACCCCGCTGGCTGAAGCGCACCGCGCCGGGCGGTTTCATCCGGCGCCGGAAGAGCAGGTGGCGGGGCTCTTTTTCGCGACCTCGGAATTTTTAACGGGACACGGCTACCGGCACTACGAAGTTTCCAACTTCGCCCGAATCGGACAGACCGGCGCACACCTCTCGCGGCACAACGGCAAGTACTGGTCCTACCACCCCTACCTCGGGTTCGGCCCAGCGGCGCATTCCTTCATGCCCCCGCGGCGCTTTTGGAACCACCGCAGCCTGAAACGGTATCTCGCGGACCTGGCTGCGGGGAAGGCGCCGCGGGCCGGGCAGGAGGAGCTGACTCCGGCCCAGCAGATGACGGAGTTTATCATGCTCGGCCTGCGCACGGTGCACGGGGTGGATGTGGCGGAATTCCAGCAGCGGTTCGGCGTGGATTTCAACGAGCGCTTCGGCGCGGCCGCCGCCGACCTGAAGGCCCGGCACCTTCTGACCTTCAGCGACGGCCGCTGCGCGGCGACCCTCCGCGGCATGCTCTACCTGAACACCGTCACCGCCGCCCTCATCTGAGAAGTACCGATACGGTGGAAATTGAACTCTGAGCCCCCAACGTTGAACCCATTTTCTCGATAACCGGTTTCAAAACTTCGGGTCGCGGTTGCGGGCAATGCGCAGGCTGATTCGAACGCGCAGCCACCTCAACAGGTGGTGAGCACATTCGATAGGTCTGCAATCCCGCCATGGAGGGGCCCCCAGCCGTTAGACGGGGGTATGAAACCGGTTCTACCCTTTTCGCAGCTTGCGCACGTCCCCGACCCTGAGGGTTACGTTTTTCGCATCGAAATACTCGAAGAGCGGGATCAGGAATTTGCGCGAGGCACCGCCGGTCATCTCCTTGAACTGGGCGGGGGTGATTTCACCGTTTTGCTCGAGGAAGTGGACCAGACGGCCCTTGAGGTTCTGGATGGCCTCGGCGTGAAAGTAGAGATCGTCCTTGGTGCGGGTGATGCGGCCCTCCTCGATCAGAAGCAGGAGCACGTCCTTGGCCTGGCCCGGGTCGGTCTTGAGGGTCTCGACCACATCCCGGAAAAAGGGCGGCTGCAGCCCGCTCGCCTTGTAAATGTCCAGGATCTTTCGGCGCACGTCGGCCTCATCGCCGGCGAGCGAGACCTTGTGGGTTTTGAGCCGGACCAGCTTGTCCTCCACGAGGATGCTGTTTTCCTTGATCATCTGGTTGAGGGCGAGGTTGAAAATCTTGATGTCCGCTTCGGGCGGGAACTTGCTCTTGAGCTCCTCCTTGAGCATGCCGGATTTGAGCGGGAAGGCCTTGTGATACCCTTTCAGGTGCGCGGCCGTCTCGGCGATCAGGGCCTCCAGGCTCTTGCGGTGGATGAAGGTTCGGGCCTCCTTGTCCACTTGGATGGCGGTTCGGTTGGACATCATGGACTGCAGCGCGGATTCGAGCTGCTTGTCCGTCATACTGGTCATGAGGCGCAGGTCGGAAAAGGGGACGCCCGCGGGGCCGGCGGCACCGATGTGGAAGCCGATGAGCTGCTCCGGGCCGCTTGCGAGGATGGATTTCAGGCCTGCGACGATCTCCGGCTTGAAACGTTTGTGCTTGGGCGGGATGGGGTTTAGGACCTGGCCGCCGCCGGTGGTGCGCACGGGCGAATAGCTGCGCACGACGAAGTGGTCGCCCTTGACGATCGCCACCGGGGCGTCGAGCCGCAGCTGGGCCACGGTTTCCTGGCCGGGGGCGAGCTCGTCGTGCTCGAGCAGGATCAGGTTGCCCAAAATTTCAGAGGTGCCGGTGTGAACCCGCACCCGGGTGCGGTTCTTCAAGGGCCTGGCGTTGCTGGCCAGGTAGCGGAAGTGAACATCCACCATGTAGCTGGGTTTGAGCATCTGGGGGCTCGAGAGCACGTCCCCGCGGTTGATGGCCTCTTTGTCCAGACCCTGAAAATTCACGGCCGTGCGCTGTCCGGCCTCTGCAGCGTTCACGCTGAGGTTGTGAACCTGGATGCCGCGGACCTTGGAGGTGATGCCCGTGGGGTAGATCATGATGGGATCGCCCACCTGCACCCGTCCGGAGACGAGGGTCCCGGTAATGACCGTGCCGAAGCCTTTCATGGTGAACACGCGGTCGACCGGTAGGCGGAACAGGGTGGAGGCCGGCCGGTCCGGCACGTGGCGGCTCAGCTGGTCCAGGGCGGCGATGAATTCGGGTAGCCCCTGGCCGCTGACCGCAGAAACCGGGAGAATGGGTGCGTCTTCGAGAAAGCTGCCGCGCGCGAACTCCCGGATGTCCTCCTGCGCCAGTTCCAGCATCTCCTCGTCCACAAGGTCGACCTTGGTGAGCGCGACCAGGCCGTGGCGCACCCCCAGGAGCGTGCAGATTTCCATGTGTTCGCGGGTCTGGGGCATGACACCCTCGTCGGCTGCGATCACCATGGCCACGATATCGATCCCGGTGGCGCCCGCCACCATGTTCTTCACGAACTTCTCGTGGCCGGGGACATCCACCACCCCCAGGTGCTGGCCGCCGGGCAATTCCAGGTGCGCAAAGCCCAGCTCGATGGTGATCCCGCGCTCCTTTTCCTCCTTGAGCCGATCCGTGTCGATGCCGGTGAGGGCCCGCACCAGCGAGGTTTTTCCGTGGTCGATGTGGCCGGCTGTGCCCAGTAGGATCTGTTTCATATGGATGCCCTCAGGGCTTGCGGCGGTGGCGGAGATACTCCGCGAAATAAGCCAGCCCCACCAGGATGATCGCCAGCCCGGCGACATAGGGGATGCCGGCCTCGCCCCGGAACATGCGCGTGATGATGGTGGCGAAGGCCACCCCGAGCACGGCGCGAATGAGAAAGACGTAGAACTGATTCATGCGGTCGGTCCCTTGGAAGGTTGGGGTTGATCCTCTCTTTATGCAAAATCTCGCCTACTTTCAACCCACGATTTTTGAACTGTTCGGGACACCGATAGTTCGACTGATCGCAGCGGCAAGACAAGCCTCGAGGCAGGGCCCGGTTTTGGAGGGTGCGTTTTTGTTGTGGTTTTCTCTTGATCTTGAAGCAGCGGTTTGGTAAAAACTAAGGTTGTCGATTGCTCAGACCGATTGCGGTGGGTGTAGCTCAGTTGGCAGAGCACCGGGTTGTGGCCCCGGTTGTCGTGGGTTCAATTCCCATCACTCACCCCACTTTTTCGCGCCCGTAGCTCAGTTGGATAGAGCGCCGGACTTCGAATCCGTAGGTCGGGGGTTCGAGACCCTCCGGGCGCGCCATAGAAATCAAGGGGTTACAGACTTAGAGCTGTAATCCCTTTTTTTCTGTGTGTGAATCCGTGTGTGAAACTTCTCCAAAACCTTCGTTCAACACCTGCATGGCGAGCCGTTCCGAATCCCCGATGGAGTGCAGATAAATCTCCGTCGTAAGACGGTTCTCATGCCCCAGGATCCGTTGAATTGACCCGATGGGTATGTTGGCCTGCTCCAGCAAAGATGCCCCAAAATGCCGTAGAGCATGGTAGCGGAAATAACGAACGCCCGCATTTTCGCAGATCTTGATCATGATCCGCTTTCTTTCCTTGAAAGGCCCAACCACCCATTTCTGGTTGCGTCGATCCCAATAACGGTGCCAGAAGACCCAGGGTACGTCCTTCTTCCGGGTTGCATGCCGGCGGGACAGTATGTCAAAGAGCTTGTCTGGCATGGGGACTTTACGGGGAGTTCGGCTACCGCCCTTTTTCTTCCTGGTGTAAAGCATGACGTGGTGTCTGGCCAAATCCACGTCCTGCCAGGTCAGACGGTTTACCTCACTCATCCTTCCCATGGTGAGGGCAATGGTCCAGAGGTAATCCTGAACATCTGGTTTAGCTGCCAGCATCACCCGAAGGATGTCCTCCTTGGGTGGGACGTACTTGACCGTCTTGTCCACCGGGAAGAACTGAATGCCGCGTGTCGGATTCCTGGGTATCCAATTTCGGACCGGATGCATGCCGAAGTTGAACACCGCACGCAGGTAGCGCAGCTCCTTGTTGGCCGTGTAGCCCGAGGTCTGACGCACCCGCTTCAGGAGGTAGTTCTGGATTATGTCCCCCGTAATCTCCGAGCAGCTGAGCTCGCCCCATAGTTTGACCCATCGTTTTGCCAGATAAAGATGGTCGGTGTAGTGCCGCTCGGAGTTGTACGCCTTTACATAATCAAGGCGTCTGTTCACCAGCTCCAAGAAGGACATGTCGGTTGGGGTCGCTTCCGTAGAGCTCGGTTTTATCGGGTTGTCCTCCTCCTCTCTGGCCTTTGCCATGGCCTGCTTGGCGTCGTTTTTTGTTTTGAACCAGGTCAGCGTGTGCCTGATCCCCTTGTGGATGAAGTCGGTTCTCCATCCCTTTCCCTTGACGAAATAGCAACTCATAGAGGTCCTCCTTGTTGGGAAAAAATAGAGAACCCCCGAGTTTCCTGCCGCCCAGCTCCCGTGCGTGTTTGTAAACCCATGAAGGGCTCTTGCGCAGGAAGAGGGCGACCTCCTCGGGGGTCAATATACTTGTCTCGTCAGCCACAGTCAATTATTCTCCATCGAAGGATTGAGCGGGCTGGAAGGGCCGGAGGTTTCAGACCATTTTCCGGTTTGATTACCTCCGGCACCCTTCACCCGCTCCTAAACTGACTGGGCTATAATCCCTGTCGTTTTTCGACAGGCTTTGTCGCTAAATATCTCGCTTCGGGATGTCGCAGGTGGGTAAGCCAATCAAGTATTCAGTATCATTCAGCAAGTTTCTCTCCATGATCTCGTAAACCGCCATGATCCACTCTTTTTTCCTTGGACTGGATTCCATTTGACGCACGGTAGCCGCCATCGCAGCCCAGTCTTTTTCAATAGTCTTCGTCATAAAATTTGTCCCGACTGGGTAGATGATCTCAAAATTGTGGAGATCATCTTCATCGCTTCCGCACAATTCGAGAGCATCCTCGGCTGCCACCCAGACTCCACCGCTCATATCTGTCAGGTGGTGGAGCCCGTACCCAAAGACCATGGAATCTAATCGGTCGTCTGAATTAGAACCGTGCGGCGACCAAGGTTCCTTGATCACCTTTCCCATTTCATCGGTCGCCAAACGAAAAATGATATTGTCCGTGTCACTGAAATACTCGTGATAAATTGCTTCGATGGTGACGAGGTAAGGTTTGCACAAAATGGGTGCCTCATTTTCTTCCGCTTCTTCTTCGTCTTCCTCATCTGCGTCGAATAATTTGTAGAATCTCTTTTTAAGGGCCTCCAATTCTTCGAGAGTGAGGTTATCAAGATCAGGAATAATGAACTCCTCCTCGTTCAACTCATGCTGCTCGTCGACATTTTTCTGTTGCTCGCTCACTACTGGCCTCCTTTCCTCTGCTGCCTTCTTGGATTGATCGCCTATGCCCTTGAAAATGCAGCTTCGGTAATCGCTGGTGCAGCCCAGACAACAATTTGCGGTGCTAACTCCAGTGTCCTTGGAACCGAAAAACTTTTTGTTCATTGTAATGCCCTCCATGAGGTTAGTGTTGTGGCCATATCGGCCTCTACTCATGGAGGGCGCTAAACTCTGTCGTTTTGCGACAGACTTTGTCGCTAAATGTCCATTCCCGGTTCCTGGTTCGGCGGCAGGCCTAAGATGCGCTTCATACAGCTCTTCCATTTGATCTTCGGGTTGTTCCTCAGCACCTCATAGAGGACCTTGATTCGCTCTTTGGTCTGGCCGTTTTCGATCCAGCGCACCGCCGCCTCCATCTCGGCTGAGTCGATCACCAGGTTTTTCCTGATGTGGTTCATCTTGCCGAGCCAGACAGCATCGGTTACGAAGGGATCGACCGTATCAACCAGTTCGTAGACATTCTCAGAGTCCAGCATGGGTTCGATGCTGACTGAAGTCTGGTATCCGGCGTCGAACGCATAAGCCAGCGAATCCATCCTGTCCTCAAAGGAAGGGGCGCCCGGCTCCCAGAATTTCAGAATCTCATCGTTCATCGCCCCGATCGTAAACCGGAACAGTATCTTGTCCCTGTCCTCACGGAATTCGAGACAGATCTCCCGGATGATGTCGTAACGAGGCTTTGACACGATCAAGACCTCGTTTCCCGCGCCGATCAGTTTGTCCAGCACGGTCATGCAGGCTTCGAAGTTGCCAGGCGTGATGTCGTGCGAAGAGGGGAACATGATCCGGCCGGCGCAAAGCCTCTGACGCCGGTCCACATCTTTCTGCCGCACCCGCTCAATTGGCCACTCTTCAGCGGTAAGCCGCTTGAACCGGATCGCCATGCCCTTGGCATAGCAATACCGGCAGTTGTTCGAGCAGCCCGTGCAACAGTTGACGGTGCTGGCCGTCCAGTCTTTGGTACCTGAAACTTTTCTTCTCATTTGATTAGCCCTCCTAAGGCTGAATTTAGAAACAGGCCTAATGGCCTTTGACCTGAGAGGGCGAGAAAGATGGTCGTTTTGCGACAAGGAATGTTGAAAAATGGGAAGGGCAGGGCAATACGCTACGGGGAGAGCCCGATGCGAGAACTATAGGCGCGAGAGTTTAATGGGTGGGTGGGAGGATAGCTTTTAACCGGTGTACCAATCTATGTCCGAGGAGGGCTCATACCAGATTTCCCCTTTTTTGTTGTGGATAGAGACGTCAAGATGCTTGAAGGCTACTTCGTTATGTTTCTTTATGGAACCAAGGGCATATTTAATGACTCTATCAACGTTGTCTTTTTTGATTTTATAGGCAGTTACATTCTTAAACCTTTTTATTTTTATAGTTTTCTTTTTTCCTTTGGATTCATAGACATAATCCTTCAAATGCTCATCCAGTTTTGTCAAGTTTGAACTCAATTCGACAAAGCGTTCATTGTCCCCGCGCTTTTCTGCCGCATGCATCTGTTCAGAAATTTTGTTTCTTTCGATCTGAATTTTAGAAAGTAGCTCAGGTGAAATCATGTCTTGATCAAGCGATGAAAAAAGAAATCCTTTATCTATCTCACCTTCTTCTTTATCGTCATCCTCTGAATCTTCCTCTTTATTTTTATTTTCTTTCTCAAACTTTTCTTTATCAACTTCCCCATTTAACAGTTTTTCTATCTCGAAATAGGTAAATTGTTTTCCTTTATTTTGGATCAAAAAATGAATATATGTCAGTCCATCTAAGTCTTGAATTAGCGACTCGTTGCCTTCATATGAGACTACCCAAAATACGTTTACACGATAGAATCTGTTTTCACTCTGTAACACTTTTTTCTTTTCGATTGAGGACACCAGATCTCTAAGATATTTATTTTTCAATTCCCATAGATCTGCATAAGAGAATGCCCTGTTTTTGGATCGTACTACATATTCAGAAATGAAATATGTGCAGTTCTGTGTAAGGTAGAGTTGGACATACTCCTTTGTTAGTACTGGCAGGATAGTGGCTTTCGCTTCTTGAAGCCATTCACTTTGTCCAACTTCCTTAAATGGATGCGAACTGAATTGGCTTAGAGATTGTGGCAGTTTCACTGTGGTGAACGGAGATTTTGTTTTCCAGAATCCTTTGCAAAGGTGGTTTATTTGTCCTTCAAAATCCCATGGGTTTGGATCAGCTAAGAGAATATTAAGAAAGTCGCCCGGTAAATTCAGAATAGCCGTATCATTGCGTTTTTGATAATCGGTTTGAACGGTCTCGATCATCCCGGGATTCATTATGTCTTGGTTTTCATCTAACAGCTCATCAAAATCGATGCCATTGTAGACTGCATGCTTTTCAAGTTTATCGAGATTGGACTTCGCGATATTTTTCAGATCATCGAGACTTTTATTGAAGAGGCCATAATTCAAGCAAAATCGATCGATATCTTCAATGAGTGTGCATCGATGATAATACCTTGGAAAAATCTTTATTCCTTTATCATTTTCAATCTTCAATAGTTTTTCGATTTCATTTTCTTTGAACCACCACACATAACAAAATGTTCCGGCAGGGTCTTTTTCATCCAGAATGTATGAACACAGATAGTTTTCTTCTATATGAGGATTATCTTCCAGATACACCGAAATTCTTTCAGATAAAGAAGGGGGTTCATTCCCATTCATTGCATGGATCAAATAGGGGATGTTAAAATCGCTTATCAATGGAATATCGTTAGGCGAAGCTTCGGCAGATGAAAAGTAGCGCAGGTTTGGATCGAACTCACTGTCGCCAAGCTGAATTGGGCCAGTCAAAATTTCTTTAGCCCTGAGGGTATTTTCCAAGCTGTCCAGGTGGCAAATAGTATTGAGGCAGCTCGGACACGTGATGCCGGCGTAGCCGTGTTCTTTTCCGACCAAGAAAAAAATGCCGTAAAGAAAAACGGCGATGTTCAGTCCTTCCTCTGAAAACTCCTGTCCGCAGTGGGGGCATCTGTTGCCCAGTGTTTTGGAGATGTCATGGGTTGACTCTATTTTTGCAGGCAGGTTGGGTGTTTCTGACATCGCACGGTCTCCTTCAAGCAGGGTTTCCAAAAGGATCGTCCACATCGTCCATATCGTCCATTTCGAATATTTTCTTGAGGATAGGGCTTAGTTCTATGGGAGATTTTATACGCGCGGGCGGTCCGGACGGTGTTTTCGGAAACCGTGAAAATGCGTTTCAGAAGGTATTTGCTCAGGATACGGCAGGCTAAAAACGGGATAGGCGGAAATAACAGTCAGAATTGCTTGACAAAAATGACTGAATTACCCTAAGCTGAAGCATTTTTACGCTCCTTGGATGACAAAATTACGTTAAACCAGAAGGAGCCCCACCGATGACCGCCACCAAGTCCGACCTCGTCAAAGCGGTAGCCGAGGCTAACGGATTCCCTCGAAACAAGTCTGCTGAACTCATCGAAACCCTGATTGATTTGATAAGGGCTAAGTTGGCTTCCGGTGAGGATGTCCTGATCAGCGGGTTCGGGAAATTCTGCGTCAAGGAGAAGCGTGGGAGAAGAGGGCGAAATCCGGCGACCGGAGAGGATATAATACTGGCATCAAGACGGGTAGTTACGTTCAAGTGTTCAGGGAAACTCAGGGATAAAATTAACGAATCACAATAATGCATGGGAGTGTGTTTTAAACCGACAAATCACCAAAGCGCCAATACGGTGATACTGCTCAACGATGAGGTGGTCCGATTTTTTATACAGAAACCATATACTCGTTAGCGGGACTGAGGGACATTGTGGATGCTCGACCTGCACTGTCACATCCTGCCGGGGGTCGATGACGGGGCCGCGTCGATAGATGAGTCGCTGGCGATGGCCCTGTTCTATGTTCAGGACGGAATCACCCACGCCGTCGCCACCCCGCACTGCCACCGCCACTGCCGGCTGCTCCGTGCCGACATCCTCCCGCATGTCGCCCGGCTGAACGCAGACTTAGTGGCCGCCGGCGTGCCCCTGGCCGTGCTACCCGGGTCGGAGGTGCAGGTCACCGACACCGCCGCCTACCGCCGTGAGTTCGAGGCCGGGCTGTACTGCCACCTGGGTGACCGCCCGGCGTTCACCCTGCTGGAGTTCAACTGGAAGCCCGAGCAGTACCCGTCCGACGTAGCGGATCTGGTCGGCTGGCTCTGCGAGCGGGGCACGACCCCGATTATCGCCCACCCCGAGCGGCACGGGTTCTTCACCGCCGATCCCGAGCGATTGCGGCGGTTAGTAGTGGCCGGAGCGTGGCTCCAGGTCACGGTCGATTCGATGCTGGGCAACCACGGGCCGGCGCCGGAGTCGTTTGGGGAAGAACTGCTGCGAGCCTACCCTGACGCGGTGCTGGCGACCGACGCGCACAACGTGCGGCGCTGTTCCGGGCTGTCGGCCGGGTATACTTGGGTCCGGGAGCGGTTCGGCTCAGGGCGGCCTCCGAGCTTCGGGCGCGGGCTGATCAGGTGCTCGCCGCCCTGATAATCCGCTCCTAACCCACGCGGTGCAAGTATGGCGGCACTTCATCAACCTCTTTGCTCGGCGTGCCGCTCAAATGGAGCGTTGGCTAGTGTTCCTGTCTATTCACAGTGCAGAAAAGTCCTGTCGAAGTTCGTGCAACCCTTCTGGCCCTCTTGAATTCTTGGCGCTCAAAAGTTCAACACCTCCACATCCTTTCCGTTATGCTCTGCCGTCTGCTCTGGATTCAAGGGATTGGCAAGAAGAGGCAAAATTCGCATTTTTTGCTGCTCCCTCAGCATCAGGAAGCTTTGGCCTCCCCTGTGCGTACGAGACTCCTCCTGCATCACCCCCAGGACCACACGCTGCCGGGCCACGTACTTGCGGACAAGGCCATCCTCCGCGTCCTGAGGGCCGATTCGGCCTATGACATCCGAGGTCTTCTCGGACTTCCTGGACTGTACCCGGTTCGAAGGGTTCCCCCAACGTGAGGAAAACCTGGGCCGGTTTCTGCGTGAAGAATTCGCAGGCACCAGACCAGATCTCATTGTTGTTCAAGCTTATAAGGCCTGGAGTTTATTTTGAATCACGGCGGCTGGTCCTTCTCAGGCATACCCATCATCGCCTGCGGCATGTACGAGAGCGAGGCCGAGGAACTGGAAAAGAGAGGGCTGAGGCAACACGTTACGGGCGGGATTTTGAAGGCAGACATCGGCGGCCCCCTTCCCGTGGTGCGCACACTAAAACCGGCAACCAGGCGCATCATCCTCGTGGGAGACGCGTCAGAGTTGGACAAGTACGTATACACTTTGGTCCGCAATGCGTTGAAACGGCAGGCTTCCGACCTGGATGTCACTGAGCTCGCGGGGCTCCCCATGCCGCAGTTCCCCTGGCGCGGATGAGCAGCTTTCCTCTCGACAGTGTCATTCATGTATATTAGATTTTTTGGCTCATCGCAAATTAGCGTGAAAAGTTGGTTGAGGGTTCCTTTTTGACGGGACTTCGCGCTCCAATAAGCATGGGATAACCCTAACTGAGAGGTTTTCCCATGAAACTGTTGCCCTACATCATTCCATTCGTAAAGGATGCTGCCAGATCTGTGAAGCGAATTTGCCACGCAGACTTTAAAGAGGTTGTGGATGAGACGTTGACCGAGTTGCCGGGCATTGCGACGTTGGTGGTGAAGATGTACGCGATGCGGCGGGAAGTAGATCATGAAGTTCTCCATCTTTGGTGTGCTCATCGTGAAGAGATTGCCATGTGTACACACTGTGGCGCCCTTTCGACTTCAGTCCACCAGGAAGAGCATCGGTGCGTCCGCCACTTGGATGTATGGGGCAAGAAGACGTTTCTGCATTTCATGGCTCGCCGGCTTCAATGCGAACACTGTGGCCGCACGTTTACCGAAGAATTGCCCTTCGTGGATTCTCATCGGAGGCAATCCACGGCCTTTGAGAAACATGTCCACCGATCATGCCTTGGCAGCACATGCAAGGCTGTTGCAGTCCGGGAGGGGCTGAGCCACGCAACCACCCGAAAGATCTTCAATCGTTTTGCAGCACTGAAAGACAAGGCCTCCATGGTAGGCAGAACAAGGGTGTTGGGCATTGATGAAATCTCGCTCAAGAAGCGTCATAAACAATTCGCACTGATCATTTCCGACATAGGCAGAAAGTGCATTCTAGCCGTCCTGCCCGACAGAGAGAAAAAGACTCTGGAGGGTTGGATTGACACCCTGAGTCCTCAAGAACAAAAGTCCATCCGTTTCGTTTCCATAGATATGTGGGCGCCCTATCATCAAGCGGCACAAAACAAGCTCCCGCATGCGAAGGTAGTGGTCGACCGATTTCACGTCATGAAACAACTGAACACTCGACTGACCCAGCTTCGCACTGCGTATCAGAAGGAGTTCGCCCCCGCAATGCGCTCAGAGATGAAAGGCAGTCGCTGGCTTCTTGTGCGGAACCGATCCGAATTATTCCCTTTGGAAGAGGCGCAACTGACCAAGATGCTGGAACTCTGCCCGGAGCTTCGAGCCCTGTATCTGCAACTACTTCATGGAACGCATTACCAATGGGTTCGCCGAGGGTCTCAATGGCGCATTGAGGGCCATGATGTGCATCGCCTTCGGATACAGAAATTTTCACAACTTCAGGCTGAGGGCATTTGCTGAGTTGAGTGCCTTTCACGCTATAGGGCTATCCATTCGTCTCTCGTAACGGTATGCTGGCTGAATGCGAGAAGAAGGTCGGCATCCGGTACCAGGCGTTGATTACCCGCGCACGCTGGTTGAGTTTGAGGAGTGGTTCTCCACCGAGGAGGCATGTGTCCAATACCTGCGTCGTGTGCGATGGCGTTATGGGTTTCGCTGCCCCGGGTGCGGCGGGG
>JBGSTS010000206.1:0-24221 GCA_041736435.1 Desulfobacterales bacterium | reverse complement strand
TGACCGGCACCCACAACCCGCTGGCCCCCAGGCCGGCGATGCCGAAGGCAACGCATGCCGTCCAAATGCGGTCCGCCGACCCCAGCAGCAGTACGCCGCCGGCGAGCAGCAGGAGGCAGGCGCTGATGACCCGCCGGGCCCCGAGCCGGTCGGTCAGGTAGCCCGTGAAGGGTGCAGCGGCGATATAGGCAAACAGGTAGGAATTGTAGATGGTGCCGCCGGCGGTCCGGCTGAGCCCCATGTCGCGGATCATTTCCGGCAGCACCACGCCGTAGCCGAGGCGCACCGAATAGTTTACGAAGAGGTTCAGGAAACAGACGGCCAGCATGATCCACGCCGGGTGAAGGCCGCCCGGTTGGCCCACAACCTGTTCCGGCGGGGAGGGGGATCCGTCTGCGCTGCGCACCGGCATCTGGGTCAGTTCACATTCAGGCTTTCGCCGCGCCGGGGAACGGAGACGCTGTAGCCCGCCGCAGCCAGTTCGTCGGCAAAGGAGAGCGCCTGGGACTCCTCGCCATGCACCAGGGCGATACGCCGGACCTTTAGATTGGACTGTTTCAAAAATCGCAGCATTTCGTCCTTGTCCGCATGGGCGCTGAACCCACCGATCTTCCTGACGTGGGCCTTGAGAGGGTATTCCTTGTTGAAGAATTTGACCAGCGGCGGCGCACCTTGCCTTCCGCCGGCCTTGTAGGCGGCACCGAACTCCTCGATGCGGCGGCCGAGGGTGTTCTGCGCCATGTAGCCCACGATCAGGATGGTGTTTTTCTCGTCGTGGATCTTGAAGCGCAGGTGGTGCAGGATCCGGCCGGCTTCGCACATCCCTGAGGCGGCGATGATGATCTGCGGGCGGTCCTGGCGGTTGAGCGCCATGGACTCCTCCACCGAGCCCACGAAGCGAACCCGGTCGAAGCGGAAGGGATTTTGGCCTTTGGAGAGAAATTCGGTATGGGTGTCGCGGTCATAGAGCTCCGGGTGTTCCGCGAAGACCCGGGTGAGGTTGGTCGCCAGCGGGCTGTCCACGTAAATCGGGATATCGGGCAGCCTTCCCTCGTTGTGCAGTTCATGCAGCACGTACAAGAGAACCTGGGTTCGGCCGAAGGCGAACGCCGGGATCAGCACCGTGCCGCCGCGTTGAACCGTTTCCGTCAACACCTCCAGCAGCGTCGCCTTAAGGTCCGAGACCGCTTCATGCCGCCTTTTGCCGTAGGTGCTCTCCATGATCAAAAGGTCCAGGGTGCGGTCATCCTCGGCGAAAGACAAGGTGGGGTCGTTGAGGATCGGCTTGTCGAAGCGGCCCAGGTCGCCGGTGAAGCCCACGCGGACAGCGCGTCCGTTCTCCTGAAAGGTGATGATGCTGATGGCCGATCCCAGAATGTGTCCGGCGTCATAAAACGTGCAACTCGTCCCCTTGCCGATCTTCACGGGGTGCCGGTAGGGGGTACCATCGAAAAACCCAAGCGCTTTCTCGGCCTCGGCGATCGTGTAAAGGGGGGTAACCCGCTCGAGGCGCAGCTCATTCGCCAGACGATTGATGGTGTCGACATTGAGTCCATGGCGGCCATTTTTAAGAATCTTTTTGGCCGCCTCCAGCCGGGCGGAGCGCTCATTGGGTCCCGTCCGGGAGACCCCGTTGTGGGACAGTGCCGCGCGGACGGTCTTGTAGTTGAGGTAGTCTGCATCGGACTCCTGAATGCTGGCCGAATCCGGCAGCAGGTAGCCGCACGCCGAGGCGGTGGCGCGAGTACTGATGATCCGGCCCGTGAACCCGTTGGCGGTCAGCACCGGAATTCTGCCCGAGTGATCCACATGGGCGTGGGACAGGACGACGTTGGTGAGCAGGGCGGGGTCGAACGGCAGGACCCGGTTTTTTTCCGCGGCCTCCCGCCTCCGACCCTGAAAAAGTCCGCAGTCCAGCAGGATGCGGTCGTTACCGGAGGCCAGCAGGTGCATGGATCCAGTGACTTCCCGTGCGGCGCCGTAAAATGTAATCTGCATGTGGTTGCCTTTACAGTTAGGGGACCAAGGAGTGAAATGACTCGTAGGCAATGATTGCCAACATGTCAACCCCACAATTTTAATCACATACGGCAGGGCAAGCGGTTCATTCTTTGAAAATCGGAACATCTGTGACATATTCTGCTTCCACGTCCGGTCTGGATGCTCTCAATGACCGCAGAGCGGAGGATCCTGTTCAGATGCAGTCTCTTCCCACGATGCTCCCGGCTGCCGTTTTGCTGATGGGTGCCTGTCTGCTGGTCATTTTCTACCGGGAGATCCGGCGACGGCGCCATGACGCCGCAAGCCGCCGCCATGCTTCGGAGTGCGCGCGTGTTCCCGGCCAGGCGGTTCTGGCGGAAATCGATCGCATCAACCAGGAGATCGGCGATTTCTCATCCGGCAGCCTCGCGTTCCTGGCTCTGTTCGTGGGGGTGGTTGCGGCCGCGGCGGCGTTCGGAGATCCGCAGACTCCTCCGGAGCCTGCCGCCTTGTCGGGTGCCGTGGGGGTCGTCGTTTTCGGCATCGCCGTCACCTGCCTGATGCGGTTGACGAGGGCCCGCAAGGCGCTGCGGCGGCGCTACAACGGGCGCATCGAGGTCGCTCGGGCTCTGAATGCGCTGGAATCCGAAGGCTATCGCATCTATCATGATTTGCCCGGCGAGCAATTCAGCATCCACCACGTAGCGGTGGGCGAACGCGGGGTCTTCGCGGTCGAGACCACGGCCGGCGCCAAGCCGCCCGGCTCCGGGCGTGTCGAGGATGCCACGGTGGCCTACAACGGGCACGTACTCTTTTTCCCGCGTTGGGCCGATGATCAAACCATCCGCCGCGCCGAGGAACGTGCACAGTGGCTTTCGGACTGGCTTGAAGACACTGTCGGTGAGGCGGTGGCCGTCCGGGCGGTGGTGGCTGTGCCGGGGTGGTACGTCAAGCGCACCACTGCCGAGGGCATTCCGGTGGTTCACCCCAGTCAGGTGGAGTCGCTCTTCAGGCACATCACGCCGCGGCCTCTTTCCGACGGCACTTTGAAGCGGATCGTGTTGCACCTCGACCAAGCCGCCCGTTAAACCCGTCGTAAGAAAGAACTGCGCGTCATCCCGGCCCCGACCGAGTCATACAGGATCAGGCGGGCGGCCTGGAGCCCCTGGAGGTTTCGGTTGACGGGGAAGCCCTGAAGGGTGTCGGGCTGAAGGGCCCCGCGGGCCAGATCATAGGGCAGCCGCTGCATGCAGACGACCGAGCAGTTGCCGCGCACGTGGATATTGGTCACCATCTTTTCGGCCAGGAACCGGGCGATGGTTTCGCGTTCGGTCGGTTTCCCATCCGCCAAGATCTGCTCGAGCGTCAGCGGGAGCATCGCGAAGTTAGCCTGGTGTTCGATCAGCAGATCGATGTCCGGCAGCGAGAGGTTGTGGGGGCCCAACAAGGCCGAGAGATGGGCCTTGGCCCCTCGGGTGGCGTAGAGGAACACCCCTTTTCCGTCCATGGTGCCATACACCCCGTCCTCCTCGAATTTCGCCTCGATGAAGTTCGCAAAACAGCCGTGGCTGCGGGTCAGCGTGTCGATGATCCCCCTGGCCGGAGTCGTTCGTGCCACGGTCGAGGCTTCGATCAGGCTGAGACGTACCGGTTCGCCCGGCGTGAGGAGCACAGCCGCAATCCGGCGGTAGGTGCCCGAGGCGGTGCAGGCGGCGGCGATCTGCGGCACGGTGCGCGGGTTGCCCCCGGCCGTCATCAGGTCGTATCCGAAACCGTTCCCATAGCCTTCGTAAATCTCAAGCGCCGAGCGAAAATTCCGGAACGCTCCGGCGGCAGCCTCCTTCGGAAACAGGTGCTGCATGAGCGCATGCTGAATACGGGCGGCGGTGGCCGGCACCCGGCATTCGACCTTGCCCAGTTGGTTGTCGACAAGGATGCCGTCGATTCGGCCCTCGCGCGCCCACGGCAGAAGACCGGCAGCGATGGCGGCAATGACATCATCGCCGGCCGCAAGGGTTGCTTCGGCGCTCACGCGACCGGGGCTGGAACTCCCGGCGAGCCCGCCGATTTCGAGTGCGGTGGCCATGGCGTCATCGCCGAAGATGATGTTGCTCGTGTCCAAGGTCTTGAAGGCCCGGGCGCGGTGGAGGTTCTCGGCCCCGACGATCACGGCGATGTCTCCGGCCTGAAGCCTGCCGGAAAGCGCCAGCATGTTCAGGAGCTCCACGCTCACGTTGAAACCGGGACAGCCGGCATAGAGGTCGAACACGAGCGCATCCGGGCAGATATCCCGGATGCGCTCGTGCAGGTATTGGCTGGTTGGGCCTGGGTCGAGTTTGTCCTCGCCGACATTCGTGGCGGCAATCAGAACCCGGATGCGGCGCGGGTCGATCCCGGAGGTGTCGAGCAGGTCCTGGAAGGCGATGAGGCCGATGCGCGCATCCACGGGGGCCGCCATGCGGGTGCGCACGCCGATTCGCTCTTCGATGGTTTTGCCGTTGACGGGGATGCCGCCTTTGAAGACCATGCCTTTGTTCTCGTAGATCGAGTTGTCCACGAGCGTCCCGTCGTTCCAGGCACCCTGGGCAATGATGTCCAACACAGCATCCGGAATCCCCATTTGCTCTCCTTGCCTCACGAATGGAATGAGTCGACTCTGGTGGCGCGGTGTGTTGCAACCGGAACGGCACCGGCCGGTCAGACGTTGAAACGGAAGTTGATGATATCGCCGTCTTTGACCTCGTAGGTCTTTCCTTCGAGGCGAAACGTTCCGCGGCGGCGCGCCTCGGCCGTCGAGCCGGCCGCCATGAGATCCTCGTAGGCGATCACCTCCGCTCGGATGAACCCTTTCTGGAAGTCGGTGTGGATGACGCCGGCGGCCTCCACGGCCGGCAGGCCCCGGCGAATGGTCCACGCCCGGACTTCGTCGCTGCCGACGGTGAAGAACGAGGCCAATCCCAGCACCTCGTAGGACAAGCGGATCATGAGGTCCATTGCGGAGGCCTCAATGCCGTATCCGGTCATGAAATCGCCGACCTCCTCTGCGCTCATGCGCGACAACTCCTGCTCCAACTGGCCGCGCAGCACCAGGCAGCGCTCCCGTGAAGCCGTCTCGCCGAGTTCCGGCGTGTTTGGATCGCCCTCATCGTTGTTGAACACCACCAAAACCGGTTTGGCAGAAAGCAGCGTGAAGCCCCTGAGGGTTTTGGAGTTTGCAAGCTCCGGCCGGTGCCGCAGGGGGGTCTCCGTTTCCAGCAGATTGCGGCTTTCGGTCAGCTGCAGGTGTTCTTCCGCCGTCATCTTCTTCCCGCGGCGTTGATCGAGCTCGATCCGCTCCAGGCGCTTCTCCACCTGCACCAGATCCGAAAGGATAAGCTCCTGGTCGAGGGACTGAAAGTCCTGGAGCGGCCGTCGCTCCAGCCCATGGTTGCGGACCACGTGGATCAGCGCATCGCATTCTTTTACGGCAAGCCACGGGCTTTGGTCCTTTTTCGAACCGCCGGTCCCGGGCAGCAGGTATTCCACCTGGGCATGGATCGTCTTGCGCGGCTCGAACATCCGGCTGAGGGCATCAACGCGCGCATCGGGCACCCGGACCACGGCGATGCGGTCCTCGCTGCGCAAGGCCGGATCGGCCTCTTGCCGCGTCAGCGTTTCAAAGATCGTCGAACGTCCGGACAGGGGCAGTCCGATAATTCCCAATTTCATCTGTGGCACCCTCTCTATGGGGGGAGATCCCGCGGCCGAACGGGAACGGCAGCTCCGTGGGCACGATCAGCCCGTTCCGATTCCGGCCTATTTCCCGGCGTTAGTGAATTCGTTGAAATCAAAGGTTCCCGAAGCGTCGAAGGGCAGCAGTGGCGGCAGCAAACCGCCGCCGCCGGTGCGCAGCTTGCCCTTCGCCCGGTAGGCGATTTCGCCGGTTTTGTGGATGCCGATCATGCTTTTCACCATGTGAATCACGGAGGAGTAGGCCTGAACCTCGATGAGGTTCGACCCGTAGGCCGGGATGGTCACCGGGGTGTTGGAGGTCCCGCTGGCGAAGGACTGGCCGCTGATTTCCAAGTCCAGACTGACGGCGCGCACGTCCAGGTCGATATCGTTCGGATTGATCACGCGCAGTTGCAGTACGAACGCGGTTTCCAGCCCGCTGCTTTGCTGGACCTGAATGTCGGCCAACGAGATTTTAGGGGGCTCCAGAGGTTTACCGATACCGGCACAGCCGATCAGCATCAGGATCGACCCGAAGGCGGCGATGGCCCTGACAGCTGCAGTGGTCTTGGTCATGGGCGCCTCACTTTTTCCCGGGCAAGATGTTCTTGAGCAAGCCGCCGGCTTTTTCTTGAAGCGGTGTGCCGCCTGCGCCCGGTACGGGGAGGATGCCCTTCAGCTGGCCTTTGGCCAGACCCTCCAGGTCCGGACGGAATGCGGGCTTGGAAAAACTGCCGGACACAAGGATGGGGACGGACACCCCCGCCCGGTTCTTTTCGTCGCCTTGACCCTTGATGGTGCCTACAAGCTTGGGCTCCACCCGGAAATCCAGCGTCTCACGGACCAGGTCGGCGTTCCCGGCGGCTTGCAACCGCAAGAGCGGGGAGCGCAGCACCGCCTCTGGCGTCGAAACCACTCCGTTTTGGATGGTGAAGGGCACGGTGAGTTCCGAAAAATCCGTGCGCGGCTTGGGGCCGGATGGGGCTTGGCCAGCAAACGCCGTCTTCACGTTGCGGACCATGTTGGCCAGGTCGACCCCCACGATGGCCCCGTCCGCGAAATCGAGTCGTCCCGTGCCGTTCAGTGTCTGCTTGATGCGGGCTGGATCCTCGCCGGTCATCGACAGGTTGATGCGGACGGTGGCGCTGCCTTCGATGAAATCCTTGCCGGCCAGGTCTTTCAGCAGGGGGTTGGCCTGCACGTTGTCGGCGGTGAGGGCGACCTCGGTGACCGGTTGCGTTCCCTTAAACTTCACGGACGTTTTCCCGGCCGCCGCACCCTGATACAGCTTGAGGTCGAAGGGATCGATGGAGAGAACACCGTCTCGGGCGGTGAGCTTCAGGTTCACATCCTGGAGCTTCGCCTTGCTTACAACGAGTCGGCCGATCTTGACCGAACCATCCATGACCAGTTTGCGCAGCGGGCCGTAATCCGTTTTCGGACCGGCAGCCGCCACAGGCGCACCCGATGGGGCGCCAGGCCCGTTTACCTCGGCCGGCGGGGGCAGGTAGCGGTCGAGGTCGATTTGGTCCAGGTTGAGGCTGAAGGCCAAATTGGGTTTCGAGAACTCCTTCGCCGTCAGGTTGAAGTTCAGCTTGGATTGGTCCAGCTCCAGGCTGCCGTCGCGGATACTGACGGTGTCGGCGCCGGCCTTGACCGCCGCCTTCACGGCCAGCCGCTCCAGCGTCTTCGGGTCGGCCGTCGCCGGAGGGCTCTGGCCGAACTCGGCCATCAGCTTGCGCGGAGAGAACTCCGCCACGTCGATCGCAAGGTCGGCACGGGGGCCGGCGAGCAGGTTTTCCAGGGTCCCTTTGACCAGCAGCTTGAGCTGGCCGGCGGCCTCTACGGTCAGCTCCAAAGGAACCTGGCCCTTGCCGAGATTGCTCCCCACAGGGCCGAAATTCCCATGCACCGAAACCGGTTTGCGATTGACGGCGGCGCTCAGAGAAAATTGCACGGGGCGCTCGAGCGACACATCCTTCAGGCCCAGGTTGACATCGGAGAGATCGTGCCGGGTTCCGGCGTTGTGGTCGATCAGCGCGATGCTCCCGCCGACAATGCTCACCTCCCCGACCGCCAGGGATTGAATCGGCAGCCCGGCGGGAGGGGGGGCGGGGGGTTTGGAGTCCGCTGCTGCCTTGGAACCGAACTCATAGCTGACACGGCCGTCCTTGTTCTTTACTAAGAAAGCCCGAGGTTCGGAAACCACCAAACGGTCGACGTGAACCTCGCGCGAGAGCAGGGGCAGCAGTTTTACGCGCACGTCGAACGCCTTGACGGTCACGAAATCCGGCTCGGCAAAGCCGGCCGGATTGCCCAACCGAAGATCCGAAAACGAAACCCCGGCCCAAGGAAAAAGAGACAGGCTGACGTCGCCGCCCACCGAAAAAGGGCGCCCGCTGGCTTCGGAGACCATTTTTTCGAGCGGCTCGCGGTAGTGCCTGGCATCGATGAATCGCGGAATGATCAGAAGGGCGGCAATGACGATCACCATCAGGCAAACGACGGCTAAACCCACCCACTTCAGAACGGTTTTCATGATTTCCTCCGTTTCCGGTTGAAGCCGCTTCACCGTTTATCGCACCAATATGTTGGGGTTGATCTTAATTGACATACTACTAAAAGTGTGATAGCTTAGTCCTACTATGTGATCGTGTGAGAGGAGAAAGGCTTTATGATGACCATCGAAAGACTGCACGGCCTGTTTGAATCCCACGCCGACAGCACGATGTTGAGCTTCGAAGGCAATTGCCACGACTGCAAAAAAAAGGTAAACGTCAGGGTGGCTCTCGGCCCGGAGGGGTTTGCCATCAGCGGCGGAGCGCTCTATGAGCCGGAGCCCGATAAGTTCTACACCAAGTGCGATGAGTGCTACCGCACGGTTCCCAAACTCTCCGGCTACCAGAAATGCGAGGTTTACAGCCGGGTGGTTGGGTATCTCCGGCCCGTGTCCCAGTGGAACGAGGGCAAGCAGGCGGAGTTCGCCGACCGAAAAAACTACCGGGTGCAACACCCATAGCGGGCGAGCGCCCATGTTCAAAAAAAGAGCCCCTGGTTGTTGGGGGGCAACCATCGAACCATGGCCGTCTATTTTTTCCGTCCGGCAAGGGCGCTTTGAAGCTTTTCGGCCAACGCGCCGAACGATCCCTTGGCCGCCGGGGAGAAGTTCTGCCAGTCCCCCTCCTCGCCCGCGCTGGCCGGGACCAGTGAGATCCGGCGTTTTGGCACGTTGACGTCCTCCACCGCCACCGAAACGGCCTCCCCCTCCCGGATTTTTTCCAGAGCCGCGGCAGCCGATGACCTCCGGATGCTTCCCAAGGGCAGCAGTCCGGTGATTCCCGGAGCCAAGCGCACAAAAATACCGAACTTTTCACGTTTCTCGACAACACCTTCCACGCGCTTGCCGGCCGGGAAAAGCTCGATGACCTCGGCCCACGGGTCGCCTTCGGCCTCTTTCAGGCTCAATGCAATGCGTCGCTTTTCCAGGTCCACGGCCTTGATTGCCACAGTGACCGTATCCCCCGGCGTCACCAGCTCTTCCACCTTCAGCACCCGGCGCGTGTAGCTCATTTCGCTGATGTGAACCAACCCTTCTATCCCCGGGGCGATTTCCACGAATGCGCCGAAGTTCATGCAGCGGGTGACGCGGCCTTTTACCACATCCCCCTGCCGCAGCTTTTCTTCCACACTGAGCCAGGGGTCCTCTTCGAGCTGACGAATGGACAACCCGATCTTGGCCGGTTTCTCCCCCGCGGCCGGTTCGATCCCCAGCACTTTGACGCGCACCCGGTCCCCCGGGGCGAGAACCTCCTCGGGAAGCGCTGTCCTGGAATAGCTGATCTCGGACACATGAACCATGCCTTCTACCCCGGGGGCGAGCGACACAAACGCGCCGTAAGGCATCAGACGCGTGACCTTGCCGTCGAGCACATCGCCGGGGTTGAGAGACTCCATGAACTGCTTTTTCAGGACCTCCAGTTCACGGCTTAAAAGGCTGCGCCGGGAGACCACGATGTTGCGGCCCTTGTCCTCGAACCGGGTCACCAGGAACTGGTAGGTGGCGCCTATGTGGGTGGAGGGGTCCTGCACCGGGGCGATGTCGATTTGGCTGATGGGGCAGAAGGCCCGTCGCTGCATGATGTCGACGACAAATCCTCCTTTGCACGGCTCTTTGACCTTGCCTTCCACCGGGGCCTTTTTCTGGTAGGCTTCGCGCAGGGCCTGGGCCCCGCCGGCGCCGGAGATGGCTCGGGAGAGTCGAATTTCGTTTTCACCCACGGCCGCCACGTAGAGTTCAATCTCATCGCCCTCGCTGAGGTTCAGGTTGCGGTCGGCATCGAGGAGTTCCTCTTTGTCGACCACGGCGTCGATCTTGGTGCCGGTGTCGACGAAGACCGACTCCTTGCCGATCGAAATGATCCGGCCCTTGACTCGATCGCCGATGCGGACCTCGGCGGATTTTTCCACGCTGTACGCGTCGAGCATTGCGGCAAAATTTTCTTCGGTTGCTGATTCGGTATGTTGTTCGGTCATGACACCTGAGCCTCCCCCTGGGGATAATCGGGCAGCGAACGAGTACCCGCAGCGCTTACTTATCAGCCCTGGAGGCCGGTTTCAAGGCGAAACAATGCTCGACACCACCACCTCGTTTTGCCTCAGCGCGAAAAGGGGTTTGTTCTTTGAAATGGTACGGTCACACCGTTGATGGTCTGTCGGGGCCGAGAGCAGCTGAACCGAAGCCGCCATGCCCCTGACGCAGGCCCACTCGACCGGGTACCGCGAAATGTTCGGGTCAGAGGTATCGGGTGAGGCGGCCGAGGTATTTCAGGTAGGCCTGGTCGGCTCCGGATGTGTTCACGATCCAGAGATTATACGTCTTGTCGATCGGCAGGTCGTGTTTCTGAGGGTAAGTGGGCGGAGAGACCAATGCCACCATCTCTTCCAGTCCGGCCAGTTGAGATGCCAGGTGCAGGGATCGCATGAAGATTTCCGGGTCGAGGCCCTCTGGATCCGTGATGATTGCCTGAAGGCAGGTGGTGAGATCCGAAAGGTTCAATCCGATTTCAGAAACGTTGGCGATGATGAAGGCCTTCAGCCGTTGGCGGTGACGCAATGCGAGCAGGTACCGATCCCGCTTCAGTCCGGCCCTCCGGTAGTCCTCGGACAAGCTGTCGACCCTCCAGCTGTCAGGCTCGAGGTCCAACGCCTTCAGCATCAATCCGCCGGAGCTTTCGCTGTAATAATCGTTGAGGTCGACGACATCCCTGTCGACCACCGGCAGCAACCGCCAGCCGGCCGGCAGCGTTGTTTCGGTCTGCGGCAGATTGCGGATCCTCATGTAGGCAAACGGGTCGATCGAGCACCTTTTGGGGTCTTTTAGGTGCTGGGCGAAGCCGCCGAATACCCGGTGCGGAAACCTGTTCTGCGGCCGGTAATAACAGGCGAGGTGATCCATGTGCAGGCTGGGGAAACGCAGCGTGTCGTGGGTGAACCGGCTGATTTGATCCAGCACCCTCAAGCCCGCCTTGTTGAGGGCGGTCTTGCGGGCGGCATGATGGTGGATCAGCCAGGTGTTCTGCCAGAACCGAAGCATCGCCACGTGACCGAGAATGACGCCGTTGTCCTGGTAGACGAAATGTCGGGCGATCTGCGGGTTGCGGGTGTAGAGTTTTTCGTAGGTGTCCTTGACCCCCTTTTTTTTCGTGTGGATCATGGCGTATTTGTCGGGATAGATAAAGCCCGTCTCAAACAGGAAATCCCATAGCGCTTCCAGGTCAAGCTCGTTGCAGATGTAAGCGTTGCGGTCTTTACTTTGATGCAACATCGCCAGCAGTTTCACGTGGTCCTGGGCCGGCATGTCCATAAGAGACAGTCCGCAGCGGACGATGCGGGAATCGGCCTTGCGGCCCAGGAGGTTGCGGGACACGACCTGGACGCTGCACGTGAGCTTGAAGCTGTTGGCGAACCATAGCTCGACTTCGGGCAGGATGAGGCCCGGCATCAGAACCGCGGCGTGCTCGTCCTCTTCGGTGGCAAACCCGGAACCGGAGAGGTCGATCACCTTGAGGTCAACGCGCCGGCCGGTGAGAGGATGCCGAAAAAGGAGGTTGGGCGACGGGGTCAGCTCTTGCCGCTGGCTTCGTATTTCGGCTTTCTGGAAGCGATGGATCTCCTGCTTGAGCGGTTCCAGGACATAGCTGCGGACGGATTCGCCTTGGGTGCTGCGGGTGATATTGCAATCTCCGGAGAAAAAGGTCGCGGACCCCCCGCAAAGAACCACGTTCAACGGCAGCTTGGGATCGATCCACTCGAAGCGCTGCGGGGGCACGGCGTTGAGTTCCACTCTGAACGAAAAGGCGTTGAAATCGAGCAGCCGTCCCCCAAACTCAGAGGCATTCTGAAGCGCACGCACCGAGATGTCCCGGCAGGGTTGCCGCTCGACCTTGCGGTGGCTGATTTCGTGGCTGACGGCCGGCAGATCCAGCCGCACTTTTTCCACGTCGATGGCAACCACCGCAGGGACCGCATGGATGAAGCGCCTGCCGCGGGGGACCAGGATGTAGTCCAGGTCAAAGGAGTGGAGCACCGTACTCATTTCAGCGGGATGCGCCCAGATGCACTCCAGCTCGCTGCCGAGACAGGGTTGCGGTATGGCGGGGACAAGCAGGTGATGATGGTATCGCCGGTGGACGAAGTGGACCTGGATGCAATCGTCCTGGAAATGGGTAAAGTTCAGACGGTTGATGAGGAGTTCTCTGGAAATTCTGTGGTCGGCATCCGGGGAATGGTTCTCCAGGCAGGTGGTCGGGGTGAAGCGCAACAGGTCTTTTTCAGCAGCCGTAACCGCGGAAATTGCATGGACGCCTGCTGCCGGTGTTGCGGCCCCCTTGCTCCCGTTCTCGGATGGAAATTGAGGTGTTGCAACAACCAGCGACGGTTTGCTGTTCTCCATGACAAGCGCCTCGCGCCTGGTTCGTTTGCACCGATAAGCCGGGCGGCAAAAACAACAACTTCACCCTGCAGAAGCGGGTCGTTCAACCACGGATCTACACAAATAGGAACACAGAAAGAAACATTACAGCGCGGACTATACACTTGATTTCTAACCAATGCAAGTCATTAGCAAAAAATTAGGACAGCCCGAGTTGTATCGGCTCGCCAATTGGCATATAGTGCCCAATTGGGGCACTGGAAACATTAAACTAGCCTACCACGACCATAAGGGAACGACGAAATGGGCAATCAAATTAGAACGACTCTGCTGCTTGGGCTTTTAACCGCCTTGATCGTGCTGGTCGGCAACTGGCTTGGCGGGAATCAGGGGATGATCATCGCCCTGCTGGTGGCGGCCGGCATGAATTTTTTCAGCTATTGGTATTCGGACAAGCTGGTCCTCAAAATGTACCGCGCCCAGGAAGTGGGACCGCAGGAGTCTCCCGAGCTTTACGGGATCGTCCAGGCCCTCTGCCGCCGCGCCGGCCTGCCGATGCCCAAGGTCTTCGTGATTCCGCAGGAAGCGCCGAACGCCTTCGCCACAGGGCGCGACCCGCAGCACGCGGCGGTGGCGGTTACCGAAGGACTGCTTAAGCTCATGGGCCGGGAAGAGCTGACCGGGGTCCTGGCGCACGAATTGGCTCACGTCCGCAACCGCGACATCCTGATCGGCAGCATTGCGGCCACCATGGCCGGCGCCATCATGATACTGGCCAACATGGCGCGCTGGTCCGCTCTGTTCGGCGGCGGCCACCGCAGCAACGGGCAGAACAGCGGGGGAGGGCTGGCGATGATCGCGGCGGCCGTCATTGCCCCGATAGCGGCCATGCTGATCCAAATGGCGATATCCCGTTCGCGGGAATACATGGCTGACGCCACCGGCGCAGGGTTTGCCGGCAGCCCGGAAGGGTTGGCGAGCGCTTTGGGAAAACTCGGGGCGTATTCAAAGCGGCTTCCGATGGACGGCAGCCCGGCGACGGCGCACCTGTTCACGGTCAGCCCGCTCTCAGGCCGCAGCCTGATGAACCTGTTTTCGACCCATCCGCCCCTGGAGGAGCGCATCGCTCGCCTGCGCGGCAGGAGCGCCCCGAGCGCCGGCCCCTCCTCTCAAGGTCCAGGATCCGGAACCGGCCAGGACCAGGCCCGGGCAGTCTGGGACCGACTTTCGGGCAAACCCTAACGCGGGCGTCTACTTCTCAGCCGTTCTTCTCTTGGTGGTTCTGTCGTCGGCCGGGCATGCGCTTCGGCAAAGGCCGCAGCGGTCATCGCTGCAGTGTTGGCAGCCGAAGCAATCTCGGCAGGGGTGTTTTTGGGGACGTTTCATACAGGATTCCGGAACATACACCACGCCGCTCACTCCTGGGATGTTGATAAAGACCACGCGGCCGATCCTCCATCTTTAACGCCGGAGTAAGACTTAAGGCACGGGCGCATGCACGTGGCGGTTGCCGATCGGGCTGCCGGATCGTTTTTCCCGATCGCATTTTCGGGTTACGCCCGGCCGGCGGTCAGGTTCCCAGGCAGCGCGCATTCCAGGGCGGCTTTGCGGGTTTCCACATAGTGGGCGGCCGCCAGCGCCGCGGTGCATCCGTCCGCTGCCGACAGCACGATCTGGCGTGCATATTTTTCGCGTAGATCGCCGATCACGTAAATGCCCGGAAGGGTCGTGGCGCATTTCTCATCGGTCACGACATAGCCATCGGCGTTCTTTTTTATGCCGGCCGGCACGAGGCGGTTGTTCGGCTCGAACCCGATGAAGATGAACAACCCGTCGGTGGCGAGCACGGAGGCTGTGTCCGTTTGGGTATTTTTAAGCTCCACGGCAGTGACGCCGTTCGAGTTCGCCGTGATGGCCGTCACCACCGAATTCCAGCGGAATTCAATCCGGCACTCGGCTTTCGCCCGCTGTTGGAGAAGAGCTCCGGCCCGCAATTGGTCGCGTCGGTGAATCACGATCACCTTTGTGGCGAGCTTGGCCAGGTAGAGGGACTCTTCGATGGCCGAGTCTCCTCCGCCCACCACGGCGACGTTCTTGTTGCGGAAAAAAAAACCGTCGCAAACGGCGCAATAGGACACGCCGCGGCCATAGAACTCCTTTTCGCCGGGCACACCCAGTTTGCGCGGACTGCCGCCGGTGGCCAGAATGACGGCATGCGCCCTGAGGCAGTCGCCGCCGGCCAGGTGCACCGTATGGCAGTCCAGCCCCGGCTCTACGGATGCCACCTCGTCCGAGTGGATTTCCAGACCGTAAGACTGGGCATGGTTGAGCATTTTCAGCGACAGCTCGGATCCGCCGATGCGCTCGTCCCCAGGCCAGTTCTCCACGGCATCCGAAAGGTTCACTTGTCCCCCCGGCGCCGCCATCTCCACCAGCACGGTCTTGAGTGCAGCTCGCATGGCGTAGATCCCGGCGGTCAATCCGCCTGGGCCGCCGCCGACAATGATCAAATCGTACACATCGGAACAGTCCATGACGTCCTCTTTTCTACTCCGTTGCGGTGGCCAAACGGATCGTGAATTCCTCATAGGCCTGCATCAAGGCGCGGGTGTGCGCACCGGGCTTTCCGTTCGCGATGGTGTCCTTGTCCACCTGCACGATGGGGACAATCTTGCGGTTGGAAGAGGTGATAAACGCCTCGTCGGCAGAGGCCAGCTCCGCCCGGGTGATGTCGCGGATCTGAACTGGGAATCGGTTCTCGGCCAGCTCCAGGATCTTCTGGCGTGTGATACCGTGTAAAATGTTCTCGCCAGGGGTGACAAGGGTGTCGCCCTGAAAGACAAACAGATTGCTGGTGGTGCCTTCGCGGACCCGTCCCAAGGAATCCATATAAACGACTTCGATGGCCCCCTTCCGACGGGCCTCGGACAAGACCATGATCGCGCGGGTGTAGTCGATGCTCTTGGCCGCGGGGATCGTGCGGTTGTGCGTCGCGGTGACGATCTTGGCGCCGTCGGCATACCACGCCGGCGGGTACTGGCTGACCGGGGCGATCATGATGGCCATCCGCGCTTTGCCCTGCGGTGTGATAAAATCAGCACTGGGGCCGCCCGTCACCAGGACGCGGATATTCGATTCCACCGGCGGGTTGCGCCGAAGGGTCTCCAGGACGAGGTCGATGATTTCGGTTTCGGTCCAGGGCAGCTCGATGCCGATCTCCCGCGCCGAGCGGAACAAACGACCCACATGGTCTTTGATGAAAATAACCTTCCCCTGGTAGGTGCGCATGAAGTCGAAGCACCCGTAGCCTCTCAGCAGACCGAGGTCATTGATCGGGAAAACCGCCTCCGAATCCGCTACGAACTTTCCGTCGACGTAATACACATTACCCATAAGCCCTTATTTCCTCGCTTTCTCGTGGAGTTCATATGGGGGAGCACTATATGCTTTTCCCTCATCGCTGGCAAGCACAGAATGGCCCGCCGGGCAGACGCAGCAGGCCTCGGGGACCTGTTCGCCTCGCTGGCCCGAGCTGGAGAAACCCGCTCGGGGGCGGGTTCGGCACGGCGTGGTGCCGTCTGGGCCATCTGCGCCTAAAGCTTTTCCGCCCAAGGGCCGATATCAAGATCGACGTGACACCTCCTCCGGATGATGGTGTCCGTTGACGGAAACCCGGATGCCGGCCGACCGCGGCTGCAACCAAACCTCCAGGGATAAAGGAACGATCCTGTGACATGTCCAACCAACGCTGCGGCGGTCACCGCCAGGTCGGCCCGCAGCGGAACCCATTCCACGCCCAACACCATCGTCGAGGTGCTGATGGACGCCGGCCACGTGAGCCGCGATCAGCTGACCTATGCCCAGCGGGTGCAGGCCAAACTCGACCTCCCGCGCCCGATTCTCGAGGTGCTCAAGGACCTCAAGTTCATTTCCGATGAGCAGATCAAGGCCGCGGTTCGCCACAACCCCTCCCCCATGTGTCTGGGAGACCTTTTGGTCCAGCTTGGGCGGTTGAGCGAGGATGATCTACGCGTGGCCCTGACGATCCAAGCGGAGCGAGAACCGGGCAAGCGGTTGGGCGAGATTCTGCTCGAGCGCCGGCTGATCGACGAGCGCTCCCTGATCGAGGTGCTCTCGCTGCAGCTGGGGTTTCCCTATGTCGAGCCCGATTTCGCGGAGATCGACCCGAAGCTGTTTTTGAAGGTCCCCGCCAAATGGTATGAGACCCATCACTTCGTCCCCGTCCGCATGGACGACGGCACGCCGCTGATCGCCTTTGCCGACCCGCTGGACAAAACCGACCTCGATGCGGCGCGGGAGGTGTTCGGCCCCGTCTTCACCACCGCCATCGCGCGCCAAAGCTCCATCGACCGGGCGATCAAACGAGCCCAGCGCAGCAAGCAGCGCGAGAGACTATTGCCATCGGATGAAGGCTCCATCATTGCTCTGGTCGACAGCATCATCCTGGCCGCCGTCGAACGCAAAGCGAGCGATATCCACATCGAGCCGCTCAAGGAGCACACCCGGGTACGGTTCCGCCAGGACGGCGTGCTCATACACTACGACGACGTCCCCTCCGCCCTGCACGGCGCCATGACCAATCGCTTGAAGGTCCTGTGCGATGTGGACATCACCGAGAAGCGGCGGCATCAGGGGGGGCGCTTCTTCGTCGAACAGGGCGACACTCAGCTCGATTTGCGTGCGTCGTTTTACGTGACGGTCCACGGCGAGAAAATCGTCCTGCGCCTGCTGAACCGCCAAGGCCTGCTGATCCACATTGAAGACGTCGGAATGTCGCCGCGCATGCTCGAGCGATTCAAGGAGGATGCGCTTTACCTGCCGAGTGGCGTCATCCTCATCACCGGGCCGACCGGATCGGGCAAGACAACGACGGTCTACAGCTGCATCAACCACATCAACGACCCCCAGACCTGCATCGTCACGGCCGAGGAGCCCGTCGAGTATGTCATCGACGGCATTTCCCAGTGTTCGATCAATCCCCGGATCCAACTGACCTTCGAGGAGACCCTCCGGCACATCGTGCGCCAGGATCCGGACGTGATCGTGATCGGCGAGATCCGCGACAACTTCTCGGCGGAGGTGGCGGTCCAGGCGGCCCTGACCGGGCACAAGGTGATCACCACCTTCCATACCGAGGACAGCATCGGCGGGCTGGTGCGTCTGCTCAACATGAACATCGAGGCGTTCCTGATCTCTTCGACCGTGGTGAGCGTTATGGCGCAGCGACTTCTGCGCAAGGTGTGCAGCAACTGCGCCGCCCCCTACCGCCCCAGCCCTCTGGATTTCCAGCGCCTCGGCTACGGCCCGGCCGATATCGCCCAGGCCCGGTTCCAGAAAGGGTTAGGCTGCGTGCAGTGTCAGTACACGGGCTATCGCGGCCGGGTCGGTATCTTCGAGCTGCTGATCCTGAACGAGGACATCCGCAACGCCATCATCGAGCACAAGACGAGTCAGGAGATCCGCCGTATCAGCATCGAGGCCACCGGTCTTACGACGCTCCTGGAGGACGGCATCGTCAAGGCTGCCTGCGGCGTGACCACCATCGATGAACTGCTGCGCTGCCTGCCCCGGCTGCAGCGGCCCCGGCCGCTGCCCGAGCTGCAGCGCTTGCTGCAGGTGTAAGCATGGGATCCGCCCCCTCGTTCATCGAAATGATTGAAAACCGCATCGCCGGCAACAGCGTTCGACTGCCGGTGTTCAACACCACGGCTGCCCGTGTTCAGCAGGAGATCGGCCGGGAAGAGCCGGACCTGCGCCTGATCGAAAAACTCATCGTCAGCGACCAGGCGTTGACGGCCGAGGTGCTGCGGTTCTCGAATTCCTCCTTCTACAAAGGACTCACTCAGGTGTCCACGGTGCGCAACGCCATTGTGCGCCTGGGAATCAACGAGGTCTCCAATATCGTCACGATGGTGGCCCATGAAAACCAGTTTCGATCCAAGGATCCGTTTTTGAACAGCGTTCTGCGCAAGCTCTGGTCACATGCCCTCGCCACTGCCATGGCCGCCCACTGGTTGGCGCGGCACTGCGGACTGCACGGAATCGCTCACGAAGCCTTTTTTGCCGGGTTGCTGCACGATGTCGGCAAACTCTTCATCCTGACCGTGATCGACGACTTTCAGCAGTCCGGAGAGCTCTCGGTCAAGCCCCCCGTTTCCCTGTTGATGGAAGCCATGGACGACCTGCACACGACGCATGGCTATGCCCTCATGCACCACTGGAACCTGCCGGAAAAGTACAGCCGGGTGGTGCGCCATCACCATACGGAGCCCCTGGAGGTCGAGAATTATCTGATGTTGGCCGTGCGCTTGGCGAATCAGACTTGCCACAAAATGGGAATCGGCCTGCGCCATGACGTTGCGCTGGTGCTGGCGGCCACGGCCGAAGCGAGCGAGCTGCACCTCACGGACATCGACATCGCCAAGTTGGAAATCATGCTGGAGGATTCGCAGGCCTTCAGTCTGAAAGATCCACCGGCTTCGAAATGAAGAAACCATCGCTGTACGCTGAAGGCCGATCCCCCCGCGGCACACGCATCGGGCTGACGCCGCGGCGGCCGAAAAACACCGCCTGCGGTCCGAGGGGCCATAATGCGTGAGGGGTTGCACACTCCCGCGGGTGTGGAACGGGCGGATGCCCGAGTCTGGGTCGTTTCGGAGGCTGGCCCGGTGCGGTTGGATCCGGCAGCCTTCGACCCCGAAGCCGATCGGGGGCCGGTCAAGGAGTGCCGGATCTCGGAGATCGGCCGGTATCTCATTCACCCCGGCCCGGTTGAAATCCGCAAGCGGCTTATCGGCTGCGAAGTTCACCCGTCACGGCGCGCCCCTATCCGCTGGCTGCGACGGGTGCAGAACGGGCTGCGCCGCAGCGCTCAACGAAAGCAGTCCGATGTCATCCTCTCCGGGTTCAAGCTGAAGATACCGGCGGTGAGAGACCCCGACCTGGAGTCCCACCTCCGGCGCCTTGCCGACGAATTGCGCGGCTACGACCCCTTTGTCAAAAAACTCGGACGGCTCAAAACAGCCCGAATTGCGCATATCATCGGCATCTGCGAGGACATCGGCGGCGGGTATTCCTACCTGAAACTGCAGGGAGCCCTCGAGGAGAAGATCCGCTACCTTACCGCCAATGTCGGGCGCGAGGTTCGGGTCACCTTGCATCGCGCCCATCTGTCCGATGGTCTGTTCGATCTGCGCGGCTTTCCACCGGCCGTCTTCAACCCGGCCAATGCCTTCCGACTGGTGAGCTACACCCGGGACGGGAAACCGGCTGCCTGTGTCCTGAACGCGTCAGGGCATCTGGATTTTCGGCTGGCAGACCCCCACGCATTGCGATATCTCAGCCTGCTCGAGCACACGCTCTCCGCCAACCCGGACCTACAGCGCGCTTTTTCCAAATGCTTTTTGGGACGTGCACGAGCGGTAAGGCTGTTCTTCAACACGCAGTTGGAAGTGGATTACGCCAAGGCCGGTCTGCCGGAGGTCTATCGCTCCATTTTTCGGCTGGCCGAGCTCGGCGCCGGTGGACGGAATATCCTCAAACCCGTGTTGAATTTCATGCAGACGGCGGTTTCCCTGAGCTATCTTCCGGCGGTCGACACTGACGAGGAGAAACTCCAGACACAAATATCCATCCTGCACGACCTGCGGGCGCTGGATCCCCTGCGCAAGAGCCTGCCCACCGTTTATGCGGAGATAAGCCGGCGGGCGTTCAGCTCGGACGCCGGCCGCTTCTACCTGCTCGATTCGATTTCCGGAGCCGCCCATGGCGAATGACTACCGCGCGGGGGATTACGACTGGATTCGGGAACTGCTGGAGTATCCCCGGGCGCTTGAGGAGCGCCTGCACTTCTTCGATGACACCTCCAGCATCGTCATCCCGTCCGATCCGATCGAGCGTGTCATTTTTCAAGGCCGGGCCAAGCAGGCAATCCGCACGATCGCCCAAAACCGGGGGCATATGCTGATGGTAGGCCGCCCTGGCACCGGCAAGTCCATGCTGGCGGAAATGTTCAAGGAGGTTCTGGACCGCTCCATCGGGGATGTTCTGCGGCCGCAGGATGCGATTGTGGCCTATCCCGGCAAAGACAAGAACCATGTTCGGGTGGCCTATGAGCATCCGGAAAAGATCGACCGGGTGATGGACGGGCTGCGCCAGGCGCTGGATGCGGCGCAGGCTGGCAGCGAGGAATTCAGCCTCGAGGAGGAGATCGGCTCGGCGCGCACCCTCCGCTGGGGTCTGCTGGCAGCCGCCGTTCTCTCGGGGTGTGCGGGGGTCCTCTTCCCGCCCCTCTTTCTGGCGGCCGGCTTGGCCGGGATGGGGGCCATTTTTATGGTCGTGCAGGAGAACAACCACCGGGCCCAGGAAAAGATCCAGCGCGAGGCCGGCCCCGGGTTGCGCCACGACGTCAAGCACCTGTATGACCTGTTGCCCGAGGTGCTCCACGACCCGCGCCAGGAGCGGGGGCTCATGGCACGGGTGTCCGAGCCGAGCGCCCGCAACATGAAGGGTGGTTTTCGCCACGACCCATACCAGTCCGGGAATCTCCACACCCCCTGTCACAAGCGCGCGTATCTCGGTGCCCACGCCACCGCCCCCATCATTTACATCGACGAGCTTAAGACCCTGGTCAAGATGGGCTACATGGCGGACTTGCTGGAAATCATGCAGAACAAGAAGTACATCCTGGAAGGCGGCAAGGATGGCGGCAGCGGCGCCGCCGACCGTTCGGAAAACTCCCTGCGGGCCGACAACCTGATCGTGGCCTGCTGCAACCACGATACGCTGGCCTATCTCCAGCAGGAGGGTGACGGGGCCTTCCTGTCGCGAATCGAGGACAAGGGCGAAATCGTGCATATGGAAAGTGCCGTGCCGGAAACCCCGGAGAGCATCCGGCACACGGCGCAATACATCAAGCAGGAAATCGTCAACCTGAGCAACGAGGTCCGGCGCAACTGGGGGGCAGTGATCGCGCGGGAAGGCCACGACAGCGTCCGCCGCCGCAGCGAACATATTTTCGGCAGGCCCTTGCCGCCGGAGTTCCGCCTGCAGGAGCGCGAGTTCTCCCGCAGCGCCGTGATGGAGATTGTCAAGGAGCTGCGCTGCCGCGCCTCGGACGGCAAGCTGAGCAGCATCCTGCGTCCAATCAACGGGATTATCCGATCCGCCGAGTTCGAGGCCATTCTGGAAAACTCGATGCGGGTGGAGCCGGTGCATGTCCGCAAAGCGCTGGCGGAGCACCTGAGTTTAGAGGGCAACCTGACCCGGGAGATCGGTGAACACAAGAAGTACCTCAAGAAATTCATCACTTCAATGACGGACTCCATCGGCTACGTGGTCGGGTTGGCCGTCGTCTACGCCCAGTCGAGCGGCCAGATGGTCGGCCAGCCCTTGCCGATTCACTGCCAGATCACGGTGGGCAGCGCTGACAAGGTCGCCGCCCCCGGCAAGATGGGTGAGATTGCCAAGGCTGCGGCCCAGAATGTGCGGGCCTCGATCAAGAAGGTGCTGAAGACCATCGGGGCGCCGAACGTCGGCTACGAGATGCACGTGGAATACATCCAGGCCCACGGGGGGGTGGAGGGTGACAGCGCTTCCGTGGCAATGGACATCGCCCTGGTTTCGGATTTCATCCAGCAACCCGTCAACCAGCGCTTCGGGGTCACTGGCTCCCTCACGGGCGACATCATCCTGGCAGTGGGGGGGGTGACCGAGAAGATCCGCTCGATCATGGACCCCGACCTGGGCATGGAAGGCGCCTGCATCCCCTGGCTGAACAAGCACGACATCGAGCCGTTGCTCGTGAACGCGGAAGCGGAGTACACCCAGCAGGGTGACATCCCCGGCATTCGCATTTTCCGGTCGCCGGGCCGGCATGCGCCCTTCGACATCTACTTTTGCAAGACCAAGTTCAACGCCTACACGATTCTCATGGGCCTCAGCCGGGAGCAGGTCGAGGCCCGCATGGTCGAACGCAGCCGCAAGGACCTCGAGTTCCTCAAGAACCTGGCCCCCGACGCGGAGCGGTCTCCCGCCGGCCCGCCCGAACCGACGTGAACAACCGGGTTTGGGCCTGCTTCGGCCGGTGGCGAGCGGTGATGCGGGCCATCGCTTTTATTCGACCCATCGACCCCTCCAACCCCTTGACCTTAAAAACCCCTGGCGGTATCCGGCGGCGTTACATGCCGAAGCCGGGATGCTCGCCTTTTTTCGACCTCACGGAATTTTTCAAGCGCTCATCGGTGCTCAACTACAATCTGAGCGCAGCGACGCTCAACCGTTACAACGTGATGGTGTGCATTCTCGCGCGCAAACGGCTCGATGCCGACGAGCGCATGGACCGGGAGAAGAAGAGCCTCCTGATGGAAGCTCTGGGGTATCTTTTCAGCGCTTACAGCCACAAGCGCAGGCGCCTCGGTCCCATGGCCGTATTGCACCCGCTTCGGGCTGCCGCCCTCATGACGCGGGCCCAGGAAGAGGTCAGCCTGGTCAGCCTGCTCACGGTGCTGTTCCACGATATCCTGGAGGGCGTGCAGTCGGTGGATTTCGCCGCGCAGGAATGGAAGGACATGGAGCAGCGGTTCTTCGATCTGCTGGCGCACCTCGAGCCGGAAGAGGAGCTTCAGCTGATCCGGCGCCTGGAATGCCTCACCCGCACCAAATCGGAATCCTGCTACCGCTTGGTCACGTGGCCCGACGGACAGCGACTGCTCGACGGCCTGTTTGCCACCTATTTTGCGCCGACCGGCGGCAAGGTCTTGAACCAGCAGCTGGACAGCCTCTACCAGAACAAACCCCTGATGATTCAGGGACCGATTGCCTTCATCGTCATTTTTCTGCGCTTCCTCGACGACCCGTCCTACTACGTTCGCGGCATCAGCATCTAAAGAATCACGGCGGACTGAGCCCTGATGGTGTTCAACCCAGCGGGAAGTGGCATTCCACCATGCGATCGCCATCGATAAACGGCCGCGGAGGATGACAGCGACACTTCTCTCGGGCGCCCGGGCAGCGGGGGTGGAACGTGCACCCCGGAGGCGGGTCGAAGGGATTCGGATAAGCGATCCCCAGGTGGGTTTCCGGAAGGCCTTTCTCGGGTTCCGGGGTCAACACCGAATCCAGCAGGGCGCGAGTGTAAGGATGGCGGGGGCCTCGGAACAGGTCGGCCGTTGGGGATTCCTCGACGATGCGACCCAGGTACATCACGGCCACCCGTGAGGCCATGTGCTCAACCACCGAGAGGTTGTGGCTGATCAGAAGGTAGGTGAGCCCCAGCTCCGCGCGTAGGTCCAGCAGCAGGTTGAGGATCTGGGACTGGACCGAAACGTCCAGGGCCGAGGTCGGCTCGTCGCACACCACGACATCCGGATGCATGATCAGGGCCCGGGCGACCGCCACGCGCTGGCGCTGCCCGCCGGAGAGCTGATTCGGGTAGCTGTTGGCGAGCCGGGCCGGCAGGCCCACCACCTCCATGATCTCCGTCACGCGGCGTGACCAGTCGGCTGCGGTCCCTGCCCGGTGCACGCGCAGCGGCAGGCCGATGATCGACGCCACCGACTTGCGCGGGTTCAACGAGGCG
>JBGSTS010000198.1:0-10151 GCA_041736435.1 Desulfobacterales bacterium | reverse complement strand
GACACCGACCCGCGCTTCCAGGGCATCGCCAGCCTGCGGCTGCTGGAGTCCTGCCGAGGCCTGATCGCCGGGCGCGGTCTGGCCGTCGTCAACGTGGACGCGGTCATCCTGGCCGAAGCCCCCCGCACGGCGCCCTTCCGGCGGCAGATGCAAGCGAACATCGCCCAAGCGCTCGACGTGGCCGCCGAATGCGTCAACATCAAAGCCACCACCATGGAAGCCTGCGGCCCTGTGGGCCGGGGCGAGGGGATCGGCGCCATGGCGACGGTTCTCCTGTCCGCCGCCGGCGACACATCTTCGGCGCAAGTGCCATGGGCGCCTTCACGCTGAAAGCCCCCTTCGAGCCGCGCGGCGATCAACCCGCCGCGATCGAGAAGCTCACCGCGAACCTGGCCGCCGGCCGCACGCACAACGTGCTGCTGGGCGTCACCGGCTCGGGCAAAACCTTCACCATGGCCCACGTGATCGCCAGGCTCGACCGGCCGGCCCTGGTGATCGCCCCCAACAAGACCCTGGCCGCCCAGCTCTACCAGGAATTCCGCCAGCTCTTCCCCGAAAACGCCGTTGAGTACTTCGTCAGCTACTACGACTACTACCAGCCGGAAGCCTACATCCCCGCGAGCGACACCTACATCGCCAAGGACTCCTCCATCAACGACATGATCGACAAGCTGCGCCACTCCTCCACTCGCTCGGTCCTGTCACGCCGGGACATCGTGATCGTGGCGAGCGTCTCCTGCATCTACGGTTTGGGCGCCCCGGAGGACTACCTGGACATGCGGGTGGAGATCGAAACCGGGGCCGAGCTCAGCCGCGAAGCGCTGCTGGCGGGCCTCGTGTCCATGCAATACGAGCGCAGCGACGCCGATTTTCACCGCGGCACCTTCCGCGTGCGCGGCGACCGGGTGGACGTGTTCCCGGCCTACGAGGAGGAGCGGGCCGTGCGCATCGACTTTTTCGGCGACCGGGTGGACGGGCTCTCCGAAATCGACGCGTTGCGCAGCGTGGTGCTGCGGCGACTGTCGCGCACCGTGATCTTCCCGGCCAGCCACTACGTCACCCGCAAAACCACCCGGCAGCGGGCCATGAGCTCCATCCGCACGGAACTCAAACGCCGCGTCGATTTTTTCCGCAAACGCAACCGGCTGGTCGAGGCCCAGCGCATCGAGGAGCGCACGCGCTTCGACCTGGAGATGATTCATGAGCTCGGCTACTGCAACGGCATCGAAAACTACTCCCGGCACCTGACGGGCCGCAGCGCCGGGGATCCGCCGCCGACGCTGCTTGACTATTTTCCGAGGGATTTCCTGCTCTTCATCGACGAGAGCCACATCGGGGTCCCGCAGCTGCGCGGGATGTACCGCGGCGACCGCTCCCGCAAGGAGACGTTGGTGGAGTACGGCTTCCGTCTGCCATCGGCCCTCGACAACCGCCCCCTGCGCTTCGAGGAGTGCGAGGCGCGCTTCAACCAGGTCGTCTACGTCTCCGCCACCCCGGCGGACTACGAGCTCGAGAAAGGCCGCGAGGGCGTCGTCGAGCTCATCGTGCGGCCGACCGGGCTGGTCGACCCGACGATGGAGGTGCGCAGCGCCCGCAACCAGGTCGACGATTTGTTCGACGAGATCCGCAAGCGCCAGGAACGCGGCGAGCGGGTGCTGGTGACCACCCTGACCAAGCGCATGGCCGAAGACCTCACGGAGTATTACACGGACCTGGGCCTGCGCGTGCGCTACCTGCACTCAGACATCACCACCCTCGAGCGCATGGCCATCATCCGCGATCTGCGCCTGGGCCAGTTCGACGTGCTGGTGGGCATCAACCTGCTGCGCGAAGGGCTGGACATCCCCGAGGTGTCCCTGGTCGCCATCCTCGATGCCGACAAGGAGGGGTTCCTGCGCTCGCATCGCTCCCTGATCCAGACCAGCGGCCGCGCCGCCCGGAACCTGAGCGGCACCGTAATCCTGTACGCCGACACCGTGACCACCTCCATGCGGCAGGCCATGGAGGAAACCGGCCGCCGCCGCGCGATCCAGGAAGCCCACAACACCCGGCACGCCATCACCCCGGAAGGCATTCGAAAAGCCATCGCCGACACGTTTGACTTCAGCAGCGAATCCGCCGCCGGCCCGGGGGTCGCCGAACCGCTCGCAGAGACCCCCTCGATGGAGGATTTGGAAAAGCAGATCCGGGCGCTGGAGGTCGAGATGCGCGCGGCGGCCAAGGAACTCGACTTCGAGCGGGCCGTCGAGCTGCGCGATCGGATCACTGCGCTGCGCCGGCTCCTGGTCATGGAAACGGGATGACGGTTTGGGTGAATGGCGATGAGCCCCCAGAAAACGGATGCACCCCGCCCCGCCGATCCGGCTCTTAAGCTGGCGAGCGTCAGCAGCGAGCCCGGAGTCTACCTGATGCGGGACGCCCGGGGGGAGATCATTTATGTCGGCAAGGCGCGCAACCTGCGCAAGCGCCTGGCCGCCTACTTCAAAGCCTCCGGCCATGCGGACCCCAAGCTCGGGGTTTTGGTCAGCCGGATCGCGCAGGTCGACACCATCATCACGCGCACCGAGAAGGAGGCCCTGATCCTCGAGTCCAACCTGATCAAGCGCCACCGGCCGCGCTACAACGTGGTGCTCAAGGACGACAAGCGCTACCCTTCGCTGCGGCTCGACCCGACCGAGACCTATCCACGCTTTACCGTCGTGCGCAAAATCGGCGAGGACGATGCGCAGTATTTCGGGCCTTTTGCTTCCGCCCGCGCCGTGCGCGAGACGTTGAGCGTCATCACCAAAACCTTCAAGCTGCGCCAGTGCAAGGCCAGCGAGTTCCGCATCCGCACACGCCCCTGCCTGCATTGCCAGATGAGCGGCTGCCTCGCCCCTTGCTGCCGGGAGGTGGACCCCCGGGTCTACCAAGAGCAGGTCCAGGAAGCCGTGATGTTCCTGAAAGGCCGCACCCACGAGCTGATCCGCAGGATCCGCTCCCGCATGGAGTCCGCTTCCGAGGCCTGCGAGTTCGAAAAAGCAGCACGGCTGCGCGACACGCTCTTCGCGCTGGAGCGCACCGTGGAGAAACAGATCGCCGTGACCACCGATTTCAACGACCGCGACGTGTTTGCCGCGGCCGCCGCCGGCGGGGCGGGCGTCATCGTCCAGTTCAGCGTGCGCGGCGGTTTTTTGGGCGGGACGCACCGCTTTGCGTTTCCGGAAGTCTTGGGGTCGGAAGCGGAGATGCTGGACACCTTCATCCGTCAAGTCTACGGCCCCGGTGCCTTTGTGCCCGCCGAAATCATCGTCTCCCACCCGCTGGAGCATGCCGCGCTGCTCGAGGAGTGGCTGGCCGAGCGGGGCGGGCGCAGGGTGCGGCTGACGCAGCCCCGGCGCGGTGAAAAAGCGCGGCTGCTGGACATGGCGCGACGCAATGCCCAAGAGGAGCTTCGGAGCCTGGCCGCGGGCCGCAGCTCGAATGAAGCCCTGCTGACGCGACTCCAGAAGCGGCTGGGCGTGGGGCGTATCCCGCGGCGCATCGAGTGTTTCGACAATTCGACCTTGATGGGGACCGAACCGGTGGCCGGCATGGTGGTGTTCGTCGATGCCCGTCCCGCACCCTCCGCCTACCGCAGGTTTGTTTTGCACACGGTGGGGTCCCCGGACGACTACGCCTCCATGGCGGAGGTGCTTAAGCGCCGCTTCACACCGAAAACGCCCGCTGACCCCTTACCGGACCTGGTGGTCCTCGACGGTGGACGGGGACAGCTGGGAGTTGCCGTGGCGGTCTTGCGGGACCTGGAGCTGACGGGGGCCTTCGACCTGGTCGCCATTGCCAAGAAAGACGAGCGCCGCGGTGAAACCCGGGACAAGGTCTTCATCCCCGGCCGGGTGAACCCGGTGAGCTTCGGCCGCGAGGATGACCTGCGTCTGTTCCTGCAACGGGTGCGCGACGAGGCGCATCGCTTCGCCGTCAGTTTCCATCGGCGGCGGCGGCGCACCTCCACCCTGCGATCGGTGCTCGACGGGGTCCGCGGGCTTGGCCCGGTGCGCAAGGCCGCCCTGATACGGCATTTCGGGAGCATCGAGGCGATCCGGGCCGCTGCGCTCGAGGAGCTGAGCGCGCTGCCCGGTTTCAACCGCACCATCGCCGCGGCGATCAAAAAAGAATTGGACTAGAACTTCAATTTGGCCATCGCGCTCTTGAGTTCCTGAACGGCGGCGGCGGACGCTTGCAGCGCCGTGGTTTCCTCGGCCGTCAGCTTGATCTCGATGACCTGTTCGACGCCCTTCGCCCCCAGCTTCACCGGCACCCCGATGAAAAGATCGCGGATCCCGTATTCCCCCTCGAGGTAGGCCGCACAGGGCAGCACCTTCTTTTTGTCCTTCAGAATGGACTCCGCCATTTCGACGGCCGCGGAGGCCGGCGCGTAGAAGGCGCTGCCGGTTTTGAGAAGGCTCACGATCTCGGCCCCGCCGTTGCGGGTGCGCTTCACGAGGGCGTCGATCCGCTCCGGAGTCATCAGCTCGGTGATGGGGATACCGGCCACGCTCGAGTAGCGGGGCAGGGGCACCATGGTGTCGCCGTGGCCGCCTAATACGAAAGCGTGCGTGTTTTCCACCGAGACGCCGAGCTCCATGGCGATGAAGGCTCGAAACCGGGCCGAATCCAGCACCCCGGCCATGCCGACGACCCGCTGCTTGGGAAACCCGCTGGCCTCGAGGGCCACATGGCACATGGCATCCAACGGATTGCTGACGATGATCAAAACCGCCTGCGGGGAGCGCGATGCGACCTCGCGGGCCACTTTTTTCACGATGCCGGCGTTGGTCGTCAGCAAATCGTCCCGGCTCATCCCCGGTTTGCGCGGGATGCCGGCCGTGATGATGACGATATCGGATCCGGCCGTGGGATCGTAGGTGTTGGCCCCCGTGAGGTGGGCGTCATGCTTCTCGATCGGGGCCGCTTCCGCCAGGTCCAGGGCTTTGCCCTGCGGCACCCCTTCGATGATGTCCACCAACACCACATCGCAGAGTTCTTTTTCCGCCAGCCGCTGAGCGGCGGTGGCCCCGACATTTCCCGCACCGATGACCGTGACTTTCTTGTCCATGAGTGTCTCCTTGGTTAGAACTGACCGGGTTGAGGGGACAAGCGAAAAAACCCGCCGCCCCCGGCGAAAAAGCTCCATCCGGAAGCTTTTCTGGTTAGCACATCCTCAATGTTTGTCAACGAAATTCGCGAGTTGACTTGTTCACCGCGAATGGGGTAGGTAGCTCCGCAAAGCGCCTCGCGCAACCGGCCGAAACCGGCGGGACCGTGTTTTTCTCTTTTCCGCCAACCGCGCCTGTGATATGATAACCTATTGAAATCCTGAAAGCTTGAACCTATGGCGGTCGTCAATCTCAAAAAGCGGCAAATCGAGTGCAAAATCGTCTACTACGGTCCCGGCCGCTGCGGTAAAACCACCAATCTCGAATACATCCACAGGACATTCACCCAACAAGTCAAAGGGGAGATGATCTCCATCGACACCGAGGGCGACCGCACGCTCTTTTTTGATTTTTTGCCGCTCGAAATCGGCAAACTGAAAGGCTGCGACGTTCGGGTGCAGCTATACACCGTGCCCGGGCAGGTGCGCTATGCCTCCACCCGCAAACTGGTGCTGCGCGGCGCCGACGGGGTTGTTTTCGTGGCCGACTCGCTGGAGGTCCGGCGCGAGCAGAACATGCTGGCCCTGAAGGACCTGCAGCAGAACCTGAAAGACTACCAGTTGAGCATCTTCAGGATCCCCCTGGTCATGCAGTTCAACAAGCGCGATTTAGAGGAGGCCCGCATCGCCCTGATGGGCCTGGATCAGATGCAGCAGGAGCTCAACCGGCAGCTGAAAGTCCCGGCCTTCCCCGCCGCGGCGCTCAAGGGGGCCGGGGTGGGCAGAACCCTTCAGGAGTGCCTGCGGCTGGTGCTGCGCTCGCTGCAGCAGGAATTGAATTTCTAAAAAGATGCCGATGCCGTCCGACGCCGACTTCTCCGGTAACTTGAGCTTCCTGAACCTGGGGGAAATCCTGCAGCTTCTCGGCGGGGCCGGGGCCTCGGGCACGTTGAAGATCTTTAGTGAATTCGCCCCGACGCCGGGGCGGATCCAGGTCGAAAACGGCAACCCGGTGAACGCCGACAACGGGTCGGTTTCCGGATTGGACGCCCTCTTTTCCCTGTTCGGATGGACCGAGGGTCGTTTCGAATTCACCTGCGGCACGGTCACCTGCGAGCGGGCGATCAAAAAAGGGCGGATGGAGCTCATTTTAGACGGGCTGAGGCTGCTGGACGAAGGCCGGATCGAGAAACTCGGCGCGCCCTCTCAGCTCGACATCGCCGCCCCCGCGCAGGAGCCGGCGGCGGTTCCGGCCAAACGATCGGATCAGCCGCCGACGATCAAGGGGCCGCTCGTCGATTACGCCTGCATCGTGGATGAAGAGACCTTTTACGACGGCGACGAAATCGTGCGCGAAGGCGCCCACGGCAACTGGATCTGGGTGGTCCTGGAGGGGGCCGCTGAAATCATCAAGACCACATCGGCCGGATCCTTTTGCCTGCTGCGGATCGGCGACGGCGCCTTCCTGGGCAGCGTGGCCTCGCTGCTGGTCGGAGACAACGTGCGCAGCACGACCGTGGTGGCCTCCGGCAACATTCAGTTGGGCATGCTGGATGCGCAGCAGCTTTCCGGTGAAATCGCCGCCGTGTCGGGCGAGTACAAGAGCCTGATCAAAAGCCTCGACAACCGTCTGCGCAGCGTGACCGACATCGCCGCGGACATCCATGCCCGCGAGGGCGCCTTCATGGCCGCCATCAAAGACAAGCGGATCGCCGTGCGCGAGGGGCAGAACGAGGAGCGGCTGTTCCGGATCCGTGAAGGCGAAGTGGTCGTGGCGCGCGGCACCGAGCGGGGCTATCTGCCCCTGGCCTTGCTCCGGAAGGGGGACTATTTCGGCCATATCCCGTTTCTGACGCTCGGCCACGAGCCGCATGCCGCGGCGGTGTTCTCCTCGGCCGACCTCAGGCTGACCACGGTCGACATAGTCAACGTCGACAGCGAGCACCGGCGCCTGTCGCCCACCTTGAGGCACATCATCGAGCACCTGGCGGCTTGCATCTCGGCGACAACCCTGGTAACCATGAACCTCTATAATCGATCCGGACTGGCCTGACCGAATCGACCGAGGAAGGGGCGTTCCCCATGCAGAAACCCGAAAACCGAAAACATCGCCGCGTCAACACCAAGAATCTCTCCTACATCTGCCTGGACGAAGACCAGCGGGCCGTCAAGCAGGGGATGGGACGCACCTTGAACATCTCCGAATCGGGCATGCTGCTGGAAACCCATTTTCCGATCGAGGCGGCCCACACCGTGATCCTGAGCCTCGGGTTGAAAAACGACCTGGCCGACATCAAGGGCCGACCGGTGCACATCCGCTCCGCCGCGCAGGGGGTCTACGAGGTGGGAATCGAGTTCATGGAGCTGGACGAGGCTTCCAAGCGCACGCTCGCACGCTACCTGCGCGCGACACAAGACCCGGACGATTGATTCAGCCCGCGGGCAGCCGACCCCATCACCGATAAGGAGATTGCGCACCGATGACATCCGCCATCCGCCAAACCGATTTCCCGCAGCTGACCCTGCTCAAACGCGGCAAGGTAAGGGACATGTACGACCTGGGCGACCACCTGCTGATGGTTGCCACCGACCGGATTTCGGCCTTCGACGTCGTCATGACCGAACCCATTCCCGACAAGGGCGTCATCCTGACCCGGATTTCGCTGTTCTGGTTCGAGATGATGAAACCGCTCGTGGCCAACCACGTGGTCACCGACAACGTGAACGACTACCCGAAGAGCTGCCGGCCCTACGCCTCGGTGTTGCAGGGCCGCAGCCTGCTGGTCAAGAAAGCCCAGCCGCTGCCGATCGAGTGCGTGGCCCGGGGCTTCATCTCCGGCTCCGGGTGGAGCTCGTATCGGGAGTCCGGCGAGGTCTGCGGAATCAAATTGCCGGCCGGCCTCAAAGAGTCCGACAAGCTCCCCGAACCGATTTTCACGCCGGCCACCAAGGAAGAGGTCGGGACGCACGACATCAACATCGATTTCGAGGAAGCCAAGAGGCGCATCGGCCGGGACCTGGCCGAACGCGTCCGCGACCTGACCCTGGCGATCTACCGCAAGGGCGCTGCGTTTGCCGAAACCAAGGGCATCCTCATCGCCGACACCAAGTTCGAGTTCGGCCTGGTCGGCGACCAGCTGATTCTGATCGACGAGCTCTTGACCCCGGACTCCTCGCGCTTCTGGCCGCAGGACGACTACAGGCCCGGCGGTTCCCAGAAGAGCTACGACAAGCAGTTCCTGCGCGACTACCTCCTTTCGACCCGCTGGGACAAGACACCGCCGCCGCCACCCTTGCCGGCCGAGGTCATCCGCGGTACCCGCGAAAAATACCTCGAAGCGCTCACGCAACTGAGCGGCGACACGCATGGGATCTGAAGGCGGTTTGGCTGAGGAGCGCCCCCGGCGCATTGCCTTGCGGCAGATCGACCCGGGAATCGAGACCTTCCGCCTCACCACCCGCCGCTCCGGCGACGATCTCGTCCTCTCACTGCAGCGACTCGGCCTGTTGACCGCACCGCTGGTGCTCGGCGGGGATCGCGGGTTCATCATCGTGAGCGGGTTCAGGCGCGTGGACGCCTGCCGCCGGCTGGGCTGGGAGACGATTCCTGCCCGAGTTCTCCCGGACGGAACGTCGATCTATGCCTGCGCCCTCAAGGCGGTCGCCGAAAATTCGCTGCAACGCCCCCTGAACCTCATCGAAACCTCCCGCGCCCTGGCCCTGCTCGGACAGCACGCCCCCGGCGGGAACATCCCGCTACCGGACGCCGCCGCCCTCGGCCTGCCCACCCATGCGGGCCTGACCGCCAGGCTGGCCGTGCTTTGCCGTATGCCGACGGCGGTTCAGGATGCCGTTTTGGAAGAGGCGGTTTCCTTCGCAATGGCCGGTGAGCTCGGGCGCATGCCGGAAGAAGCCGCGGTCGTGTTTGCACGCTTGTTCCGCCGTCTCAAAACCAGCTTGAACAAGCAGCGGGAAATCGTCACGCTGGTCACGGAGATTGCGTTGCGCGAGGGGGGTGAGCCCCGCTCGGTGCTGAGCGATGCCGTGTTGTCGGAGGTCCAGAACAGCGAAGAACTGGACCGCAACGAAAAGACCCGGCGTATTCGCCGGCTGCTGCGGCAGCGCCGCTACCCGGCGCTGCTCGCGGCCGAGGACACCTTCCAGGCGCTGCGACAGCGGCTGAAGCTCGGCGAAAACCTCCAGCTGGCGCCGCCCAGAGACTTTGAAGGGACGCGCTTCGCGCTGACGCTGAGCTTCGAAAGCCTGGAGGAGGTCGGCCGTCTGCGAGCCAAGCTGGACGAACTGATGAACCACCCGGATTTCAAGACCCTTTTGACCGGCAAGGGCATGGGTTTTGCGGGAAAGCCCGACCCGTGAAGATCGCAGCGCTTTATATCGATGCGCAGGTGGCCGATCAGCCTGAAACCCGTCGCATCTGCCGCCGGCTCGACGTCCCGGCCAAACGCGTGGCGAACGCCGATGAGCTCTACACGGAGCTGGCCGCGGCCGAAGATCCGGCCGGCAGCGGCAAACGGGTGCTCTTCCTCACCCGCAACAAGGGGGCTTTCCTCAAAGACTGCCCGGGCACCCGGCACTACACCTGCTGCGGGTACCGCATCCTGCACATCGGCAGCTACTGCACCATGGACTGCTCCTACTGCATCCTTCAGGCCTATTTCCACCCGCCGGTGCTGCAGTATTACGTCAATCACGACGAACTGGTTCAGGAGCTGGAGCACTGCCTGTCCGCACCGGGCATTAAACGCATCGGCACCGGGGAGTTTACCGACAGCCTGATCTGGGAGCCGTGGACGAACCTCTCGCACACACTGGCGCTGCGGTTCGCCACCCAGCAGCGGGCCGTTTTGGAACTCAAGACCAAGACCGTCAACATTGACGGTCTGCTCGACCTCGCGCATCGGCGCAAGACCATCCTGGCCTGGTCGCTGAACGCCGAGCGGGTGATCCGCAGCGAGGAACGCGGCACGGCCGGGTTGAATGCGCGCCTGCGCGCTGC
>JBGSTS010000187.1:0-3454 GCA_041736435.1 Desulfobacterales bacterium | reverse complement strand
ACCTCAACGCCTCCGGCAGTTCTCCCGGCGGGCTCATGGCCGGCAGTCTTCGATGGGGTCGGAGGTCATGTCAGCGCGCGTATCCCCATTCGCGCAGCCGCAGGGCGGCGTGCTGGGCGTATTGGCCCTGGCGCACCTGCTGCAGGAAGCGCTGGTATTCGCGGGCGGCCTCGGAGCGGCGGCCCATCCCCTCATAGGAATAACCGATGAAGAAGATGGTATTGGGGTTTCCCGGCAGAAGGCGCTGCGAGGTCTTGAAATCGGTGAGGGCGGTGTCGAAATCTTTAAGATTCAGCCCCGCAAACCCGCTCAAGTGATGACCTTGGGCCTCCTGCGGGAAGACCGACTGCGCCTGCCGGGCATAGCGGGCCCCCTCGGCATGGTTTTTTTGAATGAGCTGGCATTTGGCCATCGAGACCAGACCGGCATAGTCGTTGGGTGCCTGTTTCAGGGCGGACCGATAGTGGGTTTCAGCCTGGCTGAAATTTTTGGAGCCCATGGCCTTGTCCCCCTTCTGCATCTCCTCAATCGCACCCTTGATGGCCCGCAGCCGCGCGGTATTGTCCATGTAGCGCTCGCGGTGGAGTGGGAGGCCTTTGGCGTCGGCAAAAGTCGTTCGCACCGCCTGGACGGCGTTCTGGTAGCGCTCGTCGCTCATGGGGTGGGTGGCGAACATGAGCTCGATGGAACTCGGCTTGGATTTGTTGAGCTGGTTGAGCATGTCCATCAGCCCCACCATGCCGCTGGGGCTGTAGCCGGATTTGACCATGTAGTCGATGCCGAGGGCGTCGGCCTGGCGCTCGTTGTCGCGGCTGTAGCTCGCGAGAAAGGCTCCGGCCCCGAAACCACCGAGCGTCGAGGCGACCTGTCCCATGCCGGGGGCGGCAACGTCGGCGATGATGGACAGGCCCCCCACGACGATGTTGGTGAGCTGACCCTTGGAGAGCTGCTCGGCGGTGTGCCGGGCGTTCACGTGGCCGATTTCGTGGCCGAGCAGAGCGGCGAGCTCGGCCTCGTTGTCGAGGGTGAGCAGGATCCCCCGGGTGCAGGCGATACTGCCGCCGGGAAAGGCGTAGGCATTGATATAGGTGGCGTTGACGGCCCGGAACGAAAAGGGCATGTGCGGGCGATGACTTCGCGACGCCAGAGCCTTGCCGATCCCGTCGACGTAGGCGTTCAAGGCATGGTCCTGGGTGGGGCCGAAGTCGCTCGAGAACTGCATGGGGGAAAATTGGCGATCGATCTGGATTTCCTCCTGTTCGGAGACCATCATGAACTGGCTATGCCCGGTGACGGGATTGGTGGCACAGCCCGCGGCGGAGGCGGCGGCCGAAAGGACTGTCAACCGGATGAACCGGCGGCGGGTCAACCCATAGTGGTAGTTCAGGTTAACATCAGGTGATTTCATGGTCTCCTCCTTCTGCGGCGTCGACGGTAAAATTTATAGAGGATCCGCCTTTGGCTGTCAAAGGGAAGTTGGCGGCCGCCGTTGCGCTCAAAGTCCTGTGCTCCGGCGGGGTGGTCGGTCCGGCCTCGGTCCCCATAGGACCCGGGCGAATCGGTTTACAAAATTGTAACTTATTGCCCGCTTTTCGCTTCCCCTATGATTTTTGATTGACTCTGCGCCCCTTTTCATCCATAAATTCCGTCGGCTGACTGCCGCAGCCTGCTTGCGTTTCCGCCTGCCCACCCGCGACGTGCCGATGGCCGGAACGGCAGCCTGGCACACGGATTGCTAACTTGCAGACGAGGTGGGTTTCATGAGGGGGAGGTTTACGAGAGTGCCGATCACCGTTCATCGGTGACCCACTCCACCGTCTCTGCATCGAATTGACCCGCCCGGTCGTGCCGAGCATAACCCCTTGACTCGTTTCGATGGGTGACCTGCCCCGATGGGCGCTGTTGATCGACCCCGCCGGTCCGACGCGCTGTGGTTAACGACGGAAGGCGGGGGGAGGCGTCGGCCCCTCGGCCGGCTGCAGGCCCCATCAGGAGGAGAGATCCATGTGCCGCTTGTTTGCGATCACCAGCCAGGAGCCGTTGTCCCCCATGGTGGCCATCGAGGCGCTGAACGTCATGCGCGAAGGTCACGACGGTTCCGGTGTCGGGCTGTTTCTGCGCGACTTGAGCGGCCCGTTCGAAGACCTGAAGGAGGCGCCGATCCTGTCGGGCATCTTCAGCGAGGGGGGCCTCAAGCGCCTGGATGCCTTCATGATGGACATCGGCTTCATGACCAAATACAAAATTTCCATCAAGGTGCCCAAGACGCCTACGGCCGGCGTTCCCCGCCGCGACGCCTACCTGATCCGTGCTTATGAGTACCCCGAGGAGTGGGAAGGGCTCACGCGCGAGGAGATTCATTTCCGGTTGATGACGATCCGACTGCAGCTGCGCGCCATGGGCGAGGAGAAGGAAGACATGATCGTGTTCTCCTTCTGGCCGGATGTGATCATGATCAAGGAGATCGGGGATCCCATCTCGGTGGCGCGCCACCTGCAGCTGGATCGTAAAGAGCTGCGGGCACGGGTGATCATGGCCCAGGGGCGGCAGAACACCAACTATGCCATCAACCTTTATGCCTGCCACCCGTTTTTTATCCACGGTTTCGCCAGCATGACCAACGGTGAGAACACGGCCTTCATCCCGATCCGGACCTTTCTCGAGTCGCGCGGGTTTCCAGGCTACGTGGGCTACAACTCGGATTCGGAGGTGTTCACCCATATCCTGCATTACATGAACACCACCCTGGGCTTCGGCATCGAGGCTTACAAGCACCTGATCACTCCGCTTCAGGACGGGGACCTGGCGGCGCACCCGGACGCCCATCTCCTGCGCAACCTGAAGCAGTCCTGCCGGCCGCTGATCATCGACGGCCCGAACTGCGTCATCGGCAGCCTGCCGGACGGCAGCGTGTTCATGGTCCAGGACCGCAAGAAGCTCAGGCCCGGGGTGGTCGGTGGGAAGCCGGGCATGTATGCTTTTTCCTCGGAGATCTGCGGCCTGGACGCCGCCATTCCGCTGCGGGACAAGAGCCGGGATTTTCAACCGATGGTGCTGGACACGGCGGTCGTCGGTGCTGACCGCCAGGAGATTCGCGTATGCAGCCAGAAAGACCCATTACCCCCTCCACGCTGAGCGTTAAGGACCTGCGCTGGCAGATCCAGTGGGACAAGGAGGCGTGCACCCTCTGCGGCAAGTGCACCGCTGTCTGCCCCGTCAACGCCATCGAACTCGGGGTTTTTCGCAAGCGGCTGCTCGACCCGCCGGTCGGCTTCCAGGAAGCCCCCGCCACCGTCTGCCGGTCCTACTACGGTATCCGCCAGAAGACCGACCCGGCCTATGCCTGTGTCGGCTGCGCCATGTGCAACCTGGTGTGCCCCAACAACGCCATCGCCCCCGCCCGCGCCGACGAGGCCGACAAGCTGCGCTTTCAGGTCGACCGCGGCGGGCAGCC
>JBGSTS010000177.1:0-49517 GCA_041736435.1 Desulfobacterales bacterium | reverse complement strand
GAGGGATGCGGTGAGGCGGCCGGAGGCGGGGGTGCAACCGGCCCGGCTTCCTCTGCGGCCGCCACCGGTGAGGGTAGCGGCATCTCCACGTCGGCGGGTGGCGCCTCCTGAAGGGACGGGGCTGGCTCCACCGGCGGCGTCTGTGGCTTCGGCTTGGGTTGCGGCCGGACTACCTTTTTTTGCGGCTTCTCGACGACGATCGGTGGCTGTGGGATAGCTATTTTCGGCAGAAGCTGCGGCTGCACGGAGGCGAGCGGTACCAGGTCGGGGGGTCGCGCCGATACCGCCGGAGCGGCCTCAAGGACGAACTGCACCTCCACGCACTCCGGTTCGCGGGGTGCGCTCCTGCTGATGGGAATGTTGAAGAGCGCCGCGTGGACCGCCACCGACGCGAGAATGCCTTGCCAGAGCCGCATCTTCATTTACCCCAAAAAGAAAAGGCCACGTAACCCCATCACATTCCGCTGCGTGCGGTCTGTCAGGGCATTCGTGGCCTGATTGCAAAACCCTGCACCCCCGAGCGTGGCGCCGGGGGTACTTCCGGTCGAGTGTTAGCAGCACCTTCGTGGTGCCCGTTGTTTCAAGCGCATCCATTCTTACTTTCCCCTTCAGCATACGTCAAGGGGGCAACACTCCGCGTTGAAGTTTCAAGTTTTTGATTGGACTTTTCAATGAGAGCTGCTTCCGGTAATTCATATTCCACCGCTGAAGTGGAAACGAAATTAAACGGGTTCCGAACATGATAGAACCGAAAAAACGCCTTTGAAATCTTCAAGCTGCTGGAGAGGTCCAACTGCGGAAACTGCGGGGAGAAGACCTGCCTCGCTTTCGCCGGAGCGGTGTTCAGGGGGCAGCGCCGGCTGAGCGAATGCGTGCGGCTGGACCTGGGGGTTGCCGCCCGGTTTTCCGAAGATTCCAGGACGGAGAATGCTCCCGAAGCCGAAGGTGCCGCCCATTTCGATCAGCTGAAGCAGGCGATCACGCAAACCGACCTGGCCCTGGCCGCCGAACGCGTCGGCGCCCGGTTCGAATGGGGCCGTCTGACCCTTAAAGTGCTTGGCAAGGATTTCAGCGTGGACCGCCACGGAGGGTTCCATGCCGACATCCATGTGAACCACCGGGTGGCCATCCCCTTCCGCGAGCTGAAAGGCGGCCGCGAAGGGTACCCCCTGTTCCGCAAACGCTGCGAGGAGCCTTTAAAGCGGGTGGCCGACATCTATACGCCCCTTTTCGACGACATGGTCCATCTCTTCGGTGGAAGACAGGTGGAGCGGCAATTCGAATCCGACATTTCCGTGGTGCTGCACCCGCTGCCGCTCGTTCCGATCATTGTTTGTTACTGGCTGCCGGATGAGGGAATGCAATCCAGCTTGAACCTCTTCTTCGATGAGACGGCGAACGAAAACCTCGACATCGGTGCCATGTTCGCGCTCGGCTCCGGCCTGGCGCAGATGTTCACCAAACTCGCTCAACGGCAAGGCTGAACTCCGGAATTACTCCGTCGTCGTCCTTCGCTTTAAAGGGACCCATTTCGGCGGCAAGCAGCGGGTGAACCGGCATTCCCATTCCGCCTGACAGGAGACGATCCTTATGGTCGCAAAATCGAAGGCATTCGAAAGGATATACCAAGACTACCTGGCCCAGTTGGCCGCAGTCGATTTGCGTGCTGCGGCCGAAATGCTGGGAGGACGGGCTGACGGCGAGGCCGTCGTCATGCCGTTTTTCGGGAGACCTTATCAGATATCCGATGCTGGAATCTCGGACGCTTCCGGGAACCGTCCGAGCCATTCCGTCAGCGTGCTGCTGAGCAAATACCTTTTGATGTGTCCTAATGATCCGCCGCTCGATGCCTCGTGGGTGTCTTACAAGGACTTCCGGGATGCGGGGCCTTTCGTCGGTGGCTTCAGAAGCAATGCCGAAGTTCCTCTGGAGCGGACGTTTGGGAGCAATCCTGCGGAGCTTCGAAAGCGCTGCGGAACGCTGGGCGGGATCCCCGCTGCCGAAGACTTCCCATACGAGGTCGCCATGCGCTTGCCCGCCCTTCCCAAGATACCGATTCTCCTGCTGTTCAACGGCGCCGACGAGGAATTCTCTGCACGATGTGCCATGCTCTTTGAGCGGCGTGCGGAAAAATACCTTGATATGGAATGCCTGGCCATAGCCGGGTGGGCGCTTTCCACGTATCTTCTCGGCGCCCCCCAATGGGGTTCCCAGTGACGCCGCGAAGGCAAACCCCAATATGACCCAGTGCAATTGAAATGGCCTCTGAAATGCTGCGCAATTGGATCGGTTCGTTCATCTCCAGCCGCTGGAAATTCGAGTGGCGCTACTGGCGCGGAAACACGCCGTGGGACACCAACATCACCCCGCCCGAGGTGATGAAGTTCATTGCCGCTGCGCCGTCCGGCAAAGCGCTCGACCTCGGGTGCGGCACCGGCACCAATGCGATCATGCTCGCGCGCCATGGCTGGCAGGCAACCGGGGTCGACTTCGCTCCCAAGGCCATTCGGGCCGCCCGCCGCAAAGCCAGGCAGGCAGGGCTTAAGATCGATTTTCACTGCGCCGATGCCTCCAACCTCGGAATGCTGACCGGCCCCTTCGACTACATCCTGGACATCGGCTGCCTGTTCACCCTGACGGACAGCGATAGAATCGGGTACGCCCGCGAGCTGGCCCGGCTGCTGCGCCCGCAGGGCGATTACATGCTCTACGCCTGGATGCCGCGGCCATGGAAAGGAGGGGTCTGGGGGATTTCGACCGAAGCGGTCGAATCCCTGCTAAGTGATGCTTTGGTGCGCACCCGTTTGGTGATCGGCGAGGAAAAGGGCCATCCTTCCGCCTGGTACTGGTATCGGCGACAAAATCCCCGCACAGCAGGCCTGCAAAAGCCTCTGCACTATTGACTTCGCACACCAACCTCGCTATTCGAGATTAAAACGGCCGTAAGAAGCGGCTGCTGCCCCTATCGCTGCCGGGCCGGGTTGAGGCATTCACCGACGGATTGCTTTCAATTCCAACCGGCTATAACAGAAATAAAAAAGCTCCGAGGCCACGAAGGCTCCGATTCTCCGTAGGAGAAAGTGGATGACCCGTGGTCTTCTTTTTTGGGGTAGAGTTTCTTTTAAACGTCTTTCGCAGGTCATATTCTTTGCGGAATAGATTTCAAAGAGAGTGTCAGCCATGTCCAACGGAATGTTTCGAACAACCAGCTTAATCCTCTTGACGGCGTTTCTGCTCGGGGTCAGCGCAACAGCAGGCAGAATGGCTGTTGTTCAACCTGCAGCCCAACTGAAAATCATGGCGACGACTTCCTTGATCGCGGAGATCGTCGCCGACCTGGGGGGCGATGCGGTCGAGATCGCCACCCTCATACCGCCGGCGTCCTGCCCCGGGCACTTCGACATCAAGCCGAACGACATGAAGCTTCTGGCCGATGCCCGGGTGTTTTTTCTGCACAACTGGCAGGGCCGCACCTTCAGCAACGGGATCATCCGTGCTTCGGGCAACCCCGCGCTCCAGGCGGCTGTTCTCGAGGTGTCCGGCAACTGGATGGCGCCTCCCGTTCAAGTTTCGGCGACCGAGCGCATCGCCGCCGTACTGGCCGAGGCCGACCCGGCTCGGGCGGACGCCTATCGGTCCGCCGCCGCCCTCCGCAAAGACCAGGTGCAGAAAGTCGGCGCAGCCCAGGCGCAGCGACTGGCCCAGGCGGGTGTCCGCGACATCCGTGTGCTTGCCAACGACATGCAGGCCGATTTCGTGAGCTGGGCGGGGTTTCAGGTTGTTGGTGTATTCGGGCGCGGGGAGGACATGTCGCCCCGGGAGGTGGAGGATGCCATCCGCCTGGGGCGCAACCATAATGTCCGCCTGGTGGTCGACAATCTGCAGAGTGGCAAGCAGGCCGGCATCGGGATCGCCAGGGAGATCGGAGCTGCCCAAGTGACCTTGAGCAATTTTCCCGGCGGATTCGAAGGCACCGAAACCTGGTTCAAGGCGATCGCCAAAAACGTCGAGCTTCTGATTGCGGCGACCGAAAGGTGAAATCGCGGCTGGAAGCCGCTTCCGTACGTGCTGACGAAACTTGAAATGGCAATTTCCGCTGCCGGAAGATCGCGGCAGGATGCCCCTACCCCTATCGAAGAAACGGCCGGGGATCGAATGAAAGCGCTTGGCGACTGCGCAGGTAGGTGAAACGGTGCCGGAGGCGATCATATCCTTGAAAGAGGCGGTGGTCTCCTACCGCGAGGACGTGGCCCTGCGGGGGGTCAGCCTGGACGTCGCCAAGGGCGAGCTTCTGGGGGTCATGGGCCCCAACGGCGCCGGCAAGACCACGATCCTCACGCTCGTCAACGGCCTGGGCAAGCTACTCGCCGGCCGCGTCCGCGTGCTGGGCCGGGACATCAGCCAAGGCTGCCCCACCGCCCTGCGCCGCCGGATCGGCTACGTCCCCCAGGTACACGCCATCGACCCGCGGATGCCGATCCATGTGCGGGAGGTGGTCATGATGGGGCGCTGCGGCCGGCTGGGCCTGCTGCGACGGCCGGGGGAAGCGGACCGCCGGGTGGTGACGGATCTTTTGCAACTAGTGGATATGGCTCGGTTGGCGGACCGGCCGATCGGGCATCTCTCAGGCGGGGAGCAGCAGCGCGTGGCGATCGCCCGTGCCCTGGCGCAGGAGCCGGAGATCCTCCTGCTGGACGAACCCACGACCGGCCTGGACCGCAAATCCCGAATCGCTGTTTTAGAGCTGGTGCAGTCCATCCACTGCTCGAGGGGGCTGACGACCCTGATGGTGACGCATGCCCACCGCGCCGCCGCCGCCCTGTGCGACCGGGTGGTGCTGATGAAGGAGGGCTTGCTCTGGGCCGCCGGCGATCCGGACGCCCTCTTGCGCGAGCAGGTCCTTGATCGATTGTACGAATCGGACGCCGCCTTCGAGCGGTTCGACGCCTGAGAGAAGATAAACGCCGTGGATCTCTCCATCCTGCGCTACGAATTCATGCAGAACGCCCTCCTGGCCGGGGCGCTGGGAGGCAGCGCCTGTGCCCTGATCGGGGTGCTGGTGGTGACGATGCACCTCTCCTTCATCGGAGTGGCCATCGCCCATGCTGCGTTCGCGGGTGCCCTGTGCGGAACCTTTCTCGGCATCAGCCCCATCGCTTGCGCCTTCGTATTCAGCCTAGCCGCCGTCGCCGTCATCGGGCCGCTCGCCGACCGGGGCGAGTTCAACCCCGACACGCCCATCGGGATCGTCTTTTCCCTGACGATGGGGCTGGCATTTCTTTTCATGGGAATCATGCCCGGCCCCAAAACCGACGCCCTCGAACTGCTCTGGGGCAGCATTCTCACGGTGACGCGGCCGGACCTTGCTCTGCTGGCTGCGGTGGCTCTGGCGGTGGCGCTCCTCGTGACCCTGTTCTTCAAAGAGATCCAGGCCGTGATTTTCCACCGCGAGGCGGCGCTGGCCGTCGGCCTGCCGGCCAATCTCATCTTCTACGCCATGCTGGTGTTGACCGGCGCGGCCATCACGGTGTCGCTTTCCAGCATCGGCGGGCTGTTGATTTTCAATCTGATCCTCAACCCGGCCGCGGCCGCCTACCAGCTGACCTACAGCCTGCGCCGGATGTTTCTGCTTTCCGCGGCCTTCGGCGTCATGTCCACCTGGCTGGGGCTTTTAGGCTCCTACCTCTTCCACTTCCCGAGCGGCGCAACCATCGTGCTGGTATCCACATCAATTTTTATCGCGGCCGCCGTGTGTTCCCCTAAACGCCGTGTGAAGAAACTTTGAGCTTTTTAAGCTTCCGGTTTAGAAAACTCAAAGCGTTGTGGTTCACCGGTCTTCGAAAGAGCCGGCCGGAGTCAGGACCTTTCGTCCGGGAGTTCGGTCTTCATCGCTCGAGCAGCTGCTGAGACAACCCGTACAGGGTTGAGCGTTTAACTGGGGGGGCGGCGGTGGAACGCCAACAGCGCTTAAATCCCCATCGGGTCCCGCCACAGAATCTCTATTTCGGATCTTTTCGAGCACCGCCCGGCGCTCGATTCCCGTCTGAAGCGTCGGCTGTTGCCTTCAGCGCTTCTCGGCGGCCGCCAGGTAGCGGCCCGGGCGGTCTTCGATGCGCGGCTCTCCCAGGCCGGCCTGCCGGAAATAAGTCCGCATCGTTTCAGCATCCGGCAGGATGTCGTCGGCGACCGCTTCGTGGCCGCCGTGGTGCCGGGCGAGCTCCTCGCGGGAGAGAAGGTGCGCGATGACGACGCGAGCCCTCGGCCTGGCGACCCGCCCCATCTCGCGCAGGGCCAGGGCCGGGTCTTCGAAATGCGGGAAGGCTGCGAAGCAAACGACGTTGTCGAAGACACCGCCGACAAAAGGCAGCCGGTGGCAATCGGCCTGCATCACCAGATCATGCGGCAGAAGCGGCTTGGAGCGGGCTTGTTGGACCATGGGCAGGGACAGATCAAACGAGCAGATGCGGCCCGAGAGGCCGACGGCCTCGCGCAGATAGGGAATAAGCACGCCGGAGCCGGTGCCCACGTCCAGCACAGTGTCGCCCGGCTCCAGGCGGAACTCCGGAATGAGCTCGGCCAGCCGCGCGCGGACCTCCTGCGGGTAGCAGATGGCTTCCCACGCATCGGCCCGTGAGTCGAAAAACTCCCGCTGCGAGCGGCCGGCGGCCATTCATCCCTCCGTTCAGAATTTCATTTGAATCCCCACCATGCCGGTTGCGCCCGGCATGGGGTAATTCGGCCGGTACTCGTAGTCGGTGTCGGTCAGGTTTTCACCGGCCACGTACACCTCGCCGGCCATCCCCCAGTTTTGGACACCGAACAGATACGCCAGTTTGCCGTTGAGCAGAAAATAGCTGTCGACTTCGTCCGCGTTTTCGGCATTCAACCGCCGAGCCTGGGATATGGTATTAAAATCGCCCACATACTGGCAGTCCAAGCTGAGCTTGAAGTGCTCCAGGAAGCGCCAGTTCAACCCGGCGCTCACCGTGTGTTTCGGCGCGTAGGGCAGATCGTTGGGGTCGGTTTCGAGATAGGTCGCACCGGTGAACACGGCCACGTTCTTCAACGGATAAGCGGTGAGGGTGGCCTCGACGCCCTTGACATGGAAGTCTTCGATATTGGCGTAGGACGGCGGGGGGGGCGGAGGCGGGACGACCACATAGCGGTCTTTGCCGTCGTCATAGAAGAACGTCACGTCGGCCATGGCAAGTTTTCCAAAACGGTGCCGGATGCCCACCTCGTAGTGATCCACCTTCTCCGCGTTCAGGTCTTTCCATGTGTCCCTGAGCGCCGGGATGACTTTCTCCGAGAAGACGATCACATCCAGGCCCGGATAGATGATACCCCTGGCATAGCCGGCGTGGATCTCGGTATTCTTGTAGCCGAAAATGATTCCGGCGTGGGGCGCCCACTCGGAGTCGAACTCACTGTTGTCGTAATAGCGGATGCCGCCCGAAGGCAGGACGAAAAAACCTTCCTTATCACCGATCAACTGGCTCACCGCGGCATAGGGAGAAACAATGGAAAAGTCCTCGCCGTTCCATTGGTCCTGCGTGCCGTTGCTGAAATCCTGTTCATAATCGCCTTCGGTGTGTTCCCAGTCCAGTCCGGTGATGATCTCCCCGCCCTTCCAAAACCGGAACGCCTCGCGGGCCTTGAGCCCGTAGAACTGGAAATCGTTGTAGAGGTCCTCCGTGATGCCGGCGGCCCGAGGTTGATCAAGCCAGTCGCCCTCCCCAGTGTTCTGGTAGACCTTGACATAGCCCTCCGCTTTTTCAAACCGGTTGGAGGCAGTGGCGACAGTCATGAAGCTGCGGGTTTCGTATTTACCCTGCTGCAAGGACGATGGCGCACCCTTTTCCCCCGGGTCTTTTGAATAGTTGTCGTTCCATAGGCCGAATACGGAAAGGTTCCAGTGGGGATTGAGCTGGTATCCAACACGGCCGAAAAGGTTTTTGAGCTCCCCGTCCGAGTCGTCCCGATGGCCGTCCGAGGTACGGTAACCGCCCCCCATGAAATAGTCCCATGCACCGATTTTTCCACCATGGTCGCCGTTGGCGATGAAAGTGGAGTAGCTGCCCCCGGCGGTTTGGGCCCGTGTTTGGAATCCCTCGGTCTCCATGCGCTTCGGAAGGATGTTGACGATGGCGAAGGCATTGCCGAAATGCTGGGGTTGCGGGCTTTTATAGACCTCGATCATATGGGCCGGATCGATCGACATAAGGTCGAGCAGAGGGTGGTTCCATACGCTCATGTACATGGGGACGCCGTCCACCAGCGTCTTGATTTCGGCCCCCGGCCGACTCGACCCCTGCCCGCGGATGAACACCGCACCCCCCTCGCCCCCCCCGAAGGAACCCACCATGTTGTAGCGGGAGATGTTGACCCCCGGCGTCTTGCGCAATGCCGAAGCAAGATCCTGGGCGTTGAGGTCGTTGAGCTGCTCCTCGCTCACGGTGGTTTTCTGTGCCGCGTAGCGGTCGAGCACATTACCCTGGATGACCGGCGAGGCCACTACCTTGACTTCTTCCATCTGATATGCTTTAGGAGCTTGGTCCTGAGCAAAAACCGGGCGCAATAAAGTGCATAGAGGAAGAGTGGAGAAAAACAAGGTAAGTAGGAACACTGGGCTGACTTTAGGCCGCATCATGACAGGCTCTCCTTTGCGATTGAGGTTGTACCGAACATCCGGCTCAAGCGGATTAGCAGCGCATGAACTCAACCGAAGCAAGGGCCTTCGTGGCCAAAAGTATGATGATCTTCGAAAACTGTCAGTGATTCAAAAAAAAAAGCCAGGAAAGCTTCCCGGATTCACCCGGTATCAGCCTTCGAGGCTCTGATTAGTTTATCGAGTTGGGTGACAAAATATCTGCCTTCTGGCAGATTTTTTTTCTCTCCCTCTATAAAACACTTTGGTACCTGTCAATACTTTTTTTGGCAGACTGGGCGGGATGGCCGTATTAACCCAAATTCATAAGAATGAGGCTTTCTAAACTATGCCAAGCGTGATTAACTGAACAAATAGAAACTTGCCTTCGATGGCGACCACGACGATGAACCTAAACTAATCCGGATCTGAAATTTTTTTCCTTTCCTTACCGAATCCACCAAAAGCAGGCAAACTGGGGCAGGGCATGAGCTCACTGCCCCAGTTCTGTATCATCCATACAGGTTTTCAATCAATCGCATCGCCCCAACGTCCGAGACCTTCCCGAGATACCTTTGTGTGGTTGAAAGGTGCGCATGCTGCATGATCACCTTGCTGACGATCTCAATCGGAGTACCGGATCTGGAGGCAAAGGTGGCCGCGTGCCTTCGAAGGTCATGGGGACGAAGATGGATTCCGACCAACCGGCCAGTCTTTCGCACCATTATCCTGGCGGCGTTGTAGCTGGTCGGGAAAAGCCGCTCTTCCGGCACTGTACCGGACTCTTTCACGTACTCCTTTAGCTGGTCAGCCACCTTCTGGGGAATGAACACCACCTCGGACTCTTTACCGCTCTTGGGACCGGCCAATGTGATTTTTCGGTCCTGAATGTCCATGGGTCTGATCTTCAAGACCTCTCCGACTCTCACTCCACCCCGGGCCATCAGATCCAGCATGATCCGGTTCCGCGGCTTCATGGTACGGAAAATGATTTCATCCACCAGGTCTTTTTCGACAATCTTCCATTGCTGGGGCGGCCGCTCACGGAACATCTTACGCAGCATGGCCGTGTCGCAGGGATTTGGAATGGTTGGATCTGCCGAATTCTTGAGGAAGTTGAAAAAGGCTTTGAGGCTGGAGTAGCGGTGACGCTTGGTGGCCGGTTTTGCGGCAGTGGAAAGCCCGGTCAGGAAGGATAGGACCTCATCAGTGGCAATGGATTCGATCTGCCTGTCGCTGAACGCTTCGTGGAACCAGGTGAAAATGAACTCATAGTTCTTGAGCGTATTTTTTTTTCGAGTTCAACTGATGGTACTCCCGAAATGACTGGATTGTCTGTGACACGTTCATAGGGCACCTCCTGGTTTGGTGGGTTGACGGTGAGGTGGCACTGCCAAAATGGGAGTTTAGGATTACCTGACCAAAGGTGCAAGATTTTCCGGTATTCAGATAGGTTGCGAGTCAGGCACGCATGTTACAAGCCCGCGTCATCCGTTTTTAGGTGCTCATCTGCTGGTTGGCGTTGCTTCTGGTGCGTATCGCCGAGGTAGAGGCCAGTGCGGGTCGGGTATAAATCACGCGCTTCGTGTTGTGTCCAATTGAAATATCCAATCGATTCATATTTAAATATTGATTTAATCTATTTGACATATCTTCAATATCAATATAATTAGAGGCAAACGCTAAAGCGAGGTTTGTTGCATGTATTATTACCGAGGCTTTACCTGAGCGGACGATTCAAACGCGATCCGTGAGAGTTGCGCGCAGGATCAGGCCGAGGGTTCCGCTGTTTCTCCCCCATTATTCACCGCTTCATAGATTCACCTCCGCCTGAATCCGAATCGGTCCCAAATCTAAAGGGGCAATGGTGCTGGGCACCCCGCGGTCTTCAAAACCGTCGGCCTCGTCTTACTAACGAGGAGGAGGTTCGATTCCCCTTGCCCCTTCCAAAAGGATTGACCATCGGTTCGATATGGAAAACCATTACACGATCGGGTTCGCCGGACATGTCGATCATGGCAAAACAACCATAGTGCGCTGTTTGACCGGTGTCGATACAGACCGCAGACTCGAAGAAAAGCGGCGGGGAATGTCAATTGAAGCCGGCGTTGCTCCGCTTGATCTGCCCTCTGGGATGCGCGCGGCGGTCGTTGATGTGCCCGGACATACCGATTTTCTGAAAAATACTATTCGCGGGCTGAACAGTGTCGATGTGGGAGTTTTGGTCGTTGCCGCCGATGATGGCGTCATGCCACAAACTCGGGAACATCTGGAAATTCTCAAATTTTTCAAGGCAACCTCAGGCGTTGTCGTGTTGAGTAAGACAGATCTTGTGGACCAGGACACGCTTGAATTGGCAGAGCTTGAAGTGCGGGAACTGTTGAGTGGGACTTTTTTAGACAATCGCCCCCTCTTTAAGTTCACCACAAAAAATCCAGAGCTCACAGCTGATCTTGTCCAGGGCATAGATGTCGCTATTGCCCAACTCCCAATCAAGAAATCCGAGTCCCCTTTTCGACTGTGGATCGATCAGGTGAGAAATCTGGCCGGCCACGGGACCGTGGTGAGCGGTACTGTTGGCTCTGGATTCATCCAGTGCGATGACGAAATAGAGCTTCTGCCTTCCGGGGAAAAAATTCGTGCCCGCTCCCTGGAATCACATGGAAGCCCGATTGCTCAGGCTGTTGCCGGACAAAGAGTCGGAGTCAATCTCCACCGAGTCTCAATTCAGGACGTAGCGCGAGGCATGGCCCTCGTAACACCTGGAGCTGTCAACTCATCCTTTATTTTGAATGTGGATATCCATGTTTTGGAGAAAGCAACTAAGGGCATCAAGAACCGCCAGAAAGTGAAAGTCTATTTAGGCACATCTATAACCAACGCCATGATCATTCTGATGGAGAGTGATCGACTTATGCCGGGTGAAACCGGCCTTGCCCAGCTTCGACTTCTGAAGCCGATTGCGGCTCAGCCGCAGGATGCCTTCGTAATGTCGCCGCTAAACATAAACACGGTAATCGCAGGCGGCCGCGTGTTTGAAACTAGCCAAGAAAAGTATCGACCAGCCAAACACGGATCAATACTTCCGCTCCTCACAGCACTCAGGCAGGCGGATGTCAACGGCTACGTTGAGGGTACGTTCGCCAATTCCAAGGGGCATCTCATCACTGCCAGAGATTTATCCGTGAAAACGGGAATGCCATATTCTCAATTCGAGTCCCTGATCAACTCCAAGATGCAAAAAGGAGATCTATTCTACATCAAGGGGCATGGCGCCATAAAAACAACCTACATGGCGGCCATCAAGTCTGAATTCATGACGGTGGTTGAAGAGACTTTCAGAAAAGACCCTCTGAAAAAGAGCATTCTGATCACCGAGGTCGCTGAGCGTTTGGGATATCCGATCGAGCATATCCTGCTGCAGACCACAGCCGATGGGCTTTGCCGGGAGGGCAGGCTGATTCGGCTTCACGGTGGATACCAGCTCCCTGATTCCGAAAGGCCGCTTGATGAACATCGCGACTCATTGATTTCTCAGCTGTTGGAATACGCACAACAATCTGCGGTCACGCCTTTCAGCGGGGATACCTTCTGGAAGCTGAACCGGCCGACATTCAAAAAAGCGGATATCCAGCAGTTGCTCAATTACCTTTTTTCACAGAAAAAACTGGTGAGGCTGAACGACCATCGCTTTTTGTCCCTTGAAGCGCTTGATGAGATCAAAAGGCGAGTGGCACAGGCCATTGAACGGAAAGGCTTCATCACGGTGGGCGATTGCAAGGAACTCTTGGGCTACGGCAGGTGGGGCGGCACCCACGTGCTGGATCACCTGAATCAAATCGGTTTCACCGTGAGGCGGGAAGACAAACACTACCTGAGGAAGAGCCGTACCTGATGGCTATCCACGCTTACAATACCATGAGCAGGAAAGTGGAACCGCTGAAGCCAATATCTCCGGGAAAAGTGAGCATTTACGTGTGCGGCCCTACCGTCTATGGCGACCCGCATCTGGGGCATGCGCGATCTGCCGTGATTTTTGACGTGATCACCCGTTATCTCAGGACGAAAGGGCTTGCCGTCGCCTATGTTCGCAACATCACCGACATCGACGATAAGATTATCGATAAAGCCCACATACGAAATCAGGACGTTAAAACCGTAAGCCGGTACTACACCCATCGATACCATGAGGCCATGCGGCAGTTGAATGTTCGCGAACCCGATGCCGAACCCAAGGCCACAGAACATCTCATCCCGATTCGAGACTTCATTTTGAAGCTAATCCAAAGTGGACATGCCTATCCGTCCGGCGGCAACGTGTACTTCGCGGTGGAATCCTTCAAGAATTACGGCCAGCTGTCGGGACGCACGGTTCAGGCGTCAGCCATGCCCTCGGAAAACCCCTGCGATAATGAAAAGAGACACCCCGCCGATTTCGCTCTCTGGAAAAGGGCCAAAACCGGTGAGCCTTCATGGCCCAGTCCGTGGGGGGGTGGGCGTCCGGGCTGGCATATCGAGTGTTCGGCCATGAGCGCCGCGCTGCTGGGTGAAACCTACGATATCCACGGCGGTGGAATGGATCTGGTCTTTCCGCACCATGAAAACGAAATCGCACAGTCCGAAAGCCTCTTCGGAATGCCCCCAGCCAATTGTTGGATTCATAACGGGCTTGTTTCCATCGAAGGGGAAAAAATGTCCAAGTCGCTCGGCAACGCCTTGAAGCTTCATGATTTGCTGGAGCGTTATCGGCCGAAGGCACTACGGCTTTTCTTACTGTCCAAGCACTATAGACACCCAATCGAATTCTCGCATGCGGCGATGAAGGAGGCCTCCGCCCGCTGGACCAGACTTCACCGTTTTTTTTCCGGAAATCCCGATCTGGTCGCAGAGTCCCTTAAAACCGGGTTTCGCAAAGGCCACTTGTGGAATCGCTTCTGCTCCGCAATAGATAAGGACTTCAATTTTCCCATGGCCCTGTCCGTGGTCTTTGAGGGCATCCGCGACATCAATCGAAATGCAAGGAACTTTTCGAATTCAATGGATGATGATCCCGCTGGCGGGTTGAATAGTCATGTGTCGGACATTTTCTTTATTTGCCGCGAGGTTCTCGGAATTGGTCATGAATCATCGGATGAGGTTTTGATACGGCGATTTTCAGACGAGGCCGCTTAACCGGCCTAAATACGGTGACCCCAACGAGAGGAACGAGCATAAAAAACACGTTCCAACTACATCAACTTTTTCAGGAGGAATTGATCATGGGTGAAGACTACCGCAGCATGTGGCAGGAACTGGGCCTTGATCTGGTCGCGCACGATGCGCTGTTGGGCGTTCTCGGCAAATTCTACCAGGACATCTACTTGGCCCAGAAGAACCGACCGGAGGGGATGGGCTATTTCGATTTCGTCATGAGCGAGGTGCACGGCTTGCGGATCAAGGAGTTGCTGGATGAGAAAAAGGCCGGCCGCAAGATCATCGGCTCATACTGCGTGTTCGTGCCGGAGGAGATCGTTCTGGCGGGAAACGCCACCATGGTGGGTCTTTGCGCCGGCGCGGACTTCGCCATGGAAGAGGTGGAGAAGGTCCTGCCACGCAACACCTGCGCTTTGATTAAGTCCACCTTCGGCTTCAAACTCGGCAAGGTCTGCCCCTACCTCGAAGCCTCGGACATGATCGTCGGTGAGAACACCTGCGATGGTAAGAAAAAAGCCTACGAGTCGCTCGGGCCGTTGGTTTCCAACCTATACGTAATGGACATCCCCCAAATGAAGTCGGGCCAGGGCCGGGAGCTGCTCAAAGCCGAATACCTCCGTTTCAAGCAGGCCGTCGAGAAGCTGACCGGCGTCGCCATCGACGCCGTGCGTCTGAAGCAGGCCATCGAGATCGTCAACAACAAGCGCAAGGCCATCCACCGACTCTCCAAACTGCGCCAGGCCGACCCTGCGCCGATTTCAGGCCTGGATGCGCTGCTGGCGAACCAGGTGTTCTTCTACGACAACCCGCAGCGCTTCACGGACTCGGTCAACAAGATCTGCGACGAGTTGGAGAAGCGTGTCGCCGAAAAAAAGGGTGTGTTTCCGGTCAAAACCCCGCGCATCCTCATCTCCGGCTGCCCCATGGCGGTGCCCAACTGGAAGCTGCCATGGATTATCGAGACATCCGGAGCGGTCATCGTCGGCGAGGAGTCCTGTGTGGGCGAACGCGGCACTCGCAACCTGGTGAATGCCTCCGGCAAAACCGTGGACAACTTGATGGACGCCATCGTCGACCGCTATTTCAAGGTTGACTGCGCCATCTTCACCCCGAACCCGGACCGACTGAGCCATGTCGAAGAGATGGTCAATGCCTACAAGGCTGACGGCGTGATCCATTACGGGATGCAGTTCTGTCAACCCTATCTGATGGAGGCGATTCCGGTCGCCAAAGCGCTCGAAGACAAAAATATCCCAACCCTGAGAATCGAAACCGACTACAGCATGGAGGACGTCGGCCAGCTCAAGACCCGGGTCGAAGCCTTCATCGAAATGTTGAAATAAATGGATTCGGAACATTCCCTATGCGTTGCGCAGGTATTGATATCGGCTCCCGGGCCATCAAACTGGTAGTCGTCAAAAACGGAACTATCGCAGAGCATCGCCAAGCGGACACTGGCTATGACCCCATGGCCGAGGCCCGCAAGCTGCTGAAGGGCTTGGCTTACGACCGCATCTTGGCTACAGGTTATGGCCGCGGCCAGTTTGAAGTGGATTTTGATGCCCCCACCGTCACCGAGATCAAGGCCCATGCCGCTGGCGCCTGGTTCTTCTTCCCAGAGGCGCTCACGGTCTTGGACATCGGTGGCCAGGACAGCAAAGCCATTGCGATGAACGCTTCAGGCAAGGTTATCAAGTTCGAGATGAACGACCGATGTGCGGCCGGCACCGGGAAATTTTTGGAGATCATGGCGAAGTCTCTGGGGTTTAACCTGGAACAATTCGCATCCGAGGCGCTTCAGGCCGAGAAAGACATCCAAATCAATAGCATGTGTACCGTTTTTGCGGAATCTGAAGTGACGTCACTGGTGGCGCGCGGAGAGGACCGGTGCAACATTGCGCTCGGCCTGCATAAATCTGTGGTAAGGCGCGCGGTTGGCATGCTTCGTCGAGTTTCCAGCGATGGACCGGTTGTGTTCTCTGGTGGTGTCGCCAAGAACCGCTGCATGTACCGCCTGCTGGAGGAGACGCTGCAGCAGTCTGTTTTGATAGCCGAAGACCCTCAGATGACCGGCGCCTTAGGAGCTGCACTGCTGGCGGGCAACGAGTAATCCCGTGGACATGAAGATGTTTATAATCTTAAGGCTGCTCCTTCCATCAAAATTGAAAGGGGGAGTTTTTAATATTCACTGCTGAAGGGAAATTATCAAATGAAGGAATCATTTCACCTTCAAACCCGAAGGTTGATCTGCTTGAGCCCGAAGGTCATCGAACGGATTGCATGGTTTCGTAAGGCCGGAACGACTGGAGTACTTCTGGCTGGTAAGGCCGAGGCGATTATCTCAAGATTGAAAGCGGGAGAAACCTGGCAGCCGGATCGAAAGATCGCTCCTCGCACTCAGCACGGTGAAAAACGCATTCGCAAGTGTGTCAAGTACGATTTGGGGTGGGGGTTTCGGATGATCACCTTGCTGCGGAAAGATATTCTTTACATCTGCTATTTGGGGCCGCACGATGAATGCGACCGCTGGCTGGCGGACAACAGCCGGATCAAAGAAATTGATTTTGGCAGGAATGCCTTGTATCAGGTTGCTCCCCAGAAATTGAAAGAAGAAGTCGTCAATCCCAAGGAACCTTCCGAAGTCGGCGATGATCTCGACAAGCGGCTGCAAGAACTGCCCGATCAGACGCTAAGGCGTATCTTTTGTGGGTTGGTCGAAGCGCGCAAAACTCCCATCAGTTTGAATCTAAGCGCAACACCAACAAGAAAGTCGCCTTGTCAAGCTCCCCGTGAGACATCCCACAATTGGAACTTTTGATCAAGAAGGATTGGACAAGCATGTCGTTAAGTGGAAACTCAAATATCGGACTACAAAACGTCGGATGGGTCATAGAAAATAGCTATCAGACTATAAGAGCTTATCGAACCATTCAATTTGCCTTTGTAGAAGCTCCAAGTTACTAAAAACAGTTGCCTGGCTGTGTCCTATGGCGTTTTTCTTGGGCCGGGAAGCGCTTATTCGGTAGAGGATATCGGAATTGACCATGAGGCTCTTCGCATCAGAAACTGCTTATCGCCTTACGCGCTGGTTGCTTGGAATCGTCTTTTTTTTCGCCGGTGGCTCTAAGCTGCTCGATCCTCAAGCCTTTGCCGTTCTGATTGACTCTTACGGCATCGTTCCGGACCCGTTGTTAATGCCGGCGGCCATTGGGTTGCCCCTTCTGGAAGTCGTTGCCGCTGTCGGACTGATGATCGATGTCCGCGGCTCGCTCACGGTCATCGGAACGCTTCTGGTGATCTTCATGGCAATCTTGGGCTACGGGATTTGGATGGGACTGGATGTGGACTGCGGGTGTTTCGGCCCTGAAGATCCTGAATCCCGAGCCTACCACGGGCTGCGGCTTGCTCTGTATCGTGATTTCGCAATGCTTGCAGGGGTGATCTATCTTTACACTTGGCGCGTATACCGGCGAAAATCGCCTCATAAACTATTGGAGATCATTTCATCGATTCGGAAAGGAGAGGTTGCCATGGTAAAAGGGATGGTGTGGATGCTCGTGGGGATAGGATTGATTCTGGGAGGATATGGCCAGGCCTTAGCAGCGGACAAGTTCGAAGAGGAATTCGGGTGGGAGAAAATCAGCATCGGGCTCCACAACCAGACCCAGGCCGGCGGCTACAAACTGGTCGGCACCGAAGAGTTGAAGGGCTGGATCGATGCGAAAAAGGACATGCTGATCGTCGACACCATGCCCTACGAGGACAGCTACAAGAAAGAGCATGTCCCGAGCGCCAAGCAGTTTCTTTTTCCCATCCCCGACATGAAAGCCTGGGACACGAAAGAGACTGCCGGCAAGAGCGAGCAGGATTTTCTGCAGATGCTGGGGCCTGACAAAAACAGGCTGATCGTAATCTATTGCGGCTTCATCAAATGCACCCGCAGCCACAACGGGGCGACCTGGGCGGTCAAGAACGGCTATACGAATGTCTATCGTTACCCCGGTGGCATCTTCGCGTGGAAGGGTGCTAAATATCCAACCGCAGAGGTGAAATAAAAGAGCTTTTAATGGATGGAACTTGTATTCGTCTGCCCACTGCACCGGGAATCCTTTTTCAGCGAGCATTTTGAAATTACCGATAACCGGGGAATCGCGCTCGACGATGACGGCACGCGGTACTTGGACGCCCGCATCCGTCTCACTGTTCCATGCCCATATTGTGGGGAACATCATGAGTACCACGCGAATGAGTTGGCATGCCCATTTTCATAGAGGGATGAGACTTCAAGCGCTGTCAGCTTGTTCACTCAATTGAAAGACTGGAAAACCAAATCAATGAGCTCCACGTTAAAAGACCAGGGTGTTCGGCTGACTACGACAGTGGCTGGGTCCGGATGAGCGTCCAAACTGGCTCCAGGGGACCTGGATCGGGCCTTGTGTGGCATGGTGTTCCCTACCGATGCGAATGTGCTTGTCGGTCTCGACCGGGCGGACGACGCAGGGGTATACAAAATTTCGGATGATTTGGCTTTGATCCAGACCGTGGATTTCTTCACTCCTATTGTGGACGATCCCTACTGGTTCGGACAAATCGCGGCCTCCAATGCCCTGAGCGATGTCTACGCCATGGGCGGCGTTCCCAAGACCGCCATGAATCTGGTGGCTTTCCCGGTCAAGGAGATGGACATAGCCATTCTGCGGAGGATCATCCAGGGCGGGGTCGACAAGCTCACTGAGGCGGGAGTAGTCCTGATAGGCGGCCACAGCGTTGAGGACAAGGAGCTGAAATACGGTCTGTCCGTAACCGGGTTCGTGCACCCGCTGCACGTGCTCACCAAAAAGAACCTTCAGACGGGCGACCGATTGGTTCTGACAAAGCCGCTCGGCACAGGCATCGTCAACACCGCGATCAAGGCGGGGATGGCACCGGCCGGACTCGTCGATAAGGTGACTGCACTCATGGCCGGATTGAACCGCACCGCAGCCGAGGTCATGGCATCCTTCGACGTGCATGCCTGCACGGACGTGACCGGCTTCGGACTGCTGGGCCACCTGGCAGAAATGGTTTGTGGCTCCGGCAAGGGGGTACGCGTTTTTTCACGAAGCGTGCCGATAATCCCGGAAGCCCTTGAATATGCGTCCATGGGCCTGATCCCCGCCGGTGCATACAAGAACAAAGAATTCCGGGATTCGATGGTCCATTTCGAGGCCGGAGTGGATCGCTCCCGGCAAGACGTGCTTTTCGACCCGCAGACCTCAGGGGGGTTGTTGATCGGTGTGATCGGAGCCCAAGCCGCAGATCTCGTGAAGACCTTGTGGGAGGCCAGGATCGACGAAGCTGCTGAAATCGGTGAAGTGCTCGCTGAACCCGAAGAAAAGATATGGGTAGATTAAGAAGCTGCCCTTTTCGTACCATCAAAAGCTCAATACCAAATATCAAAATCGATATCTGAGAGGTTTTGCCATGAAAGAAATCGATGCGCGTGGACTGGCCTGCCCGGCTCCGGTGCTGCACACTAAGGCCACGCTTCAGGAGGAAAAACCGGCTGCCGTTAAAGTCATAGTTGACAACGCAGCCTCTCAGCAGAATGTGCAAAGGTTTTTGGAGTCACAGGGGTTTCATACGACGCTCGGACAACAAGGAGCCGATTACACGGTAATCGGAACCTGCGGTCCGGAGGTCGGAGAGCAAGCCCAGAAGTCTGTTGCACCGGAAGCAGACAGCAAGAAGATAATGGTGATGTGTGCCACCGACCGGATGGGATTCGGGGACGACGAACTGGGCTTGAAATTGATGGTCAACTTTCTGCGCACGCTTAAGGAAATGGGGCCTGACCTGTGGCGCTTGGTTTTTGTGAACAATGGCGTGAAACTCACCATTGACGGTTCGGAGGTGCTTGAGGACCTCAAAGCCTACGAGAAGGCGGGTCTGAAAATCCTGGTGTGTGGCACCTGCCTGAACCATTTCAAGCTGCTGGAACGCAAGCAGGTTGGCGAGACCACCAACATGCTCGACATCGTCACGGCGGCGCAGCTGGCCGACAAAGTGATCAGCCTCTGATACGAGTTGTTTTTTCACTCGAATCCGAGTAATTTCTTAAACAGACGGGGCGAAAGCCGCAAGGCCCGTTGACTCACCCCAAACTAAAAAGGAGGAGAGTATGAAATACGGTGCGCGGAACAAGATCAAGGCGAAGGTCAAAAGCGTAAAGAAGGGCGACGTAATGTCTCTGGTTAAATTTACTGTGACTGAACCCCATGAAATGGCATCAGTGCTGACAACAGAATCTGTAAAAGATCTCAAGCTCAAGGCTGGTGAGCAAGTTGAACTGATCATAAAGGCGATTCACGTCCTTCCCGTAAAAGAATAGATCAGGACATGTATATTCGGCTTTGTAGGGTTGGAGCTATCATTTCACTCCAACCCTTTTTTTTTCATGGTTAGTCTTGGATTCAGCCCCTGTTACATGATGGTGACGATTGAAAGCCCAACTGGCATTCTTTTAGACTTGTTGATGCAATCTGAAATTTGAGAATGATTGGATCTCGGCGATTAATAGAATCTTCTGGGGATTTGTACGTGTTTGATAGTATTGATCTGGTAATCGCAAATAAATCGTATTCCCAAAAAGTGTGGATATGATCTTGAGTAGGGATGCGCTCGGACAGATTGTGTCTCAGGATTATATCCAGCGAAAATTGGTTGCCGCCGTCTTGACGATTGACAGCTTATTTGGATGATAGATTTTACTTTCGTATCGACCTGAGACGCCGTTTTTCGAAAGTGTTTTGTCAGAAATGGTGGATGCGGTTCAGTACAAGGCCGCAGCGGTGCCGCACCCGGAGGCGTAGCTTGAGCTACGCTGAAGATTGCGGTGAGCGAGAACGAAAGTTTGGGCTGCAGGATGTCGTTTATGACCGGATACGGCTAACCGCTGCCGGCGAGAAGCATCAGCCGCACCCGGTCGCCGTCTTTCAGCTTCCGCGCAGCCCGTTCATCGCGCCGCAGGAACCCCTCGTCGTTGACCATCACCCGGATCGGCACGAAAAGCCCTCGTTGTCCCGCTTGACATCGGCTGAAGTTGCAACTGTTTATTTGCCGGAAGAATAAAAGAGCTCAGGATGTCTGACTCGATGGGGCAGGCGCGTCTCCGGGGCTTCCGGCGATACCGGTGCGGATTCGGGACCGAGGGCCGGTGTTTCCTGCCGGACGCCAGTCCCGGGGAGGGTTTAGCTTCTGGAGAAGATCGAGCCGGTTCTGGCTTTTGAGCCGGTAATAGATAAGGGCCCAGGCGCAGGGAATCTCCGGGTCTACTTCGCATCGGCCGCCCTGGGAGCCTCCGCAGGGGCCGTTGAACAGGCTCTTGGCGCAGCGGGCCACCGGGCAGATGCTTCCTGTAAAAGAGAGCATGCAGTCACCGCAGCCGTGGCACTTCTCCCGCCAGATGCCCGGTTCGTCCAGGGCGCCTAAAAAGGTGGTGTTCAATGCGGGAAAAACAGGAAGCGGCGAGAAGAGGTCCGCCAGGGTTTGGACGCCGGCGCCGCATGCCAGAGAGACGACCGCGTCGGTTTCCGGCGGCAGCGTCAGATAGGTCTTGACCAGGTCTTTTTCGCACTGGCGCACGATGCCGCTCACAGCGAATGCGGGCGGCGGGCCGCCGGGGTAATAGAGGGGCAGGGACAGTTCGTCGGCAAGCTGCCGGGCCTCCCGGTCTCCCCCGGAAAGACAGACCGAAACACAGGAGCCGCATCCCACCACCTGGACGTTCTTCAGCCCGGCTACCGAAGCGGCGATTTCCTCCACCGGCTTTAGATTTCCTACGATCATTTTGCACCTCCAGGAGAAGGCGGGCTCGCCGGCCTGATACGGGACCAGGCCCTCAGGCCCTTTTCGCGGCGATGCGCCGGGCAGAGGGCTTCCGCCGGCATCCGGAGCTTTTCCGAGACCTTTTTCCCGTAATCGAACGTACACACGGGCTCTCCGCACACCCGGCAGTGGGTCAACCCCAGGGCCACCACCTCCTGCCAGGGCGATTCCAGCAAGTGCCTGAATTCCACGGCCTGTTCCGGACAAACCCGCCAGCACTGGCCGCATCGGGCGCACAAGCCCATGTTGTGCATCAGAACGCGTTTGCCGGCATGATCCCGGTAATCAAGGGCCCGGTTCGGACAATTCCGGACGCAGGCCAGGCAGCCGTTGCACTTCTCGTTTACTATGAAAGAAGACATTTGGTTTCCACCAATGCGGCACACGTGCGGGTGGGTGCCGCCCATCGTCGCGCAGCCGCTCGCATACGGTCCATTTCCATTTTAACGGGTTCGACATAGTCGATGGCTTTTGGCTCGCAGAAACGGACGCATTGAGGATCTCCGTCACAATGGTCGCATTTGAAAATCTGCCCGCGCTCTTCGTTGAATTGCATCACACCGAAGGGACAGGCCGCAACGCACATCTTGCAGGCGATGCATAGACCGTAGTCGACCAGCACGCGGTTCAGCTCTTCGTCCCTAAAGATGGCCTTCCGGGGACATACCGTCATGCAGGGCGGATTCAGGCAGTGCTGGCAGTGCATGGGAAGATGAAAACCCTCCGGCTCCCCTTGAATCACCCGGATGCGGGAGAGTGCCGGGTTGCTGATGCCCTGGTGCCTCAGCGAGCATACCATCTCGCATTTTCCGCAGCCGTTGCATTTTTCGGGTTCTACGATCAGTTGCTTGGCCATGGGCCTTCCCTCTCAATGTCCATTATGGAGCGACCCCTTCAGTTTTTCAGCGGTGTCCAGAACCTCCCGGACAATCCCGGGCATGCGCTGACGATCCATGGACCCGGCAAATCCTACGGCCCACAGGGCCAGGGAAAGCCCGCGGTGATTCCCGAGGATGAGGGCGACGGCGCGAATCCCGGGCAGGTACTCTTCATCGTCCACGGCGTATCCTTCCCGGCGCACCCGGGCAAGTTCTTCAAGATACGCCTGCTCGTCGGTAATGGATTTTGGAGTATAGGGCGTCAGCCCGTGGCTGCGGATCACCTGGAGCGCCTTTTCATCGTCGAACTGAGATAGGAACATCTTTCCCAGCGCTCCGGCCAGAACCGGCAGGGAGGTTCCCGGCGGCGAAGATATTTTCAGCGGGTTTGACGCTTCGGCCGCAGCGATGATCACCACCCGGGATCGACTCAGCATGCCAAGAAACACGGTTTGCCCGATCCGATCGCGCAGTTGGTCCAGCAGGGGCTGGGCCTGCTGGATGGTTCGACGGTAGCTGCGGCTTTTGAAGGCCAACTCCACGATGGCGGGTCCGAGAAACAGCTTTTTACGTTGCGTGCTCTGGTCCAGCACCCCGGCCTTGAGCAATGCCTGCACGAGGCCGTGGACGGTTCCCTTACTGTAGCCCAGTGCGGTGGAAAGCTCGCTGACTCCCAACCCTTCTGCTGAATCGGCCACCATTGCCAGCAGCTCAAACGCCTTCTGAACTGCCGGCGCCTCGTAGGACGGCGCTCTCTGGGGTTTTTCAGGCTTCAGCGCCATGTTTAATTCCCGTGAAAAACAAGCGACTTTACCGTAACGGGAAATACCTGGCCGGCCATCAGGGGCTCGCCGATATCAATCCAGTCTCCCTCTTTGAGGATCAACTCATCAAGTGATAACAGATTCGTTTTCAGGCTCGTTTCCCGGCGGATGACGTTTCCCACGCCGCAAGCGATGTCTTTTTCAAAAATCAGGATGATCGGTAATTTCCGGGCAATCGAGTTGGGAAGAGCGGCTTCGACGGCTCGGGCCAGCAATTCCAGCTCGGGATAAGACGCCCTGAACGTATCCTTGAAATACAGTGCGGCGATCTCCTCCCCTTCGCTCAGATCGAACCTCTGAAACGCGACATTGATTTGGGATGTCACGTGCTCGACACTTAACCGGGACCGATCGACATCCACCCGGACAACGGGCACGTTTCGGATGGGAAAGCAAAAGCTCTCATCCATAAAGCCGGAAGAACCGGAGATGGATAAGGAATAGGCCCCCGCGCCGATGACGGTGGCCCTGATTTTATTGGCCGGTTCGATCACCGGAGCGGCCAGCCGAGAGGTCAGCAGATTGATTTTCTTGGCCAGGATCGGGCCCATGTCGTCATAGGCGCCGTTTCCGCCATACATGAGCTCGGCCACGCCTCCCGAAAACGAATATTCATCAATTTGACCCGGGAAATTCAGATCATCGGTCATCATCAGCTGTCTGGCCAGAGAGCTCTTCGCCGGACCGGTGATGACCTCAAAAAGAACTTCGGCAAATCGAGCGGCAATCTTTTCCACATCTGCTTCCGGGATGGCGTCGCCGATGCCGTAGCTCAACCCCATGTCCGCCATGACGGTTGCTGTCGGCGGCGACATGCGCCAAATTTTTCCTTGGGAATTTACGCCAAGCAGCCGGCCCCCCACCGCGACGCAGCTGGTCGAAATCACCTTTCCATTTTTGGATACGGCGATGTTGGAGGTTCCCCCGCCGATGTCGCAGGATAATATCGTGTTCTGAAAATCTTTCGACCGGGCCGTGGCGCCCGACCCCCTTGCGGCGATCAGGCTTTCGAAATTGGGGCCTGCCGTGGCGGCCACAAATTTTCCAGCGTCACTGGACAGCGCTTCAACGATTTGTTTGGCGTTATGTTTCTTGGCACTCTCTCCGGTAACGATCACCGCTCCTGTCTGGATATCGGCCGGATCGATTCCCGCCCGCTCATATTCTTCTTTAAGGAAGAAGGACAGCTTGTCGATGTCGATGGTGTCATCGTCCAGCAAAGGCGTAGGGATGATTCTGCCTTCATAGAGTATTTTTCTTTTCCGGATGTTGAAACGGCGGGTGGCTGAGCGTTCATCTCTTTTCAGCACCAGGTTCGAAATGGCCAGGTGGCTGGTCGAGCTGCCCACATCCACGCCAACCGAGCGTATTTCGAGCTCATTTATTTCCATATGAAAATTCGCAGCTTCCGTTTCCCCATCTACCGGTGATGACCCGCCTCCAGCGCCGCCGCCTCTTTGCCGGCAACGGACAGCCGTTTGGCGGCGTCTCTCTTCTTGATGATGCTCACCTCGTCCATGTCGATGAAATCGACGGCCTTCATTTCACAGAAGCGGACACACTGAGGGTCACCGTCGCAGAGGTCGCACTTAAAGACTTTTTTATCCTTAAGGTTGAAACTCATGGCGCCGAAGGGGCATGCCGCGATACAGGAGCGGCAGCCGATGCAGAGGTCGTAGTCCACGAACACGCGCCCCATCTCGTCATCCCACGAGATGGCCTTGACCGGGCAGACCAGCTTGCATGGCGCATCCTGGCACTGCTGGCAGGACATGGGAACGTAGAGGCCTTCCGCCTCCCATTTCATCACCCGGATCCGGCTTCTCGCAGGATTGGAAATCCCGTCATGGGAAACCGAGCAAACGAGCTCGCAGAGCCTGCAACCCGTGCACTTATGGTAATCGATATACAAGGCTTTTGACATTCGCTTCCTCCATTTCGGGCTAGATCAGATGGCCAGGCTCGTTTTCCAGGCCAAGCTCCTTCAGCGTCTCCGGTTTGGGAACGCCGTCCTTATCGAGGCCTTTGTGTTCGTAGAGCTCATCGACCATGCGCATAAATTTTTCCTTGTCGATTTTTACGCCGATGACATCGACGGCCCCGCGTCGGCAGGGCTCGTCAAAATAGCGATGATTGAGCATGTCGCCTTTTTTGAGATCGTCTCTCGTCAGGCCCTCCCTCAGGTTGAAGAGCCTTTCGATCATGTTGCACCGTCTGGCCACCATCCAGATCTCTTCGGGCGTCATCTGCAGACCGGTGTTGTAATAGAGCACTTTCGACCAGTCTTCGAAATTGGGAAGCGTCGCCCCCAGGAAGGTCGTATGATATTTGCAGATGCCCAGGCAGTCGACGCCCATGTAGCAGTTTTCCTGCCAGAAGACCTGCCAGGGTTTCCCTACATACTCCGTGTGCTCGGAGCTCAGGGGCCCGTCGTAGGGGACCGGATTGCTGTAAATCTTTCTCAGCACCGTTTCCGGCAGGTGGTACAGGTCGATGGCCGGCCGGCTCCTCAGGTGGTCCGAGCCTCTCGATGCCGTAGCGATGTTCAGCGCCAAGCCGGGGGTTGCCCGCTCGTCGGAATGGAGATTGCTCATTCCCTTGACCTGGATCAGGTAATCGAAGGAATTTTTCCCGATCTTCTCGGAAGCGGCAATGCCGCCATCGGCCAGTGCGTCCGCCAGCCATCCCTTCCGGTAGCAGATCCGCTCGATCATTTCGATGACCGCCTCGTCGTTTCCGAATCGAAGATCCAGCCCGTCGGTCTCCTTGGCGGTGATGATCCCAAGCTCGTAAAGCTCCATGGCCCAGGAGATGAGGCTTCCGGTTTCCAGGTTGTCCATGCCGAACTGATCGACCAGGTGGTTTCCGGTGAGCACCGTGGTCGCCCGGGGCGTGTCGGTTTCGCCGCCGAATGCCCCCAGGGAGGTGTATTCCGGTCCCTCGTCGTATCTTCCCGCATAGGGGCCGTCGGGAATCTTATACTGGGCGCGGCAGTGGACCTGGCAGCCGAAACAGCCCGTCATATGGTAGGGGCCCATGGTCTCTTCGCAGATCTCGTCGATTCGCTCAGGTTCGATGTCATCGGCGTATTCGCACTGGTTGTATTGAAAATTCCGGCACCGAACCCCACCCCAGGAATTGGTGGCGCCCCAGATGAACGGGGTTCCCAGGGTGCCCTGGGTCTGATTGACCTTGGCGCTGACGATCTGGTCGATGAAACGCTTATTGTATTCCAGGGCCTCGGCCGGCCGGGCGATCTTGATATCCATGGTTCCACGGGCGGCCACGGCTTTGAGGTTCTTGGAGCCCATGACGCATCCCATCCCGGTGCGGCCTGCGGAATTTTTGATCCCGGTCATGACGCACGCAAACCGGACCAGGTTCTCTCCGGCGGGCCCGCAGACGCAGCTTTTGACTTCCTGATCGCCCAGGTCTTCACGGATGGCCCACTGAGATTCCGTTGCCGACCGGCCCCAGATGCCCCGGGCGTCCCGGATCTCGATGTTGCCGTTGTGGACATAAAGGTAAACGGGATGTTTCGCCTTGCCCTTGATGACCAGATGATGAAACCCGGCCCAGGCTAATTCGGGAGCGAAAAAACCGCCCATGTTCGCGCTGCCGAGCAATCCGGTCAGGGGGGATTTGGCCATGATATGGGTCCTTGCGGTGGCCGAAGCGCAGGTAGCGGTCAGAATGCCCCCGCTGATCATCAGGGTGTTATCCGGTCCCAGGGGATCACACCCTTTTTTTGTATGATTGTAGAGCAGATATGCATCCAGCCCCCTGCCGCCCAGAAACTTCTTTCTTACTTCGAGCGGAATCGATTCGGTCTGGATATCACCCGTGGTGAGGTCGATATAAGCGATCTTTCTATCTAACGGCATATTATTCTATCCCCTTCTCTTTTAATTTAGCTTCTGCCAGTTTTCGGTTTACATCCCATACCGGACCTCGAATGCGGGGCAGCGATGGATTGACCCAATGGATCCGGTACTCCATCCCGCATGTCGGGCACTTGGCGGTCTTATCCCCTTTCGCAGGCTGAATCCGCTCCATACAGGTGGGATTGTGGCATCGGAATTTACCGTAGGTCCTTGTTTCTCGCAGGCTCTCGGCCGTTGACATCCCCTTTTCTTTTTCGATCGCCATGATTCACCTCTTTGGGTTCCACATAAGGTTCTTCGATTGTTGCGCGGGGCGGGTTGGAAAGATAATGTTCATTAGAGTGAACGAATTAAATAATTATTTATGTTATAATTTCACTCTTTGTCAAGCGGAATTTTCACCTTGTATCTTTTTTACAATGAATTATAGGATTATGATCCCATCTGTTTCCATCCGAAGCGCATCCGAATCGATCCGGTGCGAAATCACGGTTATATAAAATGTTCATTATGATGAACTTTTTTTCAGGGGATGGAAACCGGCTCAAAGTGCGTGAAAAAGTTTCCGGCCGAAAAGGGAAGGCCGCAACGAGGATGAAAAGGAAAACATAACAAAGGGCTGAACAAAGCAGTTTCCCGGAAGAAACATCATCCGGTCGGCTCCTCCCACCAGCAGACGATCGACCCGGACCGCTTATAGCGAATCCCCTCTCTTTGCTCGACCTCCCGTATCCAGGCCCCCAGCCCGGAAGCATGATGAATAATCAGAGGGACGCTGTGGCGAGGCAGGATGTCGTTAGGCAGGCCATAGAGATAAATGGTTTTTTGTGCTCCGGCGAAAATCTCCCGCGAATCCCAGGGAGTGGGATGGATGAACCCGTGGATGGCACCCTCCTGGGTCGAATATCCCAGATGGTGTTGAAATTCCGCCTTGAACCGGCGGATCAGCCGGACCGCTTCCAGGTTCTCTTGGACGCTGATACCCTTGTTCAGGTTGCGAAGGATCCTGTCGTCAAAGGACTCGAACCCGATCGCGCTCAACAGGATGTAGACCCCCATCTGCCGAGCCGCACGCAGCGCCTCTTCCAAATGGGCGGCCCCTGCGATGAGCCCGTCCGCCCGAAGGGTGAGATTGATTTGGGAAAGCCGCATGCCGCTCCGGTTTGCCGCTCTCAACAAATCCGGAAGTCCCGGAAGGGGGTATTCATTGATGAGCTCAAAAGGAATCTTTCCGCCGTCTCTTCCCTCCGGCAGGCAGCGGATTTGACAGAGCACCGTTTCCATGTCCAGCTTGCCTGGAAATCCCTTGTCCGCTGCCACATCGCAGAAGCTGCAGCCCCTCACGGGGAGCTTGATTCTCTCCCCTTGTCCGGGGCGGATGGAGGCCGGATAGTCGATTTCCGCCTCTGTTACCCGGGCTGCGTGCGGACAGCCGATCTGCTGCAGCACCTGGCCGTTTGTGATCCGCAGGGGCGTAATCCCCTTGGCGCCCACGACGTAAAGATTATCCCATCGGACCTTCCCGAGATATTTCTCGTCCCAGCTCTTTTTGGGATTCTGGATGATCGCGCCGTTTCGGTCCTTATACGAAAGGCCGGGAACATCCGGCCAGTGGCTCCCCTCAAGGCGGCTCAACAACGGGATCGCCTGCTCCGCAGGCCCGTGCAGGGCGAAGCGGAAGCACTCCGAAAGACCCTTGAACCGATGGGGGTGCTGCTGCCAGCCTTCTTCTCCTCGAAAATCCGCATCTGCCTGGGGACCGGCCAGGATGGTAACGGCGCCTTCGTCCTTGAGCTCTTTGGCCAGGGAAAAAAGATCCTCCCGGCCGCTGAGCGCAGAGAATCCGATGACAGGCCTTCGGGAGCCGAAATAATCGGAAAGGGCCTTTTTCAGGGAATCCTTGTCATCGTCCCGGGTCACGGCGATGACGATGCATGGATGGCCGGTATGGCCCTGGATGATCGTGGCGGCCATTTGCGGACCCAGGAGCCCGTGAGCGGCATCGGGGACATGGCTGGTGATGATGGCCATTTGCATTAGACTGAATTCCTGTGCTAATCGGAATGGATACTATCATAAGGTGCCCCTGTTCTCAATCGGATGGAGGTCTCCCATGGCCTTTCTGACATCGCATGAGCTGGAGAGGTACGACAGGCAGATCCGCATCGCTGAGATCGGAAAGAGGGGGCAGGAAAAGCTGAAAAAAGCACGGGTCTTTATCGCCGGTGCCGGCGGGCTCGGCTCCCCCATTTCCATCTATCTTGCCGCGGCCGGCGTGGGCGCCATCCGGATCGTCGATCGGGACCGGGTGGACGCGAGCAATCTGAACAGGCAAATCCTGCATTGGAATGACGATATCGGCCGGGCCAAGGCGGATTCCGCCCGGGCAAAGCTTGCCCGTTTGAATCCGGCCACCCGCATGGAAGCCATATGCGATACCATCTCCCCTGAAAATGTTGCCCAACTAGTGGCGGGTTTCGATCTTATCGTCGATGCCATGGACAATTTTCCGGCCCGTTATCTGTTGAACAAGACGGCCATCGAAAAAAAAATTCCGTTTTTCCATGGCGCCGTCCATGGCTTCGAGGGAAGGGCGATGACCGTTATCCCCGGGAAAACGGCATGCCTTCGATGCATGTACCGGGGCCCCATACCGGAGGAGACGTTTCCGGTGATCGGCGTGGCGCCCGGGGTGATCGGATCCATTCAGGCCACGGAGGTGATCAAATGGATCGTTGGGATCGGCGCCCTTCTGGAAAACCGGATGATGGTTTACGACGGTCTGGCCATGCGCTTTACCGAATTCAGGATTCAAAAAAATCCCGGCTGCGACCACTGCGCGGATACCTCAGGAAAGGGCTGATCCATGGGCGTTCAGGTGCACATCCACAAGACCCATCGCGTATCCACGGATGGGAAAGATGTGGTCCAGGCCGAAGGCAATTGTGTGGGAGAGTGCCTGGAGCATCTGGTGAAGCAATACCCGGGCATGAAGGACGTGCTCTTCGACAAGAAGGGCAACTTGCGGAACATCATCGAAATCTACTTAAATCATGAAAGCGCTTATCCCGATGAACTGAAAAAGACGGTAAGAGACGGTGACAAGATTCATCTGACCTTCATGCTGGCCGGGGGGTAGAAGCTGAAAGAGGTGAACGAGTCGAACCGAACCCGCTGCCCGGGTGCGAGCGCTTCCGGGTCCCGCGCGCTGAAATCGGCGGTGTCGGGTCAAATCCCTTTTTCCAGATTCGCTGATCTAGATAAACGCCATCCAGACGACTTCAGCTGCAATGGCAACGTCGGGTGGAACGTGGCGCCCTCTCCTTTGCGGCTGGCGACCTGGATGTCGCCGCCCAGCGAGCGCGCCATGATCAGGGACCCGGCCTGCCCAAGTCCGTGGCCCTTGTATTCGACCAGCTCGCACTCCTTGATCTGGGTGTACTGCTTGAAAATGAATTCGTTCTGGATGAGCGTTCCTGAAGTCCCCCCGTCGCCTTTCTGCGCCCGCCTCTCACTGAGCCTACGGGTCTGCCCGACGTCGCACCGACGCCGAACTATGCCCCGTGCGCGAGTGAATTCAAAAATGCTCATATTTCAAGCTTGACTTTCAAACTCACTTCGCATAGCTATATCGTAGCTGCAAGCTTCTTGCCCGAACAGATCACCACCGGGCCAATCCGCGTTCAATCCAACCTGCGGCAGGAGGAAGAAAATCTATCGGAAGTTTTTAATTCCACGCCAAACCGAGTCCAAAATCGAGCAATCAATCTAAACCAAAGGAGGGTTGCGATGAGAAACAGGGAATGGATGTGCATGGTGTCCGTCGCTTTGATCGTCAGCCTTTTGGTGCTCGCCCCCCCCGCCCCCGTAAGGGCCGCAGACCCCATCAAACTCAACTACTCCATCTTCTTCCCCGCGCCGCACAAGAACACCGTTCTGGCCACCGAGTGGGCACAGGAGGTCGAAAAGCGAACCAAGGGCGCCGTCAAGATCACCATCTTCCCGGGCGGAACACTCACACCGGCAGACAAGTGCTACGACGGTGTGGTGAAGGGTATCTCCGACATCGGCTTCTCGGTTCTCGCCTACACAAGGGGAAGGTTCCCCCTGACGGAGGTGACGGACCTTCCGCTGGGCATCAAGAGCGGCGTGGCCGCCACTAAAGTGATCAACGCGTACTACCAAAAGTTCAAACCCGCAGAGTTCGACGATGTGAAGGTGATGTACCTTCATGGCCATGGCCCGGGGATCCTCCACACGAAGAACCCCGTAAACACTCTCGACGATCTCAAGGGGATGAAGATCCGCTGCACGGGCATGGCCGCAAAGATTGTGACGGCCCTCGGCGGGGTCCCGGTCGCCATGCCGATGGGCGAAACCTACGATGCTCTCAGCAGGGGAGTGGTAGATGGCTCCATGGCCCCTCAGGAATCCCTGCAGGGCTGGAAATGGGGGGAGGTGGTGAAGTACACCATCGAGAATTTCGGATCTTCTTACAGCACGGGGTTCTTTGTGGTCATGAACAAGGACAAATGGAAATCCCTGCCCCCGGATGTCCAGAAAACGATCGAAGCGGTCAACGCGGAGTGGATCGAAAAAACCGGCAAGGTCTGGGATGCCATCGACAAGGAGGGCCGGGATTTCACCTTGTCCAGGGGCAACAAGATTATCGCACTATCCAAGGACGAGGACGAAAAATGGGCCAAACGGGTCCGACCCATTTTGGATGAATACGCGGCCAACATGAAAGCAAAAAATCTTCCGGGTGAAGCAGCGCTCAAGTTCTATCTCGAAGAGCTGAAAAAGCTGCAATAGCGCCGCAGAGCGGGAAGGGAGGAACCACCTCCCTTCCTTGTTTTTGGGCCTCAACCGGACTCTGGCAGAAAGGAGCGGTGCGTGGAGCGTTTATTGAACGGGGTCGAACGACTGAGCCGCTGCCTGAATGTGATCGCCGGCATCGCGATCAGCTTCATCATGATCCTGACGGTCATCGACGTCTTCCTGCGATCCTTCCGGAGTCCGATCGTCGGGACTTACGAACTGGTGGCATTTTCAGGGGCTGTCGTCATCGGATTCGCGATTCCCCTGACCTCATGGATGCGCGGGCATATCTACGTCGACTTCTTTACCGGCAAGCTGCCCAAAACCGCCCGCTCCATTGTCAACCTGATCACCCGCTGCATGGGGATCGGCCTGTTTCTGCTCATCGGGTGGAATCTGATCCTGGTGGGCATGGACTTGAAGCAATCCGGCGAGGTGTCCCTGACCCTTCAGCTGCCGTTTTACCCCGTTGCCTACGGCGTCGCCTTTTCCTGCTTCGTTCAGTGCATTGTTCTGTTGACAGATATGGTGAAGATCGCCGGGGGGGGATATGAGTGAGGTCGCGGCGGGGTTGGTCGGTCTGGCAGTGGTACTGTTGCTTTTTTTGACCGGCATCGAACTCGGGTTCGCGATGGCCCTGGTGGGGTTTCTGGGGTTCAGCTTCATCGTTTCCTGGAAAGCCGGCCTGAATCTGCTGGCGAAGGACGTCATCGACGTCCTGTCATCCTATGGGTTCACGGTCATCCCCCTCTTTATCCTGATGGGCCAGATCGCCTTCAACGCCGGCATCGCCAGGCGCCTCTACGCCGCGGCCTACGCCTTCATCGGCCACATCCCCGGCGGGTTGGCCATGGCCACCGTGGCCGGGGCTACGGCCTTCAAGGCGATCTGCGGCTCCTCCCCGGCAACGGCCGCCACCTTCGCCAGCGTCGCCGTGCCGGAAATGGACCATTACGGCTATGATAAGAAACTTTCGACCGGGATCGTGGCCACGGTAGGCACCCTGGGCATCCTGATGCCGCCCAGCGTGACGCTGATCGTCTTCGGCATCATCACGGAGCAGTCCATCGGCAAGCTCTTTCTGGCCGGGATCATCCCGGGCCTGATGGTCGCCGCGTTCTTCATCTGCATCATTTACGGATGGTGCAAGATCAATCCCTCACTTGGCCCCCCGGGCGAAAAATCGACCTGGCGCAAGAGAATCGCCTCGCTGCCGGAAGTGATCTGGATCACTGCTATTTTTCTGCTCGTTATCGGGGGCCTGATGCAAGGGTTCTTCACACCGACCGAGGCCGGCAGCGTGGGCACTTTCATGGTTCTGGTACTGTCCCTCATCAAGAGGGACCTGAACTTCAAGGGCTATGTCAAATCGGTGGCCGAATCGCTGCGAACAGCGTGCATGGTTTTGATGCTGATCGTGGGCTCCACGGTTCTCGGGCATTTCCTCGCCGTGACCAAGATCCCAATGATCACGGCGGACTGGGTTCTGGAGCTCGCTCTTAACCGCTACCTCATCATGGTCATCATCTCGGTCATCTACCTGCTGGGGGGCTCCTTCATCGACGATCTCGCCTTCATGGTGCTGGCGACGCCGATCTTCTACCCGGTCATCATCAAGCTGGGCTTCAGTCCGATCTGGTTCGGCATGATCATCGCGCTGACAGTCATGGTCGGGGTGGTGATCCCTCCCGTGGCGATCAACGTGTTCGTGGTCAAAAACATCACCAAGGTGCCCTTCGGCGTTATTTACCGCGGTGTCTATCCATTTCTGCTCAGCATTCTTTTCTGCGCGGTGCTGCTGTTCCTGTTTCCGCCGATCTGCACCTTCTTGCCGGACCTTCTCATGAAATAAAGGCGGCTTCGTAATAAACGCAATTTCGGTGTTGCGTTTCATCCCGCAGTCGCTGCGGCGTACTATGTTGTACGCCTCACTCCGCGGGATTCGCGCGCCTTGAACTTGCGCTTATTACGAAGCCGCCTATAGGGTTCTCAACGAAGATGTATTTCCGCTTTCACCTCCGCATAGATTTCCGCCCCAATAGGGCGGAAATCTATTTGGACCACTCTTTCCAATTGAGTCCGGTTTTCTTCTCCCAGTCCGATGCAAACGACTCGGTAAAAAACCCGTGCAGCTTCTGCAGCAGCCGCTTCCAGCCGGTGGCGTAGTCGTACTTCAGCACGTCTTCCAGAAACGGCACGATGTCCGCCAGTTTTTCTTTCGGCAGGAACGCATAGGCCTTCATGTCGTAGGAACGCTTGAGCGCTTCGGGGGTCAGGGCGTGGGCGGTCAGCATGGCCACTTTGAAGCGGCGCTGCACGGCGAGCTCCAGCAGGTCGAACCCCCGAACGCCCATGATGTCGAGGATCACCAGATCGTAGTCGTTGGCCTCCAGAAGGGCAAGGGCATCTTCATAACGTGTCGCCTTGGCAAGGATACAGCGGGGCGCATCGACGGAGATCAGCTCCTCGAGAGAGTCCAACACATCCGGTTCATCGTCCACCGCCAGAACTTTTTTGTCGTTCAGAATGGATTCCGTCATCAGGTGCCTCCCTTGGCCAAGCGTTTTGAAAATGACTACAATGTGCCGTCTGAAAAATCAACACGGATGATGGCCGGTCCGTGTAGTTGCCCTGAGGGGTTTCGCCCGGTTTTTTTCTCTTTTCCAACCGGCACCGATGGTGGTAAACATGTTGACGAAAGCCGCGGGGTCCACCGTATTTTGCGCATCCCGCCATGGACAGATAATGACAACCCCTTCCAATCCTTCTGCAGGCGTGTTGCCGTCGTTCAGGGTCCCGGCCGGGGAGATCGACCGGCGCATCCAGTGCGTTCAGGTACAACTCCAAAACGCAGGGCTCGACGGCATCCTCGTTCTTCAGCGGGTCGACTTGTTTTATCTCTCCGGCACCGCCCAAAACGGGTGCCTGTATCTCCCGGCGGAAGGCCCGCCGCTTTTGTTCGTCAAGCAATCCGTTCTCAGGGCGCGCGCAGAATCGCCCATCGAGCATCTGATCGAGATTGCCTCCATACGGGAGGTGCCAACGCGAATCGCCGACACGAGCGGCCGGCAGCCGGCGAAGATAGGCTTCGAGTTGGACGTATTGCCTGTCAATGAGTTTCGGTTTTACCAGGAGCTTTTCCAGCCGGCGGAGTGCGTGGACGCCTCACCCTTCATCCTTCGCAGCCGAGGGGTCAAATCCGCCTGGGAGATCGAGCAACTTCGATCGACCGCCGCCATGTCCGGCCGGACGTTCGACTATATGCGCGAGGTCATCCGCCCGGGGCTGACCGAGATGGAGTTCGCCGGCATCTTCGAGGCGTATGCGCGCGGCATCGGCCATGGCGGAAAGCTTCGGGTGCGGCATCACAATACCGAAGGCTACACCTGGCACGTGCTGAGCGGCGCCAGCGGCGGCATGGTGGGCGTGCTGGATTCGCCGGCCAGCGGGGCGGGCACCTCCGCCGCTTTCCCCGCAGGGGCCGGTCACAAGCGCCTCTGCACCGATGAGCCGATCATGGTGGACTTCGGATCGGTGATGAACGGCTACCACATGGATGAAACCCGCATGTTCGCCATCGACCGCATGCCCGAACCGGCCCTGCGGATCAGCCGGGCCGCCATTGAGCTGCACCAGGCCGCGCTTGAAAACGCCCGGCCCGGCACGCCCGTCGGCGCCCTTTTCGATCGGATCGAACGCATGGCCTGTTCGCTGGGGTTGGAAGATTCCTTTTTAGGGCCTCCGGGCCGCAAGGTCAGCTTTATCGGTCACGGCATCGGACTTGAACTGATAGAACCTCCAATCATCGCGCGCGGCAAAAATACCCCGCTCGAGGCCGGCATGGTGATAGCCCTCGAGCCCAAGTTCGTGTACGAAAATCGGTTTGCCGCCGGCATCGAAAGTGTTTTCGAGGTCACTGAAAACGGCGGCCGGCTCATCAGCACGGTACCCGTGGACATTTTTGTCTGCAAGACAGACTGATGCACTCCCTCTACTTCTCCTTTCAAGCGAGCTACCGCCATGGACCCGACAGGCAGACGGTTACACACGTCCAAAGATGAAATGCAGGCCCTCATGCAAGTGGCGCTGGGCGCAGCACCCGCGGACCTGGTGGTGCTCGATGCCAACCTCGTCAATGTTTACACCGGCGAGATCCAAAAACAAATGGGCACAGCCGTCAAGGGGCGCTGGATTGCGCGCGTGAGCACGGATGTCCGCGACGCCATCGGCCCGGAGACCCGCGTGATCGACGCCCGCGGCCGAACCCTCGTTCCCGGTTTGATCGACGGCCACACTCACCTTGCATGGATTTACACCGCCGCCGAGTTCGCCCCGTTTGCGGCAGGAGCCGGCGTCACCACGGTCATCACCGAAACCATGGAGCCCTACCCCGTCGGCGGACTGGCGGCGGTCGTGGATTTCCTGGAATCCTTCAAGGACCAGCCGATCCGGATCCTGGCGACCGCCCCTGCCATGGCATCGATCAGCACCACCGCACGCGGTATCGACCCGGGGGAGCTCTCGATTCTCCTGGCCCGGGAGGAGATCCTGGGGTTGGGAGAGTCTTACTGGCAGGCGGTGCTGCAGGAACCGGACGCTTTCCTCCCGGCATTCGAAGCGACCCATCGCGCCGGAAAGCGTCTGGAGGGACACACCGCCGGCGCCAGTGAAAAAAAGCTCTCCGCCTACCTGGCAACCGGGGTCTCCTCCTGCCATGAGCCCATCGACGCCGATCAGGTGCTGGCGCGCCTGCGCCTGGGAATGCACGTGATGGTGCGGGAAGGCAGCATCCGGCGCGACCTGGAGGCGATCTCCCGTATCCGGACCACCGGTGCCGAACTGCGCCGGCTGGTCCTGGCCAGCGACGGCGCCTCGCCGCAGGACCTGATGCAGGGCAACTACATGGACTTCGTGGTCCGCAAGGCTGTGGCCTGTGGGTTCACACCGGTTCAAGCGATACAGATGGCGACCTTGAACGTGGCCGAACATTTCCGGCTGGACGGCGTCATGGGCGGCATCGCCCCCGGCCGCCTGGCGGACATGGTACTGATCCCGGATGCAGCCGAGTTCACTCCCCGGACGGTGATCTGCAACGGCCGTGTGATTTTCGAGGAGGGTCGGTTGCTCGCACCCCCGCGTCGGCATGTGTTTGCACCGCAAAGCCTGAACACGATCAAGCTGACCCGCCGTTTAACCCCTTCGGATTTTGTCGTCTCTTCGAAAACCGCCGCAGCCCGCACCCGGGTGCGGGTCATCAAGATGGTAACGGACCTGGTCACCGCCGAGCACCACCTCGATCTGCCGGTGACGAACGGCGAGCTGCAGGCGGACCCGGGGTCCGGACTCAGCAAGATTGCCGCCGTGGACCGAACCCACACACCCGGCAAGCTCTTCACCGGCCTGATCCAGGGTTTCGACCTCGCCCGCGGCGCCGTGGCCTGCAGCGCCGCCTGGGACACTTCGGACATCATCATCCTGGGCACCCGCGATGATGATATGGCTCACGCCGCCAACCGGGTGGCCGAACTGCAGGGAGGGGCCGTCGTGTGCGCAGGTGGCCAAATCCTTGCGGAACTTGCGCTGCCTGTTTTCGGAATCGCCAGCGACCGACCCGTGGCGGAGCTGGCCGAACGGCTGGCGGATTTGAAACACGCGCTCGCATCGCTGGGCGTCACGTTCCCGGATCCGCTGCTCTCCCTGATTGCGCTGACCGGGGCCGCTATCCCCTATTTGCGAATCTGCGAGGAGGGCCTGGTCAACCTGAAGGACGGCCGGCGCGTGGACCTTTTCGTTACCACCTGAAAAAGGGTCAAAACCGTGCAGGAGGTCGCATGGATGGCAAAGTCAGACAGGCGATAGAGGCGGTTGTGCGCCGCGAGCCGTTTGCCGCGCTGCTGGGCATCGAACTGGTCGAACTGGAGGACGGCCATTCACGCGTGGAGATGGTGTATGACCCAGCGCGCCAGGACAACATCTATGGCCGCGCGCACGGCGGGGCCGTTTACGGGCTGATCGACGAGGCTTTTGAAACAGCGGGTCAAACCGACGGTATGGTGGCCGTGGCCATGCAGGTCAGCGTCACGTACGTGGCAAGTCCCCGGCCCGGCGACCGCCTCAGCGCCACGGCGCACCGCATCGCCCAGACCAAACGCACCGCCACCTACGACATCAAGGTCAGCGACCCCGACGGCCAACTGGTGGCCGTCTGCCAGGCGCTGGCCTACCGCACCGGCAAACCCATCCCGTTTCTCTGAAGCGACAGTCGGCAAAGAGGATCATGTCGGCCCAATCGCATCGCATATGAACAGGGCTGCGGCCAACGCCGGCCCATAAATACACCTTTCGATGCCACCTGCGTATCCGCACGCTGGGAGAACGAACGCTGCTTTGGATTACCTGGCCAAAACCATCAAAGACTGAACATCCCCCAGAGATTCTATATATCGCCGTATACTTACCCTGAATAGGTATGCCGCTATCCGAGATCCTCCTCAATTTTGGCTTCCCCTTCAAATACAGGATCCACCCCATTGATGCCAAATAAGGTTTCCTGTTAGCAATAGTTTCTCGGGGCCAGTGTCCTGCAAATTATCTCTATGCCAACTACACCTCTCAGAATCGTCATCGTTGACGACAACCTGCATTACCGAAATACCATCTCCAACTTTCTTCAGAAAAAGAGCAACTTCCATGTCGTTGCGGAGGCAGGGGATGGACTGGCTGCCATTCAAGCCGTAGAAAAGCACAGACCAGACGTAGTGCTGATGGATATAAGCATGCCCGTCATGGATGGTATTGATGCAACCTGGGTCATCAAATCCAAGTTCCCCGAGAGGGTCATCATTCTGACCACGCATGAGGTGGGCAGCATTTCGGGAGCAGCTTTCAAAGCCGGTGCCTTTTGGTGTCTCAACAAGGAATGCTCACCGAACGAAATCATCAAAGCAATCATGACTGCAGTTACCTGATGGGCTCTAAACCGATCATCCCGGCTGCACAATAAGATCCATTATTTAGAGATTCGGTCAGATAAGGTGAAAAAGTTCAGGACCGGATTAGTTAAGGATCATCGCCGCGGTCGAATCATCAATGCTTTATAGTTTCGGCTGAGAGACTTCCGAAAAAGGGGCTTCAGGATCGCGCAGTAGCCGAACCTCGCGCTGTGGAAAGGGAAACGACATTCCGGCCGCATGCACCGCATCATAGATGGCAGAGTTCAGTTCACTTCGTATGGTGACGAAGTTGGCAAACTGGTCGGTCCATGCCCGCAGTTCGAAGTTGATCGAACTGTCGCCATACCCCATAAAGAGACATTGCGGTGCCGGATGCTTTAGAATTTGAGAGTTGGAGCGCGCCACGTCCTCCAGCAGCTCGATCACCCGTTTGGGAGCGCAGGCGTAGCTCACGCCCACCGGCAGCTCGATGCGTCGCAGACGATCACTGAAGGTCCAATTGGTCACGTTGGCGGTGATGAACTGCGCATTGGGCACGATGATCTCGGACCCCTGGAAGGTGCGCACCGTGCTGGCGCGAAAGCCGATCCGGCGCACCTCGCCCAGGAGCTCGCCCACCTCGATGGTGTCACCTACGTGGACGGGCCGTTCGAAGAGCAGGATCAATCCGCAGACGAAATTGTTCACCACACTCTGCAGGCCGAAGCCGATCCCCACACCCAGGGCGCCGGCCATAACGCTCACTTTGGTCAGGTCCATGCCCAGCACCCCCAACCCCACAAGAAACCCGAGGGCCATGACGGTGTAGTGCAGCAGACGCGAGGAGGCGTAAGCTGCGCCGCTCGAGACGCGGGCGCGAGGATATACCTCTTCCTGGAGCGCATATCGGATGAGGCGCGACAGCAGAAAAGAAATCCATATCGTCAAGCCGAAGGCGAAGATGTCCTCGATGGAAACATTGATGGAACCCCGCTCCAGCTTTGTAGCGAGGATATCGCCTCCCACGGAAACGATCGGGTCCAGTAGCCCGATGCGGTCTAAAGAACGGACCGACCATGCAAGCACGGCCAGCCACATGAGCAATCGGTAAGCCCGCTTTTCAAGAAAATCAGGATGCTGCCGGACTATTTGCAGCCGCTGCAGCGGCTTTGTGCGCAAACCAACCGCCAGCGCACCGCCGGACACCCGTAATGCAGCTAAAAGCGAGAAGGCCAGCATGATTGCCGACAAGATTCCGGGCGTGATGATCCGACCAAAGTGCAGGAAACCGAGCGCTCCGGCCACCGCGCCTCCGCCAAGGCAAAGCATGGCCAATTTGCAGATGACCTCGATGGCATGTATTCGGCGGGCGCTCATAACCTCGGCAAACGCACGCTGCAGGTGTCGGGAGGTTAGCAGCCAGCCCAGCACCATAAGGCCCGCCAGACCTTCCACCAAAAGCAGCACCTGCTCGATTACCGCCTCGCCACCGAAAGCTCCTATGAGGATATCCAAGGCATACAAAGCAGCCAAGGCATAGATCCCCGGCATCAGGCGAGGAGTGATCGCCGGCTGTAAGAGGCGCACAATCGGTATCAGTGCAAGTACCGCAAACAACTCCTTGACCATTGGAGGGGTTGGAGAATCATACCGGGTCGCGACAAACCAGACGGCAAGCATTGCGGCTGCGTATGGCCGTTCGAATACCGATGCGAAGGACGGGGCCCTCTGGGCATCCGATGTCCAGCGGCGCACAGACCGTCGCGCTGCCGTGAACAATCCTGCCAGGACGGCGAACAGCCCGATGTGCAGAGGCATTTCTTTTAAAGGATCGCTGAAATAATGGAGGAGGTCCCTACGGAAAGAGGCTGCAATTTCGCTGATGAGCGTGGGGACGGATGCCCGCGCGTATTCCCATTGGTCCGCATTCCAGATCGGGGGGCTCTCGCGCGTCAGGATGCCTGTAACCGCCCCTTTCTGGGCCTGTACGATGCGGGATAGGATATCATCGCACCGCAAAAGCACATCAGAGATGCGACTCTGTAAATTGAGGAGCCCCTCACGCTGCGCCTGCAGAGGCGCCTGCGCAGCCGCAATCGCGTTCAACACAGTCTCGACCTGCTGCAGGGTCGCTTCGGGAGCCTGTGAGGCCCGTGCCGCGTCACCGGTCTGGATCCATGTCGCCTGAAGACCCGTTAAACCGTTCAACTCCTCACGCAGTTCTACGGCCCGTTTGGTTAGCAGATCCAACCAGCCGCGGACCTTGACCTGTCTCGATTTCCACAGCGTTTGCTGAGTCTGAAGAGTTGCCAGCGTCGGCTTTCCAGCGAGGGTCCTTTCTGTGTTGTAAAGCTCCCGTTCGTTCTCAGTGCTGATCTCGTGAAATGATTGTCGAATCTTCTCGGTCTCCGAAGTTGAGGCGAATTTCGCTGAAACGGTGGCCAAAAGATTCGTAACTTCAGTTGCTTTTGTTGCGACTTCAGCCGCCGGAATAGCCGTTGATGGCGGAGGCTCAACAACCTGCTGAGGTCCTGCAGGCGCTTGCCCGAAAGATACACAGGGGGCTGCCAGCTGGGATAAGGTGACAGCCAAAGCGATGACCAGTATATATCTCGATAGGTACTGCGGTGGGTTTTTCATTGATCTCGTATCCAACGCTTGGTCTTTTTTAGGCCGGATGCCCATAAAAACGGCACTGGCGAAATGGATGAAAAGGTGGTCCAATATGAACGTTGATGGCTATAAGAGCATTGGTGCGGTTGCCAGCGAACGCAATAAATCCCCCTATACACGTTAGAAGCATGTCTCTCAAGTTGTCACCATTGCAGCTGTTGCTACCGATTCGATTGCGGTCGCGGCAGACGCTCGCGTATCTTGCGCGAAAACTCCGGATCGTCGCCGACGGCCCGGGCTTTGGGGTTGATGTGACTGAGTTTCCGGAGCTCCTCGAAGGGGATGCGCGTATCGAGCGATCCGTTTTCATATGCATACTGCGGGGCGTAGCCGGAGAGCAGCACCTTCCAGTTGTAGCGAGCCTGGCCGCCATAGGCACGGATGAGCCGCACCACGTCCGTGGTGCAGTTCGTGGTGAGCGTGTTGTACCATTCGGGACTTTCCTTCATGGAGTTGATCTGGCGGATATACTCCATGAAGAACTTCCGGGAGTTCTCCGGCGTCAGGCGGCCCCGATAGAGGTAGACGTCCTCCGGCGGTTTGCGGTAGTCGGTGCGCACCCGGATGAGATCGCGCTCGTCGCCGGCGATGAAGATCAGCTCGTACTGCTTAAAAAACCCCTTGAGGGTCGAGTAGCCCTCGCCCTCTTCCTTGCGTGTTTCGATCGAGAAGGTCACGAAGTCCTTTTCCTGGAACCCGAAACTGATCATGATGTGGGCGATCGCATCCCCCATCCAGTAGACCGCGATCAGGTCAACCGAATCCAGCCGGTTAAGGTCGAAGGTCTTGTCGTAGTAGCGCACGTCGTAGTCCGTCTCGGTCCGGTAGTTCAGGTTGCGAATGTTGTAGATCGTGACCTGCTCGCCTTTAACTACTGCGTAGGGCAGCACGGCCACATCCGCCTGCCAGTTGCGGTCGTTTGAAGCCGGAATGCTCAACCACCAGACCACTATGCCGGCGAAGAGCACGAGAAACCCGGCCAAGGTTCGCCGCCGTCTGGAGAGAAAGATGAACGCCAGAAAGGTGGCCAGCACATACAGGCCGGCCAAGCCGGTGCGCACATAGCTCTCAGAAAGGTTCGAATACCAGATCGCCAAAGCCCCCCAGGTCGTCATGAGGATGACGCCTATAGCGCAAATGAATACCCCAACATACTTTAAAGCACTCCCCACCGTTTGCCTCCTCAGTCCTTAAGATTCTCAACGAGGATCCGGCGTACTTCCTCGATGGCAAGAGGCGATTCCTGTGCGGAGTGGCCAGAATGGACGACGAACTCGGAGGCGACACCATCGATGTGGGCGCTGCTGTAGGCCACCACGCCGTCGTCCCACTCTTCCTTCGGGTCTTCGGGGTTGTCCACGGCAATGATGGAGTGGGCGATGATGCCCGGTGCGATGGGGATCGACGCAAAGGTTTTGATGAACGGGCTCTCGGGATTCATGTTGTCGGTGCTGCGCGGGATTTCAGCCGTCATCGCACGGGCCGTGACCGCCTCGGGGCTCCTTTCGAAAACTTCCTGCAATGGGCTTAATAGCGTGAAAGGCAGCGAAATCAGGCGCCTCAACAAATCGGTGACATAACCCTTCGATAAATGACTGCCGCGATGCGGCGTGGATATGAAGACGACTCGGTGGACAAAGGGCAGGGGTTCGTAAAAAAAACTGCGCCGGAGCAGCTCGCGCGTATCGGATGAGACGTCGACCTCATCGATGGGGACGGTGAAAGCGCGCTCCCAGAAACGATCGCCGCTGTCGATAGCGGTCAGCTTTGTGAGCAGCCCCCCTTGGCTGTGGCCGATGACCACCATTTTCCGCAGGGCGTCATCCTTGCCCTCGGGGTCGAGTTCCTGAACCACGCTTCGGAGTCCTTGCGTGAGGATCCCCCCAGAGTACAGTATGGGGTTGCCGGTGTTGTAAGTGAAGAGCCAAACCTGGTAACGGTTCCAAAGCTCCCGGTCGTTGAGGATTTCGTTGAGCAGTTGAGCCCACCGCGCCGGGCTGGAGGCTGTCCCGTGAACGAGGACAAGAGGGATCCGGCCGGGGCGGTAAGGTGCCATGAGAAACACGTTGTCCTTGAACCGGACTGTGTCCTTGAAGAGCTCGAGGTCTCCCGAGAGCAGCCCCTTGAGCTCCAGTGCATAAACCCGTGCCCCTTCCAGGGTGTAGGCCAGGGCGGAGCTCTGCCTGACCTCCAGAGGAACCGTGAGGCCGCTGACGCTAACCGAGGTGCTTTCCTGGATGGTTGAGAGCACCAAGTTACCCTCCAAACGGCCCTCTCGGAGTCCAGCCTCAACGTCTTCCAGGTGCAGGAAGGCAGTGGCCGCAATCTTCAACGCTGCGGGGATTCGAGTGAAGGCCGCTTCCTGTTCTCCCTGGACGTGTTTCAGGCTCCCAACAAGGGCCGATCCGATTCCGGGCCAGCGATAATCATTGCGGAGGCCGCGCACGCTGAGACGGGAGGCGGCCACGAAATTTTCCATGCGAAACGGACCCCACAGTAATTCGTTCGGATCCAGGCGAACGATCAGTTCTCCGAAGGGGAGTTTATAAGTACCTGCTTCCAGCAGCACTTCCTTGGATTCTTTATTCGTGAACCCTTCCGCAATCCCCTGGTTGTAGATATTTGCGGCCGTTCTAAGGCGTGGGTCGAAGGGGTCAGGAATACTTCCGGCATCCTTAGGAAAAAGAAATGCGTATGCATACACTGCAGCGGAAAGGAAGTAGGGCCGATCATCGCTTTTCGTCGCATACAGGAAGGAAAGCTCCGCCAGGGCAAAGAGCCGGTCGGTTTCACGGGCAGTTGGGATCCCCTTGTTCAATGCGGCAATCACCTCGGCCGGCTCGCTCTGGAATTTCTTCGCCAAGCCGGACCGATTGAGGATCTGCAGCGTCGGGGCGCTCAATTGATCCTCCGATAAGACGCTTTCGGTCAGTTTGCGGTTTGCCTCCTTTAAATCCAAGTGGCGCACGCCCACCGGCGTGGCGCATCCGGACAATACGAACACCGCGGCGATGAAAAAAAGCCAAGGGATTCTCCATCTGTTCGGGTCAGTCGGATGGTGAGTTTTCATCGCTCTTTCCTGAAAATGAGTGTCGTTGCCGCAGTCTGGAAGCGACTTGCTACTTCTTTTCGCTCTTGGCCTGATTCAGGAACAGCTTGAGCCGTTCCGCCCAGAACTTGAACGCCTCTTCCGCAGACCCCCACTTCGAGAACCTTTCGGTGAACCCTGCGGTTCGGTCATCCTTGGCGGCCGCGATCACCTCATTGGTCGTGGAGTCGAGAGCCATCAGTTCGGCGCCGGTGGCACCCGATCCGCTCCACGAACCCGTGGCGCCTTTTTTCACCAGGCTGATCCCAAGGCCGATGGGAACCACCGAGGTAACGGCGCTCACAGCCGGGCGGCTTTGCTTGAGCTCGGTTATCGCAAATCGGATCCGGACCACATCGGGGCCGGGAGCAGCCACAATCGGATATTTCTCTTTGAGGACGTTGACGAGCTGGAGGTTGGCCGCATCCGCGATCTCTTTCAACTCCTGCGGATCCATCCCCTTGTATTCGGAGTCCTCGGCAAAGAAGAAAACAACGCTATCCAGCATCACTTTGTTGTATTTGGCGAAATCGACTCCCGGTTTAAGCCAGCGCAGCTTGGCTCCGCCTTCCGGCCCCGGCCCCAGGTTTTTGTTATAATCTCCAAGAAATCCGGGCTTGGAGGCAGCCGTCGACCCGGTTTTCGCACTCTCCGTGGTGGCACACCCTGCCACCAGCATCATTCCAATGAGCCACACCGCCATCTTTTTCATCTATGCTCTCCTCTTTTTTGGGGTTCAAAAACGGTAAACAAAGTTTAGGTTGAACACGTGAATCAAGTTGGTGTCGTACTCCCCCTCAAGGTCGCCCTTTAACGGTCCTCCGGATTGGTTGACTTTCGCCTCCCCGGCATCGATCAGCGTGTAGGCGGCGCCGATCGAGAGATCCTTGTTCCAGTCGTACTGCACGCCGGCCGCGTAGCGGAACTGTGCGCCCAGGGGCATAATAGGGGAGCGTTCGCTGCTGCTTGAAGTCGGCGAGGTGTCGTAACCGAAGCCGGCCATCAGGAGCCAGGGGTCCGCCACTCGGTAGTAGACCCCCATCCCGGCATGATAGGTATCCTGGTAGCCCAGGTCGTTCGTGACCGTGTCGCTGTCGGCCACTGAAATCTCCGGCTGGCCGAAGCGGCTCCAGTTCTGCCAGTTGACCGTGCCCACCAGAGCCAGCTTCTCGGTGAACGCGTGGTAGACGCCGAGGGCCAGTTGCGCTGGGATGTTGAGGTTGATTTTCAGCTGGGAGTCCAGGAGGCCGGCAGCATCCAGGAGGCCGCCTAACACGGTGCCCTGGAGGTTCTTGAAACGCAGATCGTCGTTGAAATCCAGGTTGACTTGGGAAACGTAGGTGACGCCCACGCGGGTCTGCGCGCTTAACTCGAAGAGTACCCCGAGGTTGTACCCGTAGCCGACATCCGTGGCATCGTATTTAAGCCGGCCGTCTCCCGGTTCGGCCAGTGTGTTAATCGCGACGCGGCTGCTCATTGACCCTTGCACGATGCTGACCCCGCCGCCGATAGAGAGCCAGGGGGCAACCCGATAACCGATCGTCGGGTTGACCGCCGCCGTCGTGAAGTTTGCCCTTTGGACATAATATTTGCCGGCCCAATCGTTGGAGTAGTCGACTCCCAGACCGAAATACGAGCCTACCCCCAGCCCTATCTTGAAGTCCGGGCTCAGGCTGTGGACGTAATACAAGTTGCCTGCCGGGCTGAAATAGCCCGCGTTGCCGCCGCTGTTGCCGCCGAAGCTCGAATTTCCAACGTCGAACTTGATGTCGGGGTAAATCCCCATGAAGCCGCCCTGCACCTGAGAGCGTTCGAGCCGCGTCATTCCCGCCGGGTTGCCACTGGAAGTAGAGGCGTCCATACCTGCCGCCTGTCGACCGGCGCCGCCTACTCCCATGTCGGGGGTCGCCTGTTCGTACATCCAAAGCCCTCCAGCGTGCGCTTCTATGGCTGCCAAACATAAGCCTATGACAAAGAATAGAACGTTGCGGCCCCACCCTTTCATAAAACCTCTCCTATATTCTGCTGTGAAATTGGTTCCGACGAAGCGTCGCATATAAGGCCAGACTCCGTCATGCGCTTACCTTCGCTTCCCTCTTGAACTGCGAAGCCGCTCTTCGATGGCAGCCTGATCGCTGGGACGCAAGGAGCCGGATGCCACGGCCTGATTTAAGAGCTCCTCGACTCTGCGGTGGTCTCCGGTGTGCGCGTAAAGATCAGCCAGCAGCAGGTAAGCATCTGTAAACTTCGGGTGGCGGCTAATAAGAATCTCCAATGTCGCGGTGGCGGCTGCACGGTCGCCCTTCTTGTTTTGGTAATAGGCGCGGGTCCAGGCATATCTTGGTTCCCGAGGTCTTAGCTCCGCCGCATGGCCGCAGAACCCGAGGGCCTCGTCCGCCCCCTTCTCGCCGAGCAGCACGCAAAGGTTGTAGGCGGCTTGGGCCATCTGGGGATCGGATTTAAATGCCAGCCGCAAGTGTTTTTCAGCTTGTGGCAGGTTTTTCTCCTCGGCCTTGAGGAGCCCCATGTTGAAGTTCGCCTCTGCGTTATGCGGTTCGAGCGCAAGGGCCCTGCGCAGCGCTTCGTCGGCTTTGGCGGTTTCGCTCTGGCGGGCATATGCCATAGAAAGGTTCACCCAGGGTGGGACCTCTGTGGGATCAAACCGGATGGCGGTTTCGAAGGCGGAAATTGCAAGTGGGTAATTCTGCCGGCTCAAATGGAAGTTCCCAAGGTTGTAGTGTGAGCTCCACTGGTCCGGCCGAGCCATGATTGCGGCCAGGTACTCCTCCGTTGCCTTTTTCAAGCTTAATACCTGCGGTTCGCTCAGACGGATGTCCGGGATGCGCGCCAGAGATTGAGCGGCACGGATTCGAACGAGCCGGTAGTCGTCTCCTGTCGCTGCTGCCAAGGCTTTGATGCCGGCCGCTGTGGGCATAAGGCCTATCGATTCCGCCGTCGAAGCACGGATGAGCGGAGAGGAGTCTTTCATCACGGCCGGCAGGGCGAGCGCGATTCTCTCATCGTCGCAGGAGCGCAGCAGCCGGATAATGGAGTTGGCGAAAACCTCGTCGCGGTTTTTATCCGTCACGGCAGCGAGCATCTCCGGCAGGCGCCTCCAGTCGCGCTTGCGGGCGGCCTCGATCAGATTTCCCCCATGCAGGACGGCTGCCTGATAGTCGCGATTGCGCCATTGGCGCACCCATCGGTCCGCCCACTGGGGTGTCTTGTCCGTGTGGCAGCCATTGCAGGCGTTGGGGGATTTGAACCGGATGGTGGCAGCCGGAGACGGCGGCCGCATCGAATGGTCGCTCCGGAGCATGCGCGCAAACTCGGTCGTGGGCATGTGGCAGTTGACACAGCGACTGCCCGGGCTGTCCGGTGGGTGATGCGTGTGCACCGTGGGGTCGGTCACATGCTCCTGGTGGCATGGCAGGCAGGCATCGTTGGCCTTCTCCACAGCCTTGAAGCGGTAACGGCCGCTCGAAGTGTGGCACGTGATGCAGTTGAGCTGGCTGTTCTTAGCGCAGGGGCTCATCAACCAGGTGGTATAGGTGTAGTTTTCACCGAGATCGCGGCCGTCTGGGTAATAATCCGGGCTTTCCAGAGTGACGAGATCGAAGTGGTCGAAAAAGCGCTCCCCCGGCAGGTAGCTCGTGGTCAAGGCAGAGGCTTTGGCGTGGCACGATGAACAAGAGTCGTTGTGCTGTGCGGATGTGAACTTCTTGACGCTGATGATTTTGGGGTCGGCCGGCGGCGGAGCGCCCTGCGGCAGGCTCTTGAAGAGGCGGTTGTGTTCTTCGGAAGGGCCGTGGCAGGTCTCGCAGTTGATGCCCGGCTCGAGCCAGACTGTACTGTAGGTGTCGGTCTTAAGGTCATAGTTGGTCGAAAGCTGACTGACATGGCAGCTGTGGCAGGCCGTATTGAAGGTATAGGGCCACTCTTTCCAATGGACGGGGGTATCCGGATGCCGGCCCGGGAAGTGGCGAACGCCGCTTGCAGCCATGTCGAACCACTGTTTCTTGCGAACGTCATAGGCCAGCGGGAGGGTCTGCAGCCGGCCCTTTTCCATCGGAGTCAAAAAATAGTAGACGTTCTTGCCGCCGAGCACATGTTCTATCCGGTAGCGCTTCCGGCCCTCAGGACCGTTTTCATGCATCCAGCCTTCGACTCCGGAGGTGTCGGCCTTGTAGCGGTATTTGCCGATCGCGATCTCTTTTTGCTGCGGGCTCAGGTTGGCAGCAGCCAGTTCGCGGCTGTAAGGCTGCATGGCGAGGCCGTGGAAGGATGTCGACCAGAGCTGGTAGAACCGCGCGTGGCACTCGGTGCAACTGCGCGAGCCGGCGTAGCTATCGGTTGCAGGCGGTGGCTGTGCCATCGCAGCCGAAGCGGCCGCAACGATAAAGAACAGCAGCCGGACTCCTGGTGCTATGTTGAATATACATTTCCTCATGCTCGCGAAGATCCGTCTTTGTCGGCTGACCGCGTCCGCACGCATCGCCCGTTACGGATTTTGCACCACGTACACCAGATTGTTGCCCTGAAACGCGGGCCGGTAATAGACACCTCCGCAGTCGTAGTACTCGATACCTCCCTTGGGGCTCGATACGCACCCCGGCGGCAGTGCCGAAACCATGGTGCCGATGGGAGGCGCCCCGGCTTGCGTCTGCGCCGGCGGCGGGGGTTGAGCCGGTGCGGGGTGAGCGGCCGGGGC
>JBGSTS010000167.1:0-13892 GCA_041736435.1 Desulfobacterales bacterium | reverse complement strand
CAGCGGAGAGGTCCCCGGCGGCGGCCAGGCGTTCCGCTGACGCCAGGCGCTGCCCTACCGCATCGGCCGGCGCCGCATCCTGGGAAGCGGGGGGAACGGCGGGCTCCGCTGCATCCGGTGAAGGCTGGGGAGACAGCGGGGGTTCGGGAGACGTCTGAACGCCCGGCAGCGGGTCGGGGAGGGCCGGCGCCTCTGCCTGCGGTGCTGCAGGAGGAGGTTCGATAGGATGGCGGGAGAGATGTCCGATCCACCAGATGCCGCCTGTCGTCAGGGCGGCCATCAGCAGCAGTGCTGCGGCTATCCCCCATCGGCGGGGATGCCGGTGGGGGGTAGTTTGGCGGCCGACCGATGAGGTCCTGACCCGGATGGGGGCAATGATCTCTTCCCCCCGCGCAGCAGAAGAATCCCTGGAGGTCATCCGCTGAATCCCGTTTCCGTTCGGTAAATTTCGTGCAACAGCTCGCGCCAGCGCTTGAACTGCTCCTCGGCCGGTCCGGTCAGCTCATAGGTCTGTCCCTCGAATTCCACCAGGATTGGTTTCATCTCGCTGCCAAAGGTCTCGCTCAGTTCCCGGATGGACTCCGAGTGCATCTCCGCCTGTTTGGAGATGTTGAACCCGTTGACGATCACCTGGCCGCCGATGACGGCCATCCCGATTTCAAGCGGCCCGATTTCCCTCCGGCCGGCGCCCATGGCGATGGCGCCGGCCACCAGCAGGGCACCGCCCACCTGGCGGATGAGCGCATCGCGTTGGATTTTTTGCCGCGCCTGTTGCTCGTCCAAGTTGCTCTTGCGCCAGTTCTCGTAGGACGGCCACATCCGGGCATAGAAGCTCTCGTACTGCTGGTTGAGGGCATCCACGAAAAGATGCTCCCGCTCGCGGATCTGAAGCAGCCGCGCCATCATGGGGTCGCCTTCGGCCGGCAGCCGGTTGACGGTGAGGGTGTCGCCGGGCCCCTTTTTAAGATAGCCCTCATAGGCTGCGGGTGCGAAACGGTTGGCGAACCTCAGCTGCGAGACGGTGCGCAGGGCCTGGGTCTCCTGTGGGGAGAGGTGCATGCGGTGTTCGGCAAGATCGTTGGCGATGCGGTTGTAAAGATCCTGGAAGGCATCCTTCTCGCCCCGCTGGAGGGCGGCGTAGGCGGCGGATGTGACTTCGGCGTCATATGTTTTGTCCAGCCAGAGCTTTCCGGCGGCATCGCGGGCTTCGATCCGGACTTCAAGCGTCTCGCCATGGGATTCCAGAATCCTGCCTTTTACCAGCAGGTCAACGCTGTCGGTCTCGGCCGGCAGAACCCGGACGGCCCCCCACTGGCTGCTCTGCTGCAAGGTGGTCTTTAAGTGGTATGGGAGAAAATTCTGCTCGGCTTTGCGGATTTCGGCGTGGGTGCCTTCTTTGCGGGCGCTTTCCGCGGTCATCGGTTCGGATGAAAAAACAACGATGCCGACGTCCAGAAGCTGCTCCTCGGGTATCTCCTGCGAGGCCTGAAGGATGGCGGTCGGGCCAACCTTGGTCGTGGCACAGCCAACGGCCAACCCTGCGCAGCTGACCAAAACCATCACCGCAAAGCGCTGTGCGCCGAGGATGGGGAGCGCTTGAAAAGCCCTCCGGATTGATGGATTGGTAAAGAGGCCACGTTCAAGCCGCCTGAATCTTGTAGCGCAAGGCGTAACGGTAGCACGCCGCAGCGACGGCGAGATGATGCGCACCGCCGAAACAGGACCAGTTGCAAAGCCATCAGGGCTTGGCCCGGCTTTTCTTGTAATCTTCATATTCCTTCCACAGCTTGGCCTTGAGCTCGGGGTCGGTCTCCTTTTCGGCAGCCTCTCGCAGTTGACGGGCCACGATGTCGTCATCCGGGCTCGGGGTGTAGCTGCCGGGCGGCGCCCCCGTGCCGCCTGAACCCCATCCGCCTGCTGTCCGGCCTGCGCCGGCGGCATCGCCCGGTTTGCCACGGCTTTCGGGTCTCTTGGCCTGCTCCGAGCCGGTGCCGCCCGCTTCGCTACCGGTTGCCTCGGTCCCGCTGCCCTCGGTCGCTTCCGCAGCGCCGTTGTAGGTGGACTCACCCTCCCGGCCTTTCTCACCCGCCTGCCTCCCGGCGTTTGCCGCCGCTTCCGTCAGCCCCTTCAACCGTTGGGCCGAGGCGGCTTGGATGAGTCGGAGTTCCTTGAGGAGCATCTCGTCGAAGGCGGCCAGGGATTCGTTGAATTGCCGGTCCAGCGCCTCGAGGCGGTCGACGGCTCCCGGTTCGGCGCCTGAGGATGAGGCATCTCCCGCCGCGGCACCGGAGACCGCGGCCGGTGGCTGGCCCAGATGGGCGCTCACGGCCGCTTCCATCTGCGCCACCAGTTTCTGATGCTCGACCACGATGTCCTGCACCCGGGAAAGATAAACCTCGTAGGCTGCGACCACCTCCGGGGAGGCCTTCCCGGATGATTTGAGATCGGCCACTTCCCCTGCGATCCGGTCGCGGGTCTGCTCGCTGAGCTTCAGATTTTCCCGCGCCCGTTGAAGGTCGTTCGGTGGAGGGGCCGCGGGTGAAGCGGCGCCCAAGGCGGGTGAAAAGAATAGCAAAGCTGCAGCCGCCCAAACGTGCGCATTCGGTTTCAAAGGGCCTGCCTCTGCCTGCGCGAAGTTGAACCTAACCGGCTGATTTGATAAACGTTGTTGCTGTCAGTGTAAGGGTTGCCTCAGCGGGTGTCAAGAACTGATGCGGGGCCGTGTTCCGAATGGGGCGGGCTTGAAACCGCAATGGAAAAATTTGGCGGAGAGACCGGGATTCGAACCCGGGATACCCCTTTCGGAGTATACTCGCTTAGCAGGCGAGCGCCTTCGACCTACTCGGCCATCTCTCCGTTAAAGCTCAAAACCATTCGTTCCAAACGTTTTGCTATCTTAACAGCCCAATGCGTTGAAACCACCCGCAGCGTAAGCTGCAGGTAGGATTTGGATAAAATTACGCCGTGATTTTATGGCGGAGGGAGTAGGATTCGAACCCACGTCCCGTTGCCGGGAAACGGTTTTCAAGACCGCCGCTTTCGACCACTCAGCCATCCCTCCCAGAAACACTATTATTACCATTTAATCCGTTGTTGGGTCAAGAAGTATCGATCGGCTTCGGTGAGGCGCATGATTAGCGCCCGGGATATCGGCTGTTGGTTACGTAACCTCCCACGCGTGTGGAAAACATTGCTTAAAAAGTTCCACACATGCCATCCACCCCTTTTTGACAACATTTAAGATTTAATGTATATTCAGTTTGTTTCACCCTAGCTCGTAGGTAAAGGTTGTTGAGGCATAAATTTTGCGTAAATTCAGTAGGAGCCTCAACAAGTTGAACGTAAGCTTCGGAACAAAGTTGTCTTGCCGGGAGATTGCCTAAGATGAGAAAAAATACACTTTTAGTAGCCTTATTAGCTGGATTGGTTTTATTTCCCTGCGGAGGCGTTCATGCCTCAGCGCTGGGGATTGCCGGAGAGTACAACCTCTTCATGTTCGGAAATATCGTTCAATGGGATACCGATGTGGAGGGCCGGGTTGCCGCTGGGGGCAGCGCCGTTTACGGGCTGCCCGGCAAGGGCAACGGTTTCGCGGTGGCCAGCAAGGTTGAAGAGACCCGGGGGCTGCCAGACCTGGTGGCCAACGGCAGCGTCACGCTGACCAACGGCAGCGTCGGGTATTTTGGAAAAGAAAATTCAGGTGGTAGCGATCCTCTAACCGGCCGGAAATATCAAGATGGTACCATCGCATACGGCCAGCGGGCCAGTATTTCGCAGACCGTCGGCTACGGAAAAGCGTATCAAGGCAACCCGATCGATTTCAAGGCGGAGCAGAGCTATCTTCACGGCATGTCCGCTTTCTGGGGTGGGCTGGCATCTACCGGGGAGATCATCAAGCCCTGGGGCGGTCAGGTTTACCTGGTCGGCGCCGACCCGACGCTGAATGTATTCAACCTGGACTCGTCATATTTTACAAAGGATCTGGGTTTTTTCCTGAACGTGCCCCAGACATCGACCGTCTTGCTGAACATCAGCGATGCGGACGCTGACAAGCGGATCCGCTTGACCGATATCGGCTTTTACATGGCCAGGCAATTCATGGAAACGGATTACATCGCCGGAGACGATCCGAAGGCTATGGCAAACTATCTCTCCGGCAAGGACGACCTCTACCCCCATTCGAATATTCTTTTTAACTTTTTGGATGCTGAAAACCTTTTTATCAACCGGATCGAAATCAACGGCAGCATCCTGGCTCCTTATGCCGATGTGTTGTTTGGAAAACACAGCCACATCGACGGCAACCTAATCGCCAACAATTTGTTCGGCCGCGGGGAGGCCCACAACATCCGTTTCGACGGCAATCTGCCGGTTCAGCCGGTGCCGGAGCCGGCCACTATTCTGCTCCTGGCCGGAGGGCTGCTGGGGATGGCCGCTTGGCGGCGGTGTTCATAACTAGCATAGAGCCCAACCCCCAATAACCGCCGCGCCCCAAAAGGCGCGGCTTTTTTATGCGCGCTGTCGGCCGAACCGGCCGCGGCATTTCAACCTATCTGAATGACATCCGCGCTGAACAACATCATCCTCATCGGGATGCCCGGTGCCGGCAAGAGCACGGTGGGGGTGCTCCTGGCCAAGCGTCTGGGCCTGGGCTTTATCGACACCGATATCCACATCCAGCAGCGCGAAGGCCGCAGCCTGCAGGCGCTCATCGCGGCGCACGGGGCCGAGTCGTTTTGCCGCATCGAGGAGGGCCACCTTCTCTCCCTGGTGCTCGTCTCCCACGTGATCGCCCCCGGCGGGAGTGTGGTCTACAGCGCAAAGGCCATGGCCCATCTCAAAGTCGGCGGGTTCGCCGTCCACCTGGACATCACGGTCGAGCGGCTGAAAAAGCGGTTGGACGACGTGGACGCGCGCGGGGTCGTGATCGCGCCGGGGCAGACGATCGATGGCCTTTACGTCGAGCGCCGGCCGCTTTACCTCGCCTATGCTGATGCCACCGTGAGCACCGACGGGTTGACGCCGGAGGAGGTGGTGCGTGAGGTCATGGCGGCGTCGAGTCGTCCGGGCCATCCGACAGCGCCGCCCGGCAGATAACTCCCTTGCCGAACTTGCGTTTGATGCACTCCAGGGCCCGATCCACTTTTTCCCAATCCTCCCGCGATTCATTCACCGCTCCGAATACCTCCAGCTGGCGGGGGGCATTCGCCGGCACAAACCCGGTGGCGCCCAATCCGACCAGCCGGACCCGCTGGGAGTGCCGATAGTCGTTCAGCAGCCGGACGGCATGCCGGTAGAGCTCCTTGGAAGATTGGACCGGGGGCGAGACGGTGGTGCGGCGGGTCGCCAGCGTGAAGTCCGTGTGTTTGATCTTCAAAACGACGGTGCGCGCTTTGACCCCTTCCCGGCGCAGGCCTGCTGCCACCTCTTCGGCCTGCTCGAGCAGGCAGCGGGTCAGCAGCCCGACATCGCGCGTGTCCTGCTCCAAGGTGCATTCGCTGCTGATGGACTTGGCAGGCATGTCCGGGAAGACGGGCGTGGGGTCGATCCCCTGCGACAGCTCTATAAGCCGGGTTCCGTAGCTGCCGAAAATCCGGGTCAGCATCGGCGCGGGGAACCGACGGATATCCCCCAGAAACCGCACGCCCATTAGGTTCAGCTTTTCAAAGGTCTTGGGCCCGACCCCCGGCACCTTGGCGATGGGAAGCCGGTCGACGAATTCGATGACCCGATCCGGTTCGATGACGGTCAGGCCGTTGGGCTTGTCGAGATCCGATGCGATCTTGGCCAGAAACCGATTGGGAGCCACCCCGATCGAGCAGCTGAGCCGCACGGCCTGCCCAATCCGCTGCTTGATCGTTCGGGCGGCGTCCGGCGGGGTCCCGTGCAGACGTTCGGTGCCGCTCAGGTCCACAAACGCCTCGTCGATGGAGACGGGCTCGACCCGCGGCGAAAACCCCCTCAATATGCCCATGACCGCCGTCGACACCTCCTGGTAGCGTTCCATCCGCGGGGGAACGAACATGCCCTGGGGGCACTGGCGACGCGCCTCAAATACCGGCATGGCTGAGTGCACCCCGAAATGGCGGGCCTCGTAGCTGGCGGCGGCCACCACCCCGCGTCCTGAAGTGCCGCCGACGATGACGCATTTTCCCTGAAGCCAGGGGTGGTCCAGCTGCTCCACCGAGGCGTAGAAAGCATCCATGTCGATGTGCAGGATCATGGCGGGGTCGTTCCATTGATGATGGGCAGAGACAATATTCGCAGATTGATGTTGCCAACACGGTTCAAACCGCTATATTCTACAATTTCGTAGGTGTCCAATTCAACTTTATCAAAATTGTAGAGTGCTATCATGGCGTCCAACGAGCGGATCGAGGAAATCTCCCTTCTATACGAGATCAGCACGGCGCTCAACGAGCACCTGGATCTCAAGCGGTCACTATACAAGGTCCTGGATATCCTTTCCAGCTCCATGAGCATGGTGCGGGGGACCATCACCCTGCTGGATCCTCTGCGCAACGAGATCAACATCGAGGTCGCCCACGGGATATCGCGCTCGGCCATCGAGCGGGTGCGCTACAAGCTCGGCGAGGGGGTCACGGGGCAGGTGATCGAAACCGGCAAGGCCGTTGCCATCCCGCGCATCGGCGACGAGCCGCGTTTCCTGGACCGCACCGCCAGCCGCCGCAAAAAAGAGGACCGGGACCGCTCCTTCTTTTGCGTCCCCATCAAGAAAGGTTCGCTGGTGATCGGAGCCCTCAGTGTGGACCGGCCCCACGACGGGTCCTATTCGCTTGACGGCGGCAAGCGCCTGCTTTCGGTCATCGCCACCATGATCGCCAGCCACGTCATCAAGCTCGAGACCATCCGGGTGGAGCACGAACGCCTGCGGGACGAGAACCGGCGCCTGCAGACCGAGCTAAAAAGCAAGTACAGCATCACCAACATCATCGGCAGCAGCAACCGCATGCGGGAAGTCTACCAGATGGTCTCCCAGGTCTGCCGCAGCAACGCCACCGTGCTTATCCGCGGGGAGAGCGGCACCGGCAAGGAACTGGTGGCCAACTCGATCCATTACAACAGCACCCGCGCCACCAATCCCTTCATCAAGGTCAACTGCGCCTCGCTGCCCGCGAACCTGATCGAGAGCGAGCTTTTCGGCCACGAGAAAGGCTCGTTTACCGGCGCCATCAAGCAGAAGATCGGCAAATTCGAAATGGCGCATCGCGGGACCATCTTTTTAGATGAGATCGGTTCGATCAATCTGGATGTGCAGGCGAACCTGCTGCGCATTCTCCAGGAAAAGGAGTTCGACCGCGTGGGCGGCCAGCGCACCATCAAGGTGGACGTGCGCGTCATCACCGCCACCAACAAGAACCTCGAACAGGCCGTCGAGGACGGGACCTTCCGGGGCGATCTCTATTACCGCCTGAACGTCTTTCCCATCTACATGCCGCCCCTGCGCGAGCGCAAGACCGACATCCTGCTCTTGGCCGATTATTTCCTGGAAAAATACGCCAAGGAGAACCACAAGGAGATCCGGCGCTTCTCAACACCTGCGATCGACATGCTGATGCAGTATCACTGGCCGGGGAACGTGCGTGAGCTCGAGAATTGCATCGAGCGCGCCGTGCTGCTCTGCGAAGAAGGAGTCATCCACAGCTACCACCTGCCGCCGACCCTTCAGACCGGCAAGGAGTCCGGCACTCTGCCGGCGCTCTCGCTGGAGGAGGCGGTCGCCAACCTGGAGCGGGAGATGATCATCGACGCTCTCAAGAACACCCGGGGCAACATCACCAACGCCGCCAACATTCTGCAGACCACCGTGCGCAAGTTCGCCTACAAGGCGCAACAGTACAAGATCGACTACCGCATCTACCGAACCTGAAGGAGACGGGTGTTAGGGAAAACCTCTTAGAAACATGGAAAATTTTGCACAATTTCTTTTATTCCGCTTTGAATTGGCAAGGATAATCTCATCGTTTTGGTGACACGTTTAGTGGGCGGGCAGTAACTTGCTAATCTGGACCTTTTTTAAGGATGAAGCGGAAGCGGCCTCCGCATTGATGCCAGCCGTCGGACCATCGCCACACCGATTGACCCGTGCCGGAGTTGGAATCATCAAATTGGATCGACACCTCCTCCGAGACGTAACCTCCGGCCTCCGCATAGGTTCCACGGACCTGGATATGGCCGGGGTTGTCGCTGTCAAAAAAACCTCGATACGGCCGCCTGGCCTGGGTTTCCATGATCATCAGCTCATCGCCCTTCTGGACGAAGGTGAGCCGGTACTTGCCCGGATTAGCCTTTACGATGTTTTGGCAGTCGGAGGCCGCCTCGGTGACGACACCGGTCCATGCACCGCTCTTGTCCTGGGCACTGGCCTGAACAGGGCTGAGCAGAGAGAAACCGCAGGCGATCATCAGGCATAACCTCTTCATGGCATTACTCCCACGGTAGCAGATCATAAGGGTTTCTCCGTAATCGCCGCTTCGGAAGCCGATGGGATCCGCCGCACCCTCCAGAAAAACCCGACACATGCCACAACCGCTGCGCCGATGCCGATGCTGGTCGCCAACGGCATCGGCAGGTTGAATCCGATGGTCGAATTGGCGATAAAAGTCGTCACGACGACGGTCATGAAAATCGCCGGGATCGTTGCGATCCAATGGAATTTACGAAGGTCCGCCAGGTAAACCGCTGCCGTCCAGAGAACAAAGACGGCCAGCGTCTGGTTGGCCCAGCCGAAATAGCGCCAAATCATCCCGAAGTCCGAAAACGAAATCAAAACCCCCACCAGAAACAGGGGAACGGCAATGGATAGCCGTTTAAACGTCTCCTTCTGGGAAACTTTTAACACATCGGCAACGATGAGCCGGGCGCTGCGGAAGGCGGTATCGCCCGAGGTGACCGGCAGCACGACCACCCCGATAATCGCGAGCACCCCGCCCGCACTGCCAAGCAGGGTCGTGCATACCTTGTTGACGACAAGCCCGGGACCCCCTTCTATTAACGCGTCGTTCAGAAGCCCTGGCGTCGAGAAGAAGGAGATGGCGAGTGTCGCCCAGATAAGGGCAATGATTCCCTCGGCGATCATCGCCCCGTAAAACACGGGAAGGCCCTGGCGCTCGTTGGGCAGGCAGCGCGCCATCATCGGGGATTGGGTGGCATGAAACCCGCTGATCGCCCCGCAGGCGATGGTGATGAACATGAGCGGCCACAGGGGCAGTTCCTGCGGGTTCAGGTTCTGCAGGGTCTTGACAGGATAGAGTTCGTAGCCTTCGATCATGAGCATGCTGATCGTCCCGACCGCCATGAAAATGAGTACGGCGCCGAAGACCGGGTAGATGCGCCCGATGATTTTGTCCACGGGCATGATGGTGGCCAAAAAATAGTAGGCGATAATGATCCCGGTCCATATTTGCTTGTCGATCCCGGTCAAGCTTTGCAAAAGTTCGGCCGGCCCGAGGAAAAAGACCACCCCCACCAGGATGAGCAAAATCACCGAAAAGCCGCGCATGAACTGCTTGAAGCCGTTTCCCAGGTGACGGCCCACCACGTCGGGGACACTCTGTCCGTCATAGCGGACCGACAGCATGCCGGAGAAATAGTCGTGGACGGCGCCTGCAAATATGCACCCGAACACGATCCACAGCAGCGCGACCGGCCCGTAGAGGGCCCCCAGAATAGCGCCGTAGATCGGGCCGAGCCCGGCGATGTTCAGCAGCTGGATCAGAAAGATCTTCCAGGGCGGCAGTTTGACATAGTCCACCCCGTCTTCCAGGGTTACTGCCGGCGTTTTCCGGGCAGGGTTAGAGCCGAAAAGCCGGTCGACAAGGCTGCCGTAAATGAAGTAGCCGAGGATGAGCGTTCCCACGCATGCAAAAAACATGAGCATGGAGGATACCTCCCTTGTTGGACTGGATCACACGTTCGGCAAGGATCAAGGCCCTTCCCCCTCAAGCGCCAGGGTCACATGCACGGCGTCTCCTCCATGCACGGTTTTCATGGGCAGCCCGCTGCGGGAGAAAACCGTGAGCATGCCCTTGTTTCCAGGAAGGACCTCGGCCACGAAGCGGGACAGGCCTTTTTCGCGGGCAATCAGAGTCAGGTGTTGCAGCAGAATACGGGCGATTCCTTGGCGGTGGTAGTCTTCCTCGACCGTGAATGCCACCTCCGCGTCTCTCGCATCGCAGGTTTCATCGATGACGACGTAGCGTCCGGCCCCAATGATCACCTCATCCTTTTCCTCTCCGATCGTAACCGCCAAAGCGACCCCGTTCTCGAAATCGAGCTCGGTGGCGGATTTCAGCTCCTCGTCGGTCAACATTGTTTTGTGATGGAAGAATCGGGTGTAGATCGTCTCGGGGTCAAGCTTCTTGAAGGCCGCGACGAATCTTTTCTTGTCGTCCGGCCGGACCGAGCGCACCTTGACCTCGACCCCGTTCTTGAGCACAGCGGTTTTATCGTATACGGATGGATCGATCATGCCGGTACCTCTGGCGCTGCCGATGGTTGTGCCGGCCCTGGGCCGGACAGTGCCAGCCCCCATTTTAGATGAACGACCAACACAGTGGACTTAATTTTTGATGTTCTTTTTATAGGGAGTACAGGGTGAGTGAAATAGGACCTTGGTCCTATGTGAAGGTGCAAACATCCTGCGGAAGGTCGGTCCGGCCGCCCCTCGCTGCGTTCACGCTCTACCGGGGGTGGTCTCAGTAGCCCAAGTTGAAATCCCCCACTCGGCCGAACGCATCCACTCTGCCGTCGGTCAGGCGCACGTAGTAGCGGTCGGTAAAGATCCAGTCGCTGCACAACTGGTACTTCAAGAAGGTCGTGTTGCCCATCTCGCTGGTGCTGCTCGGGGAGCCCACCGCGCCAACGACCTCTTCGCGGGTCATGCCGAGCCGGACATCGTTCATCTTGCTGGCGCAGCCGAAGAGCAGCGCCGCAGCCACCAACAGCATCCCGATTCGAAAAAACTTCATACCGACACCTCCTGTGGGCAGAAATGCAGCCGGCCTCAGCTCTTTTCCGGCTTCGCCTTCGCCTTTTGTTCCTCCTCGGCCTGGGCGATCGCCGCCGCGGCCGCGGCCCCGGCTTCGAGCGCCTTGATCTCTTTTTCGGTCATCTCGCTCAGCGGTTTTGACTGGATCTCCGGCGGCAGGTACACTGTTACGTTGCGGTGAGCGAACTCGATCCCGCTCGTCTGGAAGGCCTTCTGCAGGCGGGCGAAGATCTCCCGGCGTAACCCGAACTGCTTGCCCGGCACGGTCTTGAACTTCACCCGCACGATCAGGGCCGAGTCGTCGATCTGGCGCACGCCGGTGGACTTGATGTCGCTCAGGAGTGCTGAGCGGTTCTCCTCGTCCTGCATGATTTCCTTGTTGATCTTCTTGATTATTTTGCGAACTTTTTCGAGGTCGGCGTCGAAGCGCAGGCGCACGTCGAGCTTGGTGATGATGTAGTCCCGGCTGAAATTGGTCACCGTCTTCAGGTCGCCGAAGGGGACGTTGTAGAGCATCCCGCGCGGGTGGCGCATTTTAAGCGAACGCAGGGACATCTGGACGACTGTGCCCTTGGCGCTGCCCGCCTCGACGTAGTCCCCGATGCGGAAGGCGTCCTCGGTCAGAAAGAAGATCCCGGCGATGATGTCCTTCACCAGGGTCTGGGAACCGAAGCCGATGGCAAGTCCCACCACCCCGGCGCCTGCGATCAGGGGTGCGATGTCGACCCCGATGGAGGAGAGGGTGATCAGCGAGACGATGACGAAGAGCACCGCCAGGATGAACTTTCGCAGCAGCATGAGAAGGGTCACCGCGCGCGAGCCGCCAGGCCCGCCGCCCTCCTCGGCCGCCTCCTCATCCCCCGCCAGGGTTTCATCCTTGATCTTGCGGTCGATGCGGGCCTTGATGATCTGCCAGGCGATCAGCCCGAGCGCCAGGGTTATGATGACGCTGAACACTCCCTGGGTAAAGACCCGGCCCAGCGGCAGATCGATGCCCCAGAAGCGGAGCACGATGAAAAACGCGAACGCCACGAGGACGGCCCGGTAGGCGCGACGGATGTGCGGTACATAGCTGCGGAAGCGCTCTTGAGTCTCCTCCGCCGGCTTCTGCGCCGGGTCCTCTTCCGCATACCCGGTCAGGGGTATAAGGGGCGGAGCCTCCCCGGCGGCGATTTTAAGCAGGCGCTGGCCCCACTGGTCCAGCCCGAAGAAGATGGGGATGATAAAGATGCTCAGAATCAGGTTCAGCAGGGTAAGGCGCCCCTCCAGGATAACCCCGGCGACCCAGTCCACCCCCATCCAGAGAATGTAGAGCATCGCCAGCCAGTGCCAGGAGCGGGCGAGAAACCGGCGGATGGGCGTGCCGGTTTTGCCGGCAGTGTTGTCCCCGCCCATGATGGCCTGGGCGACGGGTGTGCGCTTTTGCCAGACCATCACGATTAGTGAAAAGATGACAAGCGCGCCGGCCAAGCTGTAGAGCAGCAGGTAAAGCTCGCGGGTTCCGCCCAGCCGGTCGAACACCGAGCTCGTAGCGACCACAACGCCGGAGGAGAGTATGATCCACAGCAGCCAGCGGTGAAAAAACCGTGCGAGGTCGTCGGGCATCGGGAAAAGCCGCAGCGCCGGCGCGGCGTGGGAGAAGATAACGCGCGAGATCAAGGCGATGAGCACGGCGTAATAGCTCACCACGAGATAGGATGCGACGAATACGTATCCTGTCTCCTGGGGCTGGAAGAAGAGCACGAAGAGCGCGAAGGTGGAAAACACGTACACGACGGCCCCGACGAGTTCAAGCAGCAGCCGCGTCATTACCCGGCCGAAAAACTCCGCTTTCCCCAGGCGAACCGAACCAAGCAGTTGGTCCCTGACACCGGCCGTCTTCTGTGCGAAGAGCCGGCGCAGGGCGAGGCCGCAGCCGATGATGGCGACCACGACGGCCAATCGGCCGAAGAGGGCCCCCCAGCTCTTCTGCTCGGAGAGGGTGTCGAAGAGCTCCTCGGCTCGCGTGGTCTCTGCGGCGGTCGAAAAGAAATAGGTGCGCAGATGCTCTCTGGCGCCGGTCACCTTCTGCGCGGCGCCGAAGAAGGCGGGCCCGATCATCAGCCAACTCGCGCCGGAGTCCTTCGGACCGGACTTCTCAACCGCCGACTGCTTCAGGACCTGCCCCAGGACCTTGCGCGCCTGCGCGTCGGTCAGCGTGGCCAGGTAGGGGTCGACCTCTCCCGCGGCCAGTTCGGTGGGGGACGGCTCCTTGGCCGGCGCCGGGGTCGCTTTTGGCAGTTTGGCGCACCAGGCGCACGGGGCTGAAAAAAGCAGAAGGGCCGCGTAGAAGACAACTGCCCACAACAGTTTGGTTCCCATTGGATTTTTCCTCAGAATCTACTCGCTCACCGGTGTTTGCACTGGAGTCGGTTGTGCCGGCATATTTTCCGGGGTGCGGTCTCCCGGCAAGGGGATGGCCAGCTCCCCCTTGGACCCCGTGAAAACCCCTCTTTCCGGACCCTCCTCGCGGTGGTTGCGGGGTTGGTAGGGCGTTAGGCCGCTGCAACCGATGATCCAAAGCAAGATCAGCAGGCAAAGCGCCGGCCGGTAGAGGTTCGTTCTGTGACGGCATCGAATATACATCAGAATTTGACCCTGGCCCCGACCGTTCCGACATTGATGTCTTCGACGCTGGGCCCGGAGTCGCGGTCCAGCGAATACAACCTGTATTGGAGATAAAGTTCGGTTCCGAATTTATCTAGTGTCCATCCGCGGTGGTAACTAGTTGGATTGCATAAAAAAAGCGCATTTTGTAGTGGACTTTTCTGGTATCTGATAGTATAACGAAATCGTCCAAGAAATCGAAATTACTATCAAAATCAGAGAAAGGGGCCACCAC